>JBAYRO010000136.1:0-6571 GCA_041676645.1 Burkholderiaceae bacterium | reverse complement strand
CGATCGCCACGAGGAACGAAGGCCAGAGGACCTGCATCAGGAAGCGGCCGGCGGAGCTTTCCTGCGCCGGCTTCATTGGCCGTTCCCCGGGCGCAGGTCGGTGCGCGCCTCGATCCGCCAGCCCGGGGCGCTGGCATCGACGGGGCCGGCGAGCCGCCAGTCGCGGGCCGGATTCTCGAGATGGAGCGTCCAGCGGCCCGACTGCGGCAGGGATTCGCCGCTTGCGACATAGTGGCCGGCGCCGATCGATCGCAGGACCAGCTCGCGGTCCTGCTCGGCGCGGGTTGCGTGCACGAGGCGCAGGGCGAGGCTGGCGGGCCAGTCGATCGTCTCGCCCGCATGCAGGGACAGGCGCACGCCCTCCGGGGCGCGGTCGATCGTCGCGGCCAGGCCCAGTTCGGCGGCGCGCAGGTCACGCTCGATCGTGCGGTTGATCGCCCGGCCCTCGCGATAGTAGTCGTCGACCACCAGCGAGTCGGCCGAGCGCACCGCCAGCCAGGCGGTGACGAGACTGCCGACCACGGCGCAGGCCGGCAGCGCGATCAGCATCCAGGGCCAGAACTGGCGCCACCAGGGGGCTTGCTCGGACATCGGGACTTCCATCTTCGCCGGTTCTCCTTCGCCGCGGTCCTAGCGGGCCTGATGCGGCACGTAGAACGTGGTTTTCTCGCGGACCGAAACATCCGGGTCGTCGAGATCGCTAACGCCGAAATATATCGTGTGCGTACCGGGCACGCCGGTGTCGGGCTGGATCCTGACCCTGACCGGGACCGTCCGGTTGCCGGCGGCATCGACGTCGAACTCCGCCTGCGAATCGATGAACACGGTATCGATGCCGCTCACCGACAGGACGTAGCTGCGGGGTTCCTCGGTGGAATTGGTGAGCTGCAGCCGGTAGACATTCTCGATCATGCCCTCGTCGACCTCGCGCCCGAGGGTGCCGCGGTCGCGGATGATGTCGAGCTTGAGCGGGGTGCGCGTCACCATGTGCCCGACGAGCGCGATCGTCGCCACCAGCAGGACGGTGGTATAGACGAGCACCCGCGGTCGGACCACCCGCCGCCAGAGCTGCGCCCGGCTCCAGCGGTTCTGCATCCCGTTCTCGGTATCGTAGCGAATCAGCCCGGGCGCGTAGTTCATCTTGCCCATGACCGCATCGCAGGCGTCGATGCAGGCGGCGCAGCCGATGCATTCGAGCTGCAGCCCCTCGCGGATGTCGATCCCGGTCGGGCAGGCCTCCACGCACAGCCCGCAGTCGATGCAGGAGCCGAGGCCCAGCATCGCCGGATCGGCCTTGCGCGAGCGCGATCCGCGCGGTTCGCCGCGGCCCTTGTCATAGGTGATGATCAGCGTGTCCCGGTCGAACATCACGCCCTGGAAGCGGGCGTACGGGCACATGTACTTGCAGACCTGCTCGCGCATGAAGCCGGCGTTGCCATAGGTGGCGAAGCCGTAGAACAGGATCCAGAAGGTCTGCCAGGGGCCGAGCGCGGCGGTCGCGACGAGTCCGCCGAGTTCCACGATCGGCGTGAAGTAGCCGACGAAGGTGAAGCCCGTCCAGAGCGAGAACAGGATCCAGGCGCCGTGCTTCGCGGCCTTGAGAGCGAACTTGCGCGCGGACATCGGGGCCGCGTCGAGCTTCATCCGCCTGAAGCGGTCGCCCTCGATGCGCCTCTCGATCCACAGGAAGATCTCGGTGTACACCGTCTGTGGACAGGCATAGCCGCACCAGAGCCGGCCGGCGACGGTGGTGAACAGGAACAGCGCCATTGCCGAGATCACCAGCAGGCCGGTCAGGTAGATGAAATCCTGCGGATGGAGGACCAGGCCGAAGATGAAGAAGCGGCGGCTCTCGAGATCGAACAGCACCGCCTGGCGGCCGTTCCACTGCAGCCAGGGAAGACCGTAGAAGACCAGTTGCGTGAGCCAGACCATCACCCAGCGCCAGCCGGCGAACCAGCCGCTCACCGCCCGGGGATAGACCTTGCGACGCAGTTCGTATAGATCGACGGTGTCGCCGCCGCCGGTAGCGGCGGCCACCGCCTTGCGCGGAGACTTCATGGCTGCCTGCCCCTGCCGCTGATGGTCGCCGGCGTGCCGGCGACCGGGAATAAAAGGCCGGAGCCCGCGCCCTTGCGGGTGTCGACTCCGGCAAGCAAACGCCGCTTGCGCGGCGTGAGCTCCCTCACCTTTGCGGGACGGTGTTCGACAGTCCCCATACATAAGCCGTCAGCAGATGCACCTTGCCCTCTCCGAGCAGTTCGCCGAAGGGGGGCATCTCGTTGGTGCGCCCGCGATTGATCGCGTCCATCACGGCGGCGAGCGAGCCTCCGTGCAGCCAGATCCTGTCGGTCAGGTCGGGTGCGCCGAGCAGGTGGTTGCCCTTGCCTTCGGCGCCATGGCAGGCGGTGCAGGCGGCGAAGCCGTCGCGGCCGAGTTCCGCCTTCACCGGGTCGTGGGCGCTGCCCGACAGGCGCAGCACATGATGCGCGACCTGCTCGACGTTGGCGCCGCCGCCGATGGCCGCGGCCATCGGCGGCATGATGCCGCTGCGTCCGCTGATGATCGACTCGCGAATCGCGTCGGGATCGCCGCCCCAGAGCCAGTCGCGGTCCGTGAGATTGGGGAAGCCGCGGCTGCCGCGGGCATCCGATCCATGGCATTGCACGCAATAGGTCAGGAACAGTCGCTCGCCCATGTCGCGCGCCCTGGGATCGGCGGCCACGGTCGGGATGTCCTGCGCGAGATAGCCGTCGAAAAGCGGGTCGAAACGCGCGTTGGCGCGCTCGATCTCGGTTTCGTACTGTCCGACCTGGGTCCAGCCGAGCACGCCCTTGAAGCTGCCGAGCCCGGGGTAGAGGATGAGATACACCATCGCGAAGACGCAGGTGATGTAGAACAGGTACAGCCACCAGCGCGGCAGGGGGTTGTTGAGCTCGCGCAGGTCGTCGTCCCAGACATGGCCGGTGGTATCGAGCTTCTCGCCGGGCTTGCGCCCCTTGGACATGAGCATGGCGAGCAGGAAGCAGGCGATGATCGACACCACGGTGACCACCGCGATGTAGACGCTCCAGCCCGGATGGGTGAAATCGGCCATTTCCCTCGACTCCTCGTTAGCGCGGGGGATGTTGTGAATCGGGATCCGGATCGGCGCCGCGCCGCTCGGCTTCGGCGCTGCGGCGATCCATTTCCTCGTCGGCGAAGGGCAGGTTCGCCGCCTCGTCGAAGCGCTTGCGGCGCCCGCGGCCGTAGGCGAACCAGACGATGCCCAGGAACGCGATCAGGCTGACGACGGCGATGAGACCGCGCAGCGTGCCGGCATCCATTACCGCACCCCGCCCACGCTGGTGCCGAGGCTCTGGAGATAGGCGATCAGCGCGTCGAGCTCCGACTTGCCGGCGAGCTCCTGCGGCGCCTGTGCGATCTCCTCGTCGGTATAGGGATGGCCCAGGGTGCGCAGCGCCGTGAGCTTGCGCACGATGGTGCCGTCGTCGGCCCGCGTCGTCGCGAGGAAGGGATATCCCGGCATGTTCGATTCCGGCACCACGTCACGCGGATTGAGCAGGTGGATGCGGTGCCATTCATCGGTGTAGCGACCGCCGACGCGGGCCAGATCCGGGCCGGTGCGCTTGCTGCCCCACTGGAAGGGGCGGTCGTAGACGAACTCGCCGGCGACCGAATAGTGGCCGTAGCGTTCGGTCTCGGCGCGAAACGGCCGGATCATCTGGGAATGACAGTTGTAGCAGCCCTCGCGCACGTAGATGTCGCGTCCGGTCTGCTGGAGCGCCGTGTACGGGCGCAGCCCGGCGACCGGCTCGGTGGTGGACTTCTGGAAGTACAGCGGGACGATCTCGACCAGGCCGCCGACGCTGACGACGGCAATGACCAGCACGATCAGCAGGCCGATGTTCTTTTCGATGAGGTCGTGGCTGAGCTTCATCTCAGGCTCCCTTGGCGCTCAGCGGGGCGGAGGCCAGCGCCGGGATCGGCGCATCCGCCGCACGGCCCATGCGGATCGTCTGCAGCATGTTGTAGAGCATGATCACCATGCCGGAGAGGTAGAGGATGCCGCCGCCCAGGCGGATCACGTAGTAGGGCATGGTCGCGCTGACCGATTCGACGAAGGAGTAGGTCAGGGTGCCGTCGTCATTGGTGGCCCGCCACATGAGGCCCTGCATCACGCCGGCGATCCACATCGAAGCGATGTACAGGACGATGCCGATCGTCGCGATCCAGAAGTGCAGCTCGATCAGCCGCTTGCTGTACATCTCGGTACGGCCGAACAGGCGCGGCAGCATGTAGTAGGTCGAGCCGATGGTGATCAGGCCCACCCAGCCCAGCGCCCCGGAGTGCACATGGCCCACGGTCCAGTCGGTGTAGTGCGACAGCGCATTGATCGTCTTGATCGACATCATCGGGCCTTCGAAGGTCGACATGCCGTAGAAGGACAGGGAGACGATCAGGAACTTGAGGATCGGGTCCTCGCGCAGCTTGTACCAGGCGCCCGACAGGGTCATGATGCCGTTGATCATCCCGCCCCAGGAGGGCGCGAGCAGGATCAGCGAGAACACCATCCCGACGCTCTGCGCCCAGTCGGGCAGGGCCGTGTAGTGCAGGTGGTGCGGGCCGGCCCACATGTAGGTGAAGATCAGCGCCCAGAAGTGCACCACCGACAGGCGGTAGGAGTACACCGGGCGCTCGGCCTGCTTCGGGATGAAGTAGTACATCATCCCGAGGAAGCCGGTGGTCAGGAAGAAGCCGACCGCATTGTGGCCGTACCACCACTGGATCATCGCGTCCTGGACTCCGGCGTAGGCCGAGTAGGACTTCCAGAGGGTGACCGGCAGGGCCGCGCTGTTGACGATGTGCAGGATGGCGATCGTCAGGATGAAGCCGCCGAAGAACCAGTTGGCGACGTAGATGTGCGGCGTGCGGCGCTTGACGATCGTGCCGAAGAACACGATGGCGTACGACACCCAGACCAGCGCGATGAGGATGTCGATCGGCCATTCGAGTTCGGCGTATTCCTTCGAGGACGTGATGCCCATCGGCAGGGTGATCACCGCCGCGACGATGACCGCCATCCAGCCCCAGAAGGTGAAGGCCACCAGCGGCCCGCCGAACAGGCGCGCCTGGCAGGTGCGCTGCACCACGTAGTAGGAAGTCGCGAACAGGCCCGAGCCGCCGAAGGCGAAGATCACCGCATTGGTGTGCAGCGGGCGCAGCCGGCCGTAGGTGAGCCAGGCGATGTCGAAGTTGAGCGCCGGCCAGGCGAGCTGCGCTGCGATGAACACGCCCACCAGCATGCCGACCACGCCCCAGACGACGGTCATCACCGCGAACTGGCGGACCACCTTGTAGTTGTAGGTTTCGGTCCTTGCTGTCGATGCGGTCGACGCCGGAGGGTATGTGTCGATCGGTGCGGTCGGCGCCAGGGAGCTCATCGCAGGTTCCTCGCGGAGGGACATGTTTTGTGCTTCGCAGCGTAACCTGTGCTCCCGTCAGGGTTATTGATCCGGATCAAGCCCCGGCGGCTTTTGCGCGGTGCACCGACGGCCCTTTTCGGGGTCCGTCGCTTCGGTGGGCGGCGCGGGGCGGTCGTCGTCGAGCAGGACGCCGTGGGCGGGGCTGTCCATGTCGTCGAACTGGCCGGAGTCGCTCATGCGAAAGAAGATCCAGACCGCCACCGCGATCGCCAGCACCGAGAGGGGAATCAGGAGGAAGAGCGATTCCATTGCCAGAGTCTCGTTGCGTTGAGCGCGACCGCCAGCGACGACAGGGCCATGCCGATCGCGGCGGCCCAGGGCGGGACCAGTCCGAACGCGGCGATCGGAATCGCGGTGGCGTTGTACGTGGCGGCCCAGCCGAGGTTCTGGGTCATGATGCGGCGCGTGCGCCGGGCGGTCGCCATGAGTTCGCCGATCCCCGTGATGGACGGCGAGAGGATGATCGCGTCGGCCGCGGTGCGGGCGAGCGCGCTCGCCCGGCCGACCGCGATCGAGGCATCGGCGGCCGCCAGCACCGGCGCATCGTTGATGCCGTCGCCCACCATCAGGACGCGGGCGCCGCCCTCGCGCAGGCCGCGCACGAAGGCGAGCTTCTGGCCGGGATCGGCCTGTGACTGCCAGTTCTCTATGCCCAGCGCCCGCGCGACGCCGGCGACCGCGGGCTCGCGGTCGCCCGACAGCAGGTGGGTGCGCAGGCCGAGACGGGCGAGGTTCGCCACCAGGGCCGGGGCCTCGGCGCGCGGCGCATCGGCAAGCGCGATGCGGGCGAGCACGCGGCGCTGCTCCCGTCCTTCGCCCTGGCCGGCGCCGCCGTCGAGACGTTCGACCAGGAAGACCTCGCTCGCGCCCGCGATCGTGTCGGCATCGGCCGGTATGCGTTCGTCGGCCTCCTGGCCGGGCTCGCCCCCATCGCCGGCCGGCCATGGCCGGCCGGGCGCCGCCGGCGCCGTGCGCAGCGCATGGGCGGTGGCCGGATCGATGTCGCACCAGGTGGCCGAGCCGAGCAGGAGGCGATGGATGCCGCCGTCCCCGGCGCGCAGGCTGGCGGAGACGCCGAAGCCGGG
>JBAYRO010000135.1:0-6576 GCA_041676645.1 Burkholderiaceae bacterium | reverse complement strand
CTAGAACGGATTTGCAGGGGGATCTCATGATCTCCGGTCTCCTTGATTGTGCTTGTCGATGTCACATGGACGCCGCGATGCTACGCGCGCGAGGATGTCGCGCGCAAGGCCGGGCGCTGCACCGCGGCCATCATGAGCGATTCACGAAGCCCCGTACAGGCCCTTGACCGCCGTCCGGTCGATCGTGCCCGCCTCGGTCCGCGGTGGCTCGGCCAGGAAGTGCACCCGCGCGGGCTTCTTGTAGCGCGCGATCCGGCTGCCGACGAATTCGATCAGCTGCTGCGCATCCGGGCTCGTGCCCGGCCGGCACACGCAAGCCGCTTCGACGGCCTCACCCCAGCGGGCATCCGGCACGCCGAAGACCACGGCCTCGAGGATGTCGGGATGCTCGCACAGGGTGCGCTCGACCTCGGCCGGATAGACGTTCTCGCCGCCCGGCTTGATCAGCTCCTTGGCGGGCGAGCGGCCCTGGTACCAGAGATAGCCGTCGTCGTCGTAGCGCCCGAGGTCGCCGGTATGGTGCCAGCCACCGCGGAAGGTATCGGCGTTGTCCGCATCGCGTCGCCAGTATCCCTCGAAGACCATCGGCCCGCGTACCACGATCTCGCCGGACTGGCCGGATGCGACGGGCTGGTCGGTGTCATCGACGATCGCCACCGCGTTGAGGGGGGTCGGCCGGCCGGCGCTGCCGGGGCGGTCTCGGAACGGCGACATCGTCGCCATGCCGGAGGTCTCGGTCTGCCCGTAGCCGACCCAGAAGCGCGCTGCCGGGCAACGCTCCTCGAAGCGGGTGATGGTCTCCGGCACATCGATGCCGGTCACGATGCGCAGGCTCGCGAGGCTCGCACCCGTGCGCTCGGCCGCCGCGATCGTCTCGCCGAGCATCGGCGGGAAGGTCGTCATCAGACTGCCCCGGTGCTGGTCGATCGCGGCCACGAGCGCATCGGGATCGAAGCGCGGCAGCACCAGGCTGGCCCCGCCGGCGTACTGCGCCGCCAGCATCAGGCCGATCCCGGCGACATGGAACATGGGCAAGACGCCGACCGCGACATCGTCCGGGCCCAGTTGCCAGCATGCCTGCGCCTGCTGGGCCGCCGCCATCATGCCGGCATGGGAGAGCAGTGCGCCGCGCGCCCGTCCGCCGACGGCGGCGGTATGCACGATCAGCAGCCCCGCGTCGTCGTCGATCGTGGCGGCCGCCTCGTGCGATCCCGTCGCGTAGAGATCCTCACAGGCGCTCCAGCCATCGGCTGCCTCGCCGATCGACACGAGCCTCGGGCCTTCGAGCGCGGCCGGCGGAATCTGCGCCCGCATGGCGGCCGCGGCGATGACCACGACCGGCTCGACATCCTCGATCACATGCGCGATCTCCTCGGCGGACAGCCGCGCGTTGATCGGCACCAGGATGGCCCCCAGCCGGGCCGCCGCACCGAACAGGTCGCAGAACTCGAGTGAATTCGGCGCCAGCACCGCCACCCGGTCGCCGATGCCGACCCCGAGCCCGGCAAGGCCGGCGGCAAGTTGCGCCACCCGCCCGGCGTACTGCGCATGGGTGACGGTGCGGCCATCGTGGATGAATGCGGCGCGCCCACCATGCAGCAAGGCATTGCGTCGCACCAGGTCGTCCAGGGTGAAGGATCTGAGGCTCATGGAACCCTCCCGGAAAAAAGGCCTGTCAGCGGATCGCCGACGACGGCATCGCCTCGCCAAGGAAGTCGATGATCGTCTGCGTGAACTCGTCATTGGCGTCGCCCGCCACCATGTGGCCCGCTTCGGCGAGATCGACGAAGCGCGCGGTCGGCACCAGTGCCTGCAGGGCGCGAGCGCCGTCGACGCTCACCACGTCGCTGCGCCCGCCACGCACCAGCAGGATGGGCTGGCGCCAGCCCTGCAATGCCCGTTCGAGCGCCTGCGCATCGCCCCGCCCGTCATGGTTGCGCGCATGCATCAGCCGCGGATCCCAGTGCCAGACCCAGCGACCGGCAGCGTTGCGCCGGAGATTCTTCTTCAGGCCCTCGAGCCGGCCGGCTTCGGGTCGCTCCCGACCCTTGTAGCGAGCCACATGCAACGCGGCTTCCTCGAGGGTGGCGAAACCTTCGGGATGCGCCGTCATGAAGTCGACGATGCGCTGCACCCCCTCGGCCTCGGTCCGCGGCGCCACGTCGACCAGGACCAGGGCGTCGATCGCCGGTGGCTCGTCGAGCCCGATCGCCCGGATCGCGGCCAGGCCGCCGAGCGATGCCCCGACGACCGCGACCGGACGCGGCAGTTCGCCCAGCACCGCCGCGACGGTGCGCGCGAGGACCGGCATCGAGTAATCGCCGTCCTCGGGCCAGCCGCTGTCGCCATGGCCCGGCATGTCCAGCGCGATCGCCTGCCAGCCGCCTTCGCCCAGCCGGCGCGCCGTCGTCCCCCAGGCATGGCGCGTCTGGCCGCCGCCGTGCAGCAGGAGCACCGTGGGCGCCTCGACGGGCCCGTAGGCGTCGGCGACCAGCTCGGTGCCCGCCGGCCCCGCGAAGCCCCGGACGACGCCCGCCTGCCAGCGCGGCTCGTCGCGGCGCATGCGGGCGGCTTCACTCATCGCGTGCTCATGCGCGCGCCGGCATCGAGGCTGATGGTGGTCGCATTGAAATAGGGATTCTCGATGATCGAACCGACCAGGTGGGCGAACTCGTCCGGCTGGCCCATGCGCTCGGGGAACAGCACCATGCGATCGATGATCGAACGCGACACCTTCTCGGGCATGCCCGCCACCATGCCGGTGTCGAACAGGCCGGGCGCGATGCTCACGACGCGGATGCCGTGCTCGGCGAGATCTCGCGCCATCGGCAGGGTCAGGCCGATCACCCCGGCCTTGCTCGCACTGTAGGCGGCCTGGCCCATCTGGCCCTGCCAGGCGGCGCCCGAAGCGGTGTTGACGACCACCCCGCGCTCGCCGTCGGCATTCGGTTCGTTGCGCGCCATCGCCACGGCCGCGAGCCGGATCACGTTGAAGGTGCCGGTCAGGTTGATCGCGATCACCTTGTCCCAGGTCGCCAGCGGAAAGGGCTCGCCCTTGCTGTTGAGCGTCTTGGCCGCATCGGCCACGCCGGCGCAGTTGACCGCGACGTGCAAGGCGCCGAAGGTCCGCAGCGCGGCGTCCACGGCGGCCTGGACCTGTTCCTCGTCGGTCACGTCCGCACTCATCGCGACGAGGCGGTTGGCCGGAATCGTCTGGCCGAGCCTTGCCAGGCCCTCGGCGTTGAGGTCGACCGCGACGACCGCAGCGCCGGATTGCGCCAGGCGCAGCGCGCTCGCCTGCCCCAGTCCGGACCCGGCTCCCGTGACGAGGGCTACGGTGGAATCAATCTTCATCCTCTTGCTCCTGTTGCTGCGTCCGATGCGGACGTGTGGCTCGCCGCCTCAGCGAGCGAGAATCGTCACGCAGGCCACCGCTTCCTCGATACCCTGCAGCCCGCCGCCGTTCTCGGCCAGCGCGATCCGCGCCCCCTGCACCTGGCGGGCGCCGGCCTCGCCGCGCAACTGGGTGACGAGCTCGTGGACCTGGCCCAGGCCGGTGGCCCCGACCGGATGGCCCTTGGACTCCAGCCCACCCGAGGGGTTGACCGGGATGCGCCCGCCGATCGCGGTCTCGCCGCGCTCGCTGAACGGGCCGCCTTCGCCGAACTCGCAGAAACCGAGGTTCTCGACCTGGATGATCTCGCCCATCGCGGTCGCGTCGTGGACCTCGGCCACCGAGATGTCCTGCGGCCCCACCCCGGCGCGCTCGTAGGCGCGGCGGGCGGCAACGGCCGTGCAGTGATCCTCGACCCGGGACGGATCGCGATCGGTGCCGGTGCCGACCACGCTGGCCAGCACCCGGATGGCGCGCCCGGCGTCCAGCCCGAGGCGGCGCAGGCCGGCGGCCGAGCACAGCACCGCGGCGGCAGCGCCGTCGGAGATCGGCGAGCACATCGGCAGGGTCAACGGATAGGTGATCGGCGGCGCCGCGAGCACCTCCTCGATCGTGTAGGCATCCTGGTACTGGGACAGCGGGTTGTGCACCGAATGCCGGTGGTTCTTGGCGGCAACGGCGGCGAGCTGGCGCTGCGTGGTGCCGAAGCGCTTCATGTGGAAGCGCGAGAACGCCGCGTAGACATCCATGAAGACGCTGTAGGGCTTGGGCGAGGTGCTGCCCGGCGGCGGCTCGATGCCTTCGCCGAGCCGCAGCAGGCGCTCGCGGATCGCCTCGGCCTCGTGCACGTCCCAGGCGCTGTCGAAAACCGAGAACATCAGGTCGCGATCGCGCGAGTACATCTTCTCGGCGCCGACCGCGAGGGCAACGTCGCCCTCGCCGGCGCGCACGAAGTTCACCGCCAGCGAGAACGCGCTGCTGCCGCTCGCGCAGGCGTTCTCGACGTTGACCACCGGGATGCCCCCGATGCCCATCGAGCGCAGCGCGACCTGGCCGCGGATCATCTGCTGGCCTTCCATGTGGCCCTGCGAGGCATTGGCGAAGTAGGCGCCCTGCAGCGCATCGGCCTGCAGGCCCGCGTCGGCGAGCGCCGCCTCCACCGCCTGGCGCGTCATGTCCTTGATGCTGACATCGAGCAGGCGCCCGAAAGGCGTCATGCCGACGCCCACCACGTAGATCTCTTCCATCACTTGCTCCTGTCGCCGAGCAGTTCGGCGTTACCTTCGCCCAGCGCGGGCGTGCCGCGTACCGGCCCCGGATGCGAGCCGCCGAACTTCAGCGGCTGCGCCACGTAGCGGCGCACGTCGCCGTTCGCTTCCGGCACCTCCCGGAACAGGCCGCGTGCCTTGAAATGCGGATCCTCGATGACTTCGTGCAGATCGTTCACCGGTCCCCAGGGGATCGCCGCTTCATCCAGGCGCACCGCCCAGGCATCGCGCGGCGCCCGTGCCAGCGCCTGCTCGATGCGTCCGCGCAAGGCATCGAACTGCGCGACCCGCTCGGGGCGACGCAAGGCGGCGGCATCCGGCATGTCGAGCAGGCCGCACAGATCGCTCCAGAACCAGTCCTCGTGCGCGATCGACAAGGTCAGCAGCTTGCCGTCGCCGCAGCGGAAGCTGCCGTAGGCGGGCTCCGCCGAGATATCGGCCTGGGCCTGCCCGTTCATCTGCGGGCCGAGGAACACCGACATCCAGGACACGAGGCCATCGGTCATCGACACGTCGACGTACTGCCCGCGACCGGTCCGGCCCCGCTGCTGCAGCGCCGCCAGGGCGCCGAGCACCGCGAACATCCCGGAGGCGAGGTCGCCGATCGCGAGTTCCCCCGGCGGGGTGATCCGCCCGGACCGCGCCTGGCCGAAGAGCAGCCCGGCGATCGCCTGGTAGGAGAGATCATGGGCGGGGCGATCCCGGTAGGGGCCGTCCTGGCCGAAGCCCGAGATCGATACATGGACCAGGCGCGGATTGATGCGCGCCACATCCTCGTAGCCGAAGCCCAGGCGCGCCATGGTGCCCGGCCGGAAGCCCTCGAGCATGACGTCGGCGTCGGCCAGCAGCTCGCGCAGCGCAGCGCGCCCGTCCTCGTCCTTGAGGTCGATCGTCACCGCCCGCTTGTTGCGGTTGAGCGCCGCATGGAAACCGGGAAACGCCCGCGCCGGATCGCCCTGCCCGGGCCGCTCGACCAGGATCACATCCGCGCCCAGGTCCGCCATCAGGAGGGTGGCGTAGGGACCGGGATACTGCTCGGCCAGGCTGATGACGCGCAGGCCGTGCAGCGGCAGCGCCGTATCGGATTCACTGCCCTGGCTCATTGCGCGCCTGCCGTGTCGGATATCCGCCGCATGCCTTCCCCTTGCCTGCACATCGTTTGACGCGACTCCGCCGTCGCCTGACTTACTCTACACTTGATCGCCTGACGCCGGCGTCGAATCACGACTCGCGCCCTGCCGCACGACCTGCAAGCGGAGACACTGCAATGACCGAGGCTACACCCCTGCTTTCGGAGGTTCGCGATGGCGCCCTCTGGCTCACCCTGAACCGGCCCGCCGCGCTCAATTCGATCACGCCCGCGGTGGTCGAGAGCCTGGACTCGGCCCTCGCCTCGGCGCAGGACGATCCGGCGGTTCACGCCGTGGTGCTCACCGGCAACGGCCGCGCCTTCTGCGCCGGCGCCGACCTGAAGTACGTCCGCCAGACCACGCAGGGCGACGAAACCGCCGTGGCCCGCTTCCTCGATTCGATCCTCGGCGTGATGGGCCGGCTGGAGAAATTCCCCAAGCCCACGATCGCCGCGGTCAATGGCCTGGCGCTCGCCGGCGGCCTCGAACTCGTGTTGTGCTGCGACCTGGTGGTTGCCGCCCGATCGGCCAGACTGGGCGATGCGCATGCCAATTTCGGCCTGCTTCCCGGTGGCGGCAGCTCGGTTCGACTGCCGCGCAAGATCGGTCCCACCCGCGCAAAGTACCTGCTGTTCACGGGCGACTTCGTGCCCGCCGAGGATCTCGTCGCCGCCGGCCTGGTCAATGCGGTGTTCGACGATGCCGAACTGCTGGCGGGTGCCGGCACGATCGTCGCCCGCCTGCGCAACAAGAGCCCGCTGGTGCTGCGCCGCATGAAGGCGCT
>JBAYRO010000134.1:0-6605 GCA_041676645.1 Burkholderiaceae bacterium | reverse complement strand
GAGCAGCTCGCCGCCGCCAAGCGCAACTTCGAAGTCGGCACCGCCACCATCACCGACGAGCAGGAAGCGCAGGCGCGCTTCGATCTCGCCACCGCCCAGGAGCTGGCCGCCGAAAGCGATCTCGACATCCGGCGCTCGGCGCTGTCGCTGCTCACCGGCAAGCCGGTCGACGAGATCGATGTGGTGCGCCCCGGGGTCGAGCTGCTCGCGCCGATGCCCGCCGAGGAAAGCGCCTGGACCGACGCGGCGCGCGCCAACGCCCTGCAGGTGCAGCAGGCGCTGATCGGCGCCGACGTCTTCCGCCATGAGATCGATAGGCGGCGCAGCGCCCACAAGCCGACGGTGGATCTCATCGGCCAGCTCGCCCATTCCCGCAACGGCGTGGCCAACATCCCCGACATTCGCAGCAACAGCGCCGCGATCGGCGTGCAGCTCGCGATCCCACTCTATAGCGGCGGCGGGATCGACGCGAGCGTGCGCGAAGCGGCCGCCAGCCTCGCCCAGGCCGAGGCCGACATCGAGGTCGTGCGGCGCGCCGTCGAGCAGGGCTCGCGCCAGGCCTTCCTCGGGGTGCGCAGCGGACTCGCCCAGGTCCACGCCCTGGAGGCCGCCGAACGATCGAGCGAGCTCGCGCTGGCGTCGAACGAACTCGGCTACCAGGTGGGGGTGCGCATCAACATCGACGTGCTCAATGCGCAGCAGCAGCTGTTCACCACCCGCCGCGACCTGCTCGGCGCCCGCTACCAGGTGCTGCTCAACGGCCTGCGGCTGAAGGCGACCACCGGCGCGCTCGACGAAGCCGCGCTGGCCGAGGTCAACGCCCTGCTGGTCGATCCCGAGGTTGCCGAGGAAGCCGCGGAGCGAGAAGAGGCGGAAAAGGGGCGGGATATGCAGGGGAAGCGCCGCCAGCAGCAGGAGATGATGCCGCCGGCGAGGCGGGGTGGGCGGCGGTAGGCGCGCGCGGGCTCAGCGGCTCACAGATCGCCGAGGTCGACGTCGCTGACCTTGCCTTCCTTGGCTGCCTTGATGGCAGCCAAGGTCACAGCGTTGGGTCGAGACAAGTCCATGGGCAGACCGCCCTTCTCGACAACGCTTCGCAGAAACAGGCGGATAGCGGTGCTCACATCCAGGCCGGCAGCTTTCAGCACTGCCGCGGCCTCGCGCTTGAGCTCCGGCTCGACACGAGCACGAACATCGGCGGTAAGCATGGGTACTCCTTGTTGCGGTCGCGACCGCCTTGCACCTACTGGATCGGCCTTCCGAATGATCTCAGGTAATCGACGAACCTGATGCATTTCACCCCTGCCGACGGAAGACGGCAAGTTGCTGGAATCCTGTACTTCGCCTTGTTGAGCGGCAGCGAACGCTGTACCGCCTCCTCGGAAACCAGTTCCGCCGCGAGCGTCCTGGCAACCGCAATGACAAGGATGTCGTTTTCATCGACGCCGTCGGAATGGTAATTGTCGTCGACGATGCCCAGTTGAGCCTTGATCTTCCGTGCGGCCGACAGCGCCTCATTTGTTATCGGAGCCGGCTTCAGGCCCGCAATCGTCAACCAGTCCTGGCAGTCTGGCGATACATGACCGATCTCCCTCATGGCCACCTCTGGGATCACGATCTCGCCAGCCCGAATCTCGACTTCCATCAGCTTCCAGAGTGGCGGGAATAGCGATTCCGGGTACTGATCCCAGGCCCAGACAATCGACGAGGCGTCAAAGACCCGCACTGTGCTGATCCAGTCGACGGATGTCTTTCAGCTTCAGTCCGTCGAGGTAGCCGCTGGCCTTCGGAATGGTGATTCGCCGCGCACTGAGCGCATCGAGAACGGTTCTGACAAACCGGTCACCGAACAGATGAGTGGGCTCGCGATACCTGTATGCCCGCGACCCCGCGGGCTCACCGCCAAGATGCGCGAAACCCGCGATGTACTTCCGGTATGCGACATAGTGCGTCGCCTCCAGTCGGCCGATATCGAGCAGCCGACGCAGAGCGACTTCCGTACTCACCCCCAGCGCCGAGGTCATTGGCCTGACCCATGCATCGAAATCGCCGACCTCCCCTGGTCGGTCGGCATCCTTGATCGCCGATAGCGCTATATCGGGCACGAGCACAAGCCCGGCAAAGGCATTGGCGTGCTGCTCGGGAGTCTCGTCGGAATACAGGTCCGACTCTTCGTCGATCCAGCTGGTCTTGTGAAGGATCACATGCCCGAGTTCGTGCATCAGCGTGAACGTCTGACGCGCATCGACCGACTGCTTCTTGACAACGATCAGCGGGCAGACTGGATCGTAGAGGCTGAAGCCCAGGATGGGTGTCTGCTTCGCAATCTGCCACTTGCCGTTGTAGCCGTTCGTCCTGAAGACCAGTACGCCCTTGCTTTCGACCGCTGCCCGATACTCTGAAAAGGTCCGCTGACCGTCCAGTCCGAGCCAATCGCGCACAATCGCCGCCGCGCTGCCAATATCGTTCGCCGGAACTTTCGGCGGAGCAAACGCGGGGTGAGGATCATCGAGCTCCTGGCGCATCGACAAATACGCTTCCCGCTGGCCTTCCGCCCGTTCGATGAGTAACTTGACCTTGTGCGAGAGCTCTGGCTTCTGGTTTGCCAAGGTTCGGAACTGTGGGGTATAGACCTTCTCGGGATCGACCGACCCCGGCTCCATGAAAAAGAGCACGCCGCGCCCAAAAAACGTGGCGATCCGTGAGAGCTGATTGAACGTGAATGCCGCTTCACCGGCCAAGGCACGTTCCATCGTTTTCGGAGCAATGTCGGTCGCCTCGGCCAACTCCTCAGGCGAGACACCACTATCCCGACAGCACCACTCGAGGCGTGCAGGATTGAGCGAATCTATCCGTTCCATTGTCCAATTATCGCCCGTCGACTTCTCCGGGTCATTTCGCCACAAGTCTGACCCGCCCGGGCCGCAAGTGACCAGGTGCCCCAGCCTACCCGTCCTGCAGTCGTACCGCGCCCAGCAACGGCAACAGTCGCGCCAGGATCCGCTCGCTCGCACCCCGATGAGCGCCGGCAAAGGCCAGCGCCTGCTCGCTCATGTGCTGGCGCCTGCTGGCATCGCCGGCGATCTCGAGCGCAACGCGCACCGCTTCGGCGGGATCGGCCACCCGCAAGGCGGCCCCCGCCTCGATCGCCTGCTCGGCGGCCTGCGCGAAGTTGAAGGTATGCGGGCCCATCACCACCGGTACGCCGAGCGCGCAGGCCTCGATCAGGTTCTGGCCGCCGAAGGGCTCGAGACTGCCGCCGAGGATGGCGACATCGGCCATCGCATAGTAGGCGGGCATCTCGCCCATCGAATCGCCAAGTAGCGCCGCCGCCGAGCGGCCCGCCATCACTGCGCCCATGCCTGTACCCAAGTTCGCGGCAGCTCCCGTGTCGCCACCCCTGTCCGGATCGGCACCCCGGCCCGCATCCGCCCCCTCCCCCGCCGAGCGCCGCGCGAACGCCGGGCCGAAGCGCCGCTCCATCAGCCTGGCGACTTCCTCGAAGCGCTGCGGATGGCGCGGCACGATCGACAGCAGTGCGTCGGTCCGCGGCCAGGCATCGAGCAGCAGGGCCTCCTCGCCGTCGCGGGTACTGGCCGCGAGCACGACCGGACGCGCATCGGGCGGGCGCCAGCCACGGCCCCGCTCGACCAGGGCCGGATCGGGATGGACATCGAACTTCAGGTTGCCGGCGATGCTCGCGGTGCAACCCAGTTCGGCCAGGCGCGCGGCATCACCCTCGGTCTGGGCGATCACCGGATCGAGGCGCGCGAGCGCCGGCTCGACCAGCGACAGGATGCGCCGGGCCTTGGCGAGCGAACGCGGCGACAGGCGGGCATTGACCAGCGCGAGCGGCATGCCGCGGGCATCGGCCGCCGCCACCAGATTGGGCCAGAGTTCGGTTTCCATCAGCACACCTGCCACCGGATCGTAGTGGCGCAGGAAGCCCGCCACCGCATGGGGCATGTCGTAGGGAAGCAGGCAGCGCTCGACGCGATCGCCGAACAGGCGCTCGCCGGTCTCGATGCCGGTCGGCGTCATGTGCGTGAGCAACACCCGCAGCCCCGGGCTGGCCGCGAGCAGTCCCTCGACCAGGGGCCGGGCCGCCATCGTCTCGCCCACCGACACCGCAGGGATCCAGATCCGGGGGCCGGAACCGGGGCGGGCAGCGGGCCAGGCAAGGCCGAAGCGATTGGCCCAGCCCCGCCGGTAGGCCGGCTGGCGCAGGCTGCGCCACAGCAGGTAGCCGGCGGCCAGCGGCGCACCGGCATACCAGCCCAGGCTGTAGAGGCCGCGCGCGAAGCGCTGGCCGGTAGTCTCCACGACCTTCGTCACGGTTCAGGTCCGTCGACTCCGGCGTGCCCGCCAGCCCCGCCAGCCCCGCCAGACTCGCGGACTCCGGCACTCTCGCGAACCTCGTCGAATCCGCCGACTCCGGCAAGCGCGGCCATTACCGCATCGGGCTCGGGCCAGCGGCCGTCCTCGCCGAGCCCGGCCGCCCTCTCGGTCCAGTAAGGGCCGAAACGCCAGGCCGGCGTGGCCGCGAACAGCGCTACCGTCGGCACATCCAGGGCGCAGGCCAGGTGCGTGAGGCCGGTATCGACCCCGACCACGCAGCGCGCCGAAGCAAGCAAGGCGGCGCACTGGGCAAGCGACATGCGCGGCGCCACCATCGCCCGCGGGTGGCCGGCGGCAAGCCGCTGCGCCGCCTCCCGTTCCCCCTCGCTGCCCCAGGGCAGCACCGACACCAGTCCGGCATCGGCGAGCCGATCGATGAGCGTGTTCCAGGACGCATCGGGCCACTGCTTCTCGGCGCGGGAAGTCGCGTGGAGCAGCACCGCGCAGGGCTGCCCGCCGGCGGGCGACTCCAGGCCGGTAGCGGCAGGCGTGGGCGCTCGCAGCCCGAACACCGGCAGGGCGTCATGAGGCGTCCCCACGGCCGCCCCGGCAAGCTCGCGCAGCCGCTCGATCGCATGGCGCGACATGTCGACATCGTAGCGATGCTGGTAGAAGAGCGCCGCAACCGGCTCGCGGGCGCAGCGAAAGGAGAACCCGGCGCGCGGCCCCCGCGCCCAGCGGGCGACCAGCGCGCTCTTCACCAGGCCCTGCAGGTCGAGCACCAGGTCGTAGCGCGCGGCGGCCAGCCGCTCGCGGACCTGGCGGCGTTCGGCGCGGCTGGCAGCGGAGAACCAGTTGCGCCGCCAGCGCCGGATCGCCACCGGAATGATGTCGGCGACCCCGGGATGCAGCCTGGGCAGGTCCGCGAAGGATTCCTCCACGACCCAGTCGATGACGACATCGGGCCGGGCCGCGTGCAGGTCGGTGACCACCGGCAACGCATGGATCACGTCGCCCATCGAGCTGGTCTTGATCAGGGCGATGCGCAAGTACGCTCCCCGGCAACGGGATGGTCGTGGCGGATCGCGTCGACCCTGGCCAGGCTAGAACGGCAGCTTCGCATCGGGCGCGACCGCGAGGATCGCGCGACGGAAGTCGTCCTGGATACGGGCAAGCGCGGCATCGTCGTCGGCCTCGAAGCGCAGCACGACCACCGGGGTGGTGTTCGAGGGCCGGGCCAGGCCGAAACCGTCCGGGTACTCGGCGCGCACCCCGTCGATGGTGATCACCTCGGTGGCGCGCTCGAACTTCGCTTCCTTGCGCAGGCGCTCGACCAGGCTGAAGTTCTCGCCCTCGGCCGTCTTCAACTGCAACTCGGGCGTGGTCGGCGAATTCGGCAAGGCATTGAGCAGCCGGCTCGGATCGGCCTCGCGAGCGAGGATCTCGAGCAGGCGGGCGCCGGCATAGAGGCCGTCGTCGAAGCCGTACCAGCGCTCCTTGAAGAAGACATGGCCGCTCATCTCGCCGGCCAGCGGCGCCCCGGTCTCGCGCAGCTTGGCCTTGATCAGCGAATGGCCGGTTCGCCACATCAGCGGCTCGCCGCCATGCTTGCGGACATGACTGGCGACGTTGCGACTGCACTTGACGTCGTAGATGACCTGGGCGCCCGGGATGCGCGACAGGACATCCTCGGCGAACAGCATCAGCTGGCGGTCGGGATAGATGATCTGGCCGTCCTTGGTGACGACGCCAAGGCGATCGCCGTCGCCGTCGAAGGCCAGGCCGATCTCGGCATCGGTCTCGCGCAGGCAGCGGATGAGATCCTGCAGGTTCTCGGGATGCGCCGGGTCGGGATGGTGGTTGGGGAAATTGCCGTCGACATCGCAGAAGAGCTCGATGACCTCGCAGCCCATGCGCCGGTAGAGTTCGGGCGCCAGCGCCCCGGCCACGCCGTTGCCGCAGTCGACCGCGATCTTCATCGGCCGGGCGAGCTTCACATCGCCGGTGATCCGTCCGAGATAGGCCTCGCCGAGATCGGTCGAGCGGGTGGCGCCGGGCGTGATACCGTCGAAGCGGCTCTCGAAGTCGTCGGCGATGATGTCCTGGTAGAGCGCCTGGATGGCGTCGCCATACAGGGTGTCGCCGGCGACCATCATCTTCAGCCCGTTGTAATCGGGCGGATTGTGGCTGCCGGTCACGGCCACGCCCGAGCCGGTGCCGAGCTCGTAGGTGGCGTAGTAGACGACCGGCGTGGGCACCATGCCGAT
>JBAYRO010000133.1:0-6621 GCA_041676645.1 Burkholderiaceae bacterium | reverse complement strand
GGGCAGGTCGAGTGCCTGGGTCAGGACCGCTCGGCGCTCGGCACCGACGTCTTCCAGACGGAAACTGCGGCCTTCGAGCTGCGCGGTCAGCTCCTGCGGCGGGCCATCGAACAGGAGCTGCCCCTGGTTCAGCAGCAGCACGCTCTCGCAGCGCTCGGCTTCGTCGAGATAGGCGGTGGACCAGACCACGGCCATGCCCTCGTCGGTCAGCGCCTGCACCATGCGCCACAAGTCCTGGCGGCTGACCGGGTCGACACCCACGCCGGGCTCGTCCAGCAACAGCACCCTGGGCCGCGCCATCAGTGCACAGGCAAGGCCCAGCTTCTGCTTCATGCCGCCGGAGAGCTTGCCGGCGAGGCGCTTGGTGAAGGGGCCGAGCCGCGTGAAGTCCAGCAGCTCGGCAAACAGATCGGCGTTGCGCTCCGCATCGATGCCGCGCAACTGCGCATACAGGCGCAAGTTCTCCATCACCGACAGGTCTTCGTACAGGCCAAAGCGCTGCGGCATGTAGCCGCTGGCGATGTGAATGGCGTCGTTGTCCTTGACGACGTCACGACCGGCCAGGGTGACGCGGCCGGCGTTCGGTACCAGGAGGCCGGCCAGAATCCGCATCAGCGTCGTCTTGCCGGCGCCGTCGGGGCCGACAAGGCCCGTCAGCCGTCCATAGTGGATGCGCGCGCTCAAGTCCTGCAGGGCTCTTACGTTGCCGAAATGCTTGCCCACGCCTTCGATGACGACGGCAGCGTCTTCGCCCGCTCCAGCAGGCGCGACGGCGATGGCAGGGCTTGCCTGCATCTCAACGCTCACCCGGGATACTGGTGCCGGCTTTCGCATCGACCTCGATCGTCACCGGCATGCCCTGGCGCAAGGCACCGTCGCTGTCGGCATCATCGATGACGATGCGCAGGCGATACACCAGGTCCGTGCGCAGATCCGTCGTCTCCACCGCCTTCGGGGTGAACTCGGCGCGTGGCGAGACGAAGCCGATCTGGCCGCGATAGGACTTGTCCGATGAATCGCTCTTGACGCGCACCACAGTGCCGGGCGCGATGCGCCCCAGGTCCGTCTCGCCCACGTAGGCGCGCACGTAAACCGGCTTGTCCAGGCTCAGGCTGTAGACCGTGCTCTGGCTTGCAACCATGCTGCCAGGCTCACGTACTCGTGCGATGACGGTTCCGCTACCGGGCGCCATCAGTTCGGTGTCCGCCAGGGCTGTCGTGGCTTGCGCCGCGGCAGCCTGCACGACCGCAAGGCGAGCTTCTGCCGCGGCGATGTCTTCCTTGCGAAAACCTTCCGTGGCTTGCGACAGGGCCGCCTTGGCCGCTGCGACGCCGGCGGCTGCCTGGTCGCGTGCCGTGCGGGCGGCATCGACCGTGCGCTGGCTGCTGGCACCCGATGCCAGCAGGCCGCTCTGGCGCTGGAAATTGCGCTCGGTTTCGGTGGCGAGCGCCTGTGCCTGCCTGAGGGCCTGGCGCGCTTGGGTGATTTCCTGCGGTCGCAGGCCGCGACGCAGCTTGGCCAGCTCCGCCTGCGCCACCTGCACCTGGGCCTGCGCTGCCGCAAGGGCTTCCCGATAGGGTTGCGCGTCAAGCGTCGCCAGGCGCGCGCCGGCGCTGACGGCATCGCCTTCATCGAAAGCCATTTGCATCACGCGCCCGGGCTGGCGGAAGGCCAGTTGGACCTCGCGGATGTCGACGTTGCCGTACAGGCGCAGCGGACTGTCATCGACACCTGGACGCTGCATCCGGAAGTAACCGAAGCCGCCGGCTATCGCAACGATCACGGCAACGACGAGCGCATATCCGGCCTTCCTGGAAAGACCGTTGATCTTCATTGCCCGATCTCCGCCTGGCGGATACCGCGGTGGTAAATGGCAAAGACCCCCGGCGCGTCGCGGCGGATGTGTGCCACATCGCCGGCCAGTAGCGACTGCATCACCAATCCCTGGATGGTGCCGATGAACAGCACGACGGCGGCATCCACATCCAGTCCCGCATCCAGTTCGCCCTGCGCCTTGCCGGCTTCGAGCAGGCGATGCACCCGCTCGCCGTAGTGATGAATCAAGGTCTGCGCCATTCGCTTGGGCAGGGTCTCCCCAGGTCGCTGCAATTCGCCGAAGAGCATCCTCGGCACACCCGGGTGCTCGGACACGAAGTCGACATGCGTCGTGAAGACCGCCTCGAGGGCTGCGACCGGAGACGCACTGCCTTCTGCGGCCTTGTCCACCCGAGCCAACAGCCGTTCCGTGACCCAGGACATCACCGCTTGCAGGATGGCGTCCTTGGTCGGGAAGTGACGAAACAGCGCCCCCTGCGTCAGTCCCATGCGCTGCGCGATGGCGGCGGTCGTGATGTCGCTGGGGTTCTGCTCGGCGGCCAGGTCGATCACCGCCTCGACTGTGACCGCGCGTCGCTCATCGGCCGGTAGATGCTTGGGGCGTCCACTCATTGTTTGCGTTTCCGAAAGTAAGTAATCAAATACTAGCTTAACATTGCCCGAGTTCGCCGCAAGAGGGGAAGCGCGAAAAGGAGACCTGCGGCCTGGCTGGCCGATACCGGGGGATGCGGACGAACCGCTAAACTTCAGCGGCGGGCGTCCTTTCGGGACGCGCATCTATCCACGCAATGGAGACAG
Organism: Burkholderiaceae bacterium; assembly: GCA_041676645.1. Taxonomy (GTDB): domain Bacteria; phylum Pseudomonadota; class Gammaproteobacteria; order Burkholderiales; family Burkholderiaceae_E; genus JAMLIN01. The sequence continues at coordinate 3,987 of JBAYRO010000133.1, read as the reverse complement.
CATGAAAGCCGTTCTGTGCAAGGCATGGGGCCCACCCGAGACTCTCGTGGTCGAGGAGGTCGCCGATCCCGTGGCCGGTCCGGGCCAGGTCGTGATCGACGTCAAGGCCGCCGGGGTGAACTTCCCCGACACCCTGATCATCGAGAAGAAATACCAGTTCGTTCCCGAACTCCCGTTCTCGCCCGGTGGCGAGGTCGCCGGCATCGTCGAGGCGGTGGGCGAGGGCGTCACCGGTGTGAAGGTCGGCGACCGTGTGCTGGGCAGCATCGGTTGGGGCGGCTTCGCCGAGAAGGCCGTTGCCGAGGCCGGGCGGGTCATGCCGATCCCGGGCGACATGCCCTTCGATGTCGCTTCGGCCTTCGTGCTCGCCTACGGCACGAGCCTGTATGCGCTCAAGGATCGGGCGAACCTGCAGGCGGGCGAGACCCTGCTGGTGCTGGGCGCCGCCGGCGGTGTCGGCATCGCGGCGGTCGAGATCGGCAAGGCGATGGGCGCGAAGGTGATCGCCGCCGCATCGAGCGAGGACAAGCTCGAGCTGTGCCGCGAGCGCGGCGCCGACGAGCTGATCAACTACGGCACCGACGACCTGCGCGAGCGCATCAAGGCGCTGACCGACGGCAAGGGCCCCGACGTGATCTACGATCCGGTCGGCGGCACCATGACCGAAGCGGCGTTCCGCTCGATCGGCTGGGACGGCCGCCACCTCGTCATCGGCTTCGCCGCCGGCGACATCCCGAAGGTGCCGCTCAACCTCGCGCTGCTCAAGAGCGGTTCGCTGGTGGGCGTGTTCTGGGGCGCGTTCCTGCGTCGCGATGCGAAGCAGACCGAGCAGCACATGAAGGATCTCTTCGAGCTCTACACCTCCGGCAAGGTGAAGCCGCCGGTCACCAGGAGCTATTCGCTCGAGGAGGCCGGGCAGGCGCTGCTCGACCTGTCCGGACGCAAGGTCAAGGGCAAGGTCGTGGTGGTGCCGGGCTGAATCCCGCGCGCGACGGCCCAGGGGTCGTCGCGCGCATTCCGCCGTCAGCCTTAGTCCGGCTACGACCGCTGGACGATCGCGGTCCGTGCGTCCCGCGAGCAACATGAAGCTTCGATCACCCATACATCGACGGAGCTTCAGATGCACAAGATCCATACCGCCCGCGGCCAGGGCATGACGGAATACGTCGTCATCGTCGCGCTGATCGCGGTTGCCGCGATCGGCACCTACACGCTGCTCGGCCAGACCCTGCGCAACCAGACCGCCGGCCTCGCGATGGAAGTCTCCGGGCAGGATGCCCAGACCGCCATCGGCCAGGCGCAGACCAGCGCCAACACTTCGCAGACCAATGCGGACCAGCGCAAGGGTCTGGACAACTACGAACTCGGCAACCACTGATCCACCGCACCGGGGCGGAGGCGATCGATGGCGTGCTTCATCCACAGGCAGCGTGGCCAGGCGCTGGCACTCGCCCTGGTCCTGGCCGTGCTCGGCGCGGCGGGGCTGTTCCACATGTTCCGTACCGGGCAGACGGTCGCGCACAAGACCCGCCTGCTCAACGCCGCCGATGCCGCCGCCTATGGCGCGGCGGTGTGGCGGGCCCGGGTGCTGAACTTCAACGCCTACTCCAATCGCGCCATCATCGCCCAGGAGGTCGCCGTGGCCCAGGCCCTGACCCTGCAGTCCTGGTCCCGGCATTTCGAGCAGTTCAGCCGCAACGCCGCGCGCATGGCGCGGGTCTATCCGCCGCTGGCCGCGGTGTTCGAGACGCTGGCCGAATCGGCCTCGGTGGCCCGCGAGCTCGTCGACGCCACCGCCACCGTCGAGATCCGGCTGCGCGCCGCGCCCGCCACCGGCTACAAGGAACTGCTGCAGGCGAGCCAGGAACTCCTCACGCTTTCGGCCGGCGTGTTCGGTGCATCGGCCGTCGCGAACGAGGTCGCCCGTGCCAGCGATCGCGAGTTCTTCGCTTTCGCGCTGCCCGATGCCGGCGCCTTCAACCGCTTCACCCGTCGCTACGATTCCGACCCGGACCGCGAGCGGATCCGTGATCTCGTCGTGCGTTCGCTAGACGACTTCACCAGCGGGCCCCGCGAAGTCGACATGGTCCTCTGGGGCCTGCCGGCGAGCTGCGTTCTTTCGCTGAACTCGCCATCGGCCTGGTTCCAGATGTATCGCAAGCGCGGCGGCACCGTGCTCGCTCCGGGGCTCGATCGCTGGGAGGCGGTGGACACCGCCTCGATCCACGACAACCGGCGTCGTGGCTTCCTCGGTCGACGTTGCAGCCGGGTCGAGCTCCTGCCCATGGGCTGGGGCGCCGCGGAAGCATCGCTGGACGGTCCCCTTGGTCGAAGCGTGGCCCAGCCGGGCGGGGTGGCGATCAATCCGACCGCCCTCGAGTTCGCCGAAGCCCAGCTCGACGACCCGTTCGTGCCGTCCGCGACCGACGAAACGTTCGTCGCCTTCGAAGCCGACTACGCCGGCATCGCCCGGGTCCGCGAACTCGCCTACGAGAACCTCGAATCGCAGCGCTACCCGCGCAGCCGCGTCGCCGTGCTCGCGCGCGTCGATGCCCGGCGCCTGGCCCGCAATCCGGCGCTCGAGGAGCCGTCCGGACGGCTGCGACCGCCCGGTGGCCACGCGGACGAGCGGCTCTGGGCGCTCGCCGCGGCCGAAGCGCACTTCGTGCGACCACCGGCCGATCCGCAGCGCGAGGAGTACGCCAGCCTCTACAACCCCTACTGGCAGGCGCGCCTGGTGGCGCCTTCCCCGACCGAGCGCCTCGCGGCGGAATCCCATGTCGACTGAGCGAACCCGGTGCCGCGCCCGCGGCCAGGCACTTGTCGAGGCCGTCGTCGGCCTGGCGCTGCTCGCCGCGCTCGGCATGCTCGTCGTCCTGCTGGGCAAATACCAGGCCATCGCCGGGTCCACCATCGTTGCATCACGCTCGCTCGCCTTCGGCTGCGTGGTCTCGCCCGGCGGATGCGCGCCCGGTCCGGCCCCCGAGGGCTTGCTGGACTCCTTGCGCGATGCCCAGTTCGGGCCCGGCATCGAGCAGCCGGCATCGGCGACGCGCCCGCTATGGCACGACCGGCGCGGCGCGCCGATGCTCGATCGCTTCACCGGCCTGTCGGCCCGGCTCGAGGCAGCGCGCTTCGATGCCGGCCAGTCGCTCGCCGGCAGCCAGCGCCTGCGCGGCATCGCCGATCCGGCGGGCATCATCGCCGAGCTCGCCGGGCCCGGGCGCTTCGGCCTGGACATCGCCGACGGCATTCGCAATGCCCATGTCGAAGTCGCGGTGCAGCCCGGCTCGCCGGTCGGGCGCTTCGACGACTCGCTCCTGGGCACCGCCTTGCGCTTGCGCGCCAATACCGCGGTGCTGGGCGATACCTGGTCGGCGGCCGGGCCCAGCGGCGGCGACGAATCCGTCGAGGCCCGGGTCGATCGCGGCCGGCGACTCGCGCCCGCGCTCGAGGCGACCATCGACGCCGCCTACGCACCGGCGCGCGGCCTGCTCCTGCTCGCCGACCTGCTGGGCCTGGAATCCGGCACCGATGCCTTCCGTCCCGACGCGATCGACGTCGACCTCGTGCCGCCGGACCGGCTCGCGCCATGAGACACGTCCACCCACAGCGCCTGCCCGCGGTGGTCCTGATGGCCGCTGTCACCGCCTGCCCGGCCCTTGCCCATGACACGGGCTCCGCTTCCGCCGCCGATCCGGCCTGGAGGCTCATGGTCCCGGCGGCCCGGCTGGGACGCTTCGACCTGCGCATCGAGCATGCCGAGTTCACCGGCTCCGTGTCGCAGGTCGCCGCCCGGGTCACCGAGACCTGGGGCGACGAGCCCTGGATGCTGCTTCGCCAGGACGGTGAAGCGGGTCCGGCCCTTTCGCGGCTGACGCCGACCGGCATCGAAACCATCGACCTGCGGCCGGGCGCAAACGGGCGGGTACAGGCGCGTCGCAGCTTCCTCGACTGGCGTGGGTCGCAAGCGGACCGGACGCCCCT
>JBAYRO010000132.1:0-6700 GCA_041676645.1 Burkholderiaceae bacterium | reverse complement strand
TCGCTGATCCGCTTGTCGAGTTCCTCGATGCTGAGGGTCGGGCTCATGGCGGCGGGCAGGGCCATCGCCGACCAGGTCTTGCTCATCATGTCCATCGTTTCGAGCAGCTGTCCGACCTGCCCGAATCCGAGCGACGTCAGGTCGCTGATGCCGAAGCCTTTGGCCACGCTGCTTTCCTCGTTTCCGGTTCTCGCGGGAGGGACTCCAGCACCGACGATAGCAGAAGCTCGATGGCCCGGGTCGATGAATGGCTTCGCGCGTGGCGTTTGCGCCGCCGGATCGGACCGGGTGAACGCCGGCGGTATATCCTCGGGGATCGCGTACGACACGAGACGAGCCGCCGATCGCATGACAGCCGACATCGCGACCCTGCGCCGGGTCCTTTCCGAATGCCGCAGCATCGCCGTGGTCGGCCTGTCGGCCGACTGGTACCGGCCGAGCTACTTCGCCGCCAAGTACATGCAGGAACACGGCTACCGGATCATCCCGGTCAATCCCCGCTACCCGGAGATCCTCGGCGAGACCTGCTATCCCTCGCTGGCCGATATTCCCGAGCCGGTCGACATGGTCGACGTGTTCCGGCGTCCGGCCGATGTGGAGCCCATCGCCCGCCAGGCGATCGACATCGGCGCCCGTTGCCTGTGGCAGCAGCTCGGGGTCGACAATGCGCGCGCCGACGCGATGGCGCGCGAAGCGGGCCTCGACTCGATCATGGACCGCTGCGTGAAGATCGAGCACGGTCGCCTGTTCGGCGGCCTGAACTGGGTCGGCGTGAACACCGGCGTGATCTCGGCCCGGCGTCCCCGGGTGCTGCCCTACTGAGCCTCGCCCACGGCGCGAGCCTTGCCCCGGGCGACTCCCGCTCCCGGGCGAGTCCCGCCCCCGGCGCGCCGGGCGCATCCCGGCGGGCGAGGAGGCGGCGCCGCTATTCCCGTCCGGTGGCCGTTCCGAGCGTGTGCGGCTGGTAGTGCCTGCCGCCGCAGTTCGCGTTGTAGCGTTGCGCCACCACGCGCTGCGCCTGGCCGACGGCTTCGAGCGAAGCGAGCCCTGCGAGGTGGCGCCGCATGCGGTCGTCGAACGCGGCCGCGCGCGCGTTGTAGCGCTCGACCGCGCCGACGTCGTGCGGATCGGTCGCATCACGCAGCGCCTCGAGCTCGCCACGGTCGGCATCGAGGATCCGGCCCGTCGCGGCATGCGCCTCGCTTTCCTGTCGATGGCGCTCGAGCAGGGCGCGGGATTCGCGCTCGTCGGCCATGCATCGCAGCAGGGCCTCCTGGTCGAGGGCGGGCAGGGCGCGATCGCCGGTCCCGGCGTGGCCACCGGCCTGCGTGCCGTGTCCGATACCGGGCGCCAGGGCCAGGGTCGACGCCAGGATGACGCCGGCCATGAGTCGGGTCGCTCGCATGCGCCGATTGTAGCGAGGACGCGGGGCCCGCAGCGAGCGTACCCGGCGGGCCCGCAGCGAGCGCGCCGGGCCCCGTGCGAAGCTCCGGAGCCGACCCGATGCACAGGGGCGGTGTGCTAGCCTCGCAGGGGGCCGGCCGTCGCGGGCCGTTTCGGATTCCGGAGGCGCCGTGAGCGATCGCCAGTTCGATATCGAGACTCTCTGCCTGCATGCCGGGCAGATCCCGGACCCGGCCACCGGTGCCAGGGCCGTGCCGATCTACCAGACGACGTCCTTCGTCTTCGATTCGGCCGAGCATGCCGCGAGCCTGTTCAACCTGCAGACCTTCGGCAACGTCTATTCGCGCATTTCCAATCCCACGGTCGCGGTCCTCGAGGAGCGGGTCGCCGCGCTCGAGGGAGGCCGGGCGGGGCTTGCGGCCGCCAGCGGAATGGCGGCCGAGATGCTGGCCTTGCTGACGCTGCTGCGCAGTGGCGACCATCTGGTCGCCGCCAACACCCTGTACGGGGGCACCTACTCGCAGTTCGCCGTCACTTTCGCGGGCTTCGGGATCGAATGCAGCTTCGTCGAGCCCGATGATCCCGGGAACTTCGCCGCCGCGATGCGTCCCAATACCCGCGCCGTGTTCGCCGAGACGATCGCCAATCCGCGCCTGAACGTGCTGGACATCGAGGCGGTCGCCGCCATCGCCCATGCCCATGGGGTGCCGCTGGTGGTCGACAACACCCTCGCCTCGCCCTACCTGTGCCGCCCGATCGAGGCCGGCGCCGACATCGTGGTGCATTCGGCCACCAAGTACCTCGGGGGCCACGGCACGACCATGGGCGGGGTGATCGTCGAGTCGGGTCGTTTCCCCTGGGACAACGGTCGCTTTCCACAGATGACCGAGCCGAGCGAGGGCTATCACGGGGTGCGCTTCTACGAGACCTTCGGTGACTTCGGGTTCACCATGAAGGCGCGCATGGAGACCATGCGCACCCTCGGGCCCAGCCTGAGCCCGATCGCCGCATGGATGCTGCTGCAGGGCATCGAGACACTGCCGGTGCGGATGGATCGGCACGTCGCCAATGCGCAGCGGGTCGCCGAGTTCCTCGAGTCGCATCCGCAGGTGGCCTGGGTGAACTACCCTGGCCTGGCGTCCAGTCCCTACCACGAGCTGGCGCAACGGCTCATGCCGCGCGGCGCGGGCGGCATCCTCAGCTTCGGGGTGCGCCCGCCCGCCGGTCGCAGCGGGGCGGCCGCGGCCCAGGCCGCCGGCGAGCGCTTCATCGAGGCGGCAAGCTTCATGAGCCATCTCGCCAATGTCGGCGATGCCCGCAGCCTGATCATCCATCCCGCCTCGACCACGCACCGCCAACTCGACGAGGCCCAGCAGGCGGCCGCTGGCGTGCGGCCCGACATGGTCCGGCTTTCGGTCGGGCTGGAATCGATCGACGACATCCTCTGGGATCTCGACCAGTCGCTTGCCGCGGCCGCGAAGGACTGACACCGCACCGCAGGCCCCGGGCACCCGGGCGCTCGCTCCGTCCGTCGGTCCATGGGGCCCGCCAGGCATCGTCCGGACCTATCTTGGTGCCTTCGCCCGGAGTCGCCGGGCCGGATCGCCCGGCGGCGCGCATCGCCTTGCGGGCGCACGACGAAAGCAGGGACATGCAGCAGACGATCCATACCGGCCGCCTCTTATCCAGTCACCATTTCCTCCTCCTGCTCCTGCTGGCCGGCCTGCTGGCCGCATGCGCCGGGCCGGATCCGCACTGGGTTTCCGACCGGCGCGAGGAGTTGCGGCGGGCGGTCGCCGAAGGCCGGGTCGATGATGCCGAGCGGCTCGCCGACCGGCATTCGAAGGTCCTCGGTCCGGGCCTCGCCCTGGATCTCGCGGTCCGCCATGGCGAAGTGCCGGCGATCCGGCGTTTCCTCGCCTCCCATGGCGTCAACGAGCCGATCGACGCCAGCGGCACCACCGCGCTGATGCGGGCGGCGACCGATACGCCGGCCGCCAGCGGGCCGGAGGTGATCGGCCTGCTGCTCGAGGCCGGCGCCGATCCGGAGCAGGTCGATTATTCCGGTCGCAGCGCGATCGACCATGTCCGCGACCGGCGCGACGACGCGATGATCACCGCGATGCGCGATGGCAGCCCGGCGGCCGCCGCCGCGCTCATCGAGCCGGTGACCCCGGTGCGCTGGCTGCCGTCGCTCGAGGCGACGCCGGCCGAGCCCCCGGGCGACAGCGCGGGGAAACGGCCCGACCGCGCCGAGCGGGCCCGTCGCAGCGCCTGGCAGGCCCGTGTCAAGGCGGCCGGCCGCAGCGGCACGCCCCACTGGCTGTTCGGCGGCACCTGGCTGCCGCTCGGGGAAGAGATGCCGGTGCCCGATGGCGTCGAGCGCGTCGACGGCGGCCACGATCCCTGGATCTGGGCTGGCCTGCGCTTCCATGCCGACCATACCGGCGAGCTGCTGCGCTACGACGTTCGCGACGGCTCGCTGCAGCGCCTGCCCGACACCTACGTCGCCTGGGACTACTATCGCGGCGACGTGTCCTTCCTGGTCCTCGCCCCGCGATTCGCTTCGTATTGCAGCAGCATCGACCGGGGAACCGGCCGGGTCGTCGTCCGCTGCGAGGAACTCGGCATCCGCGGGCCCGCCTGGCAGGCGCCGCCGGCCGGGCGGCTTTCGCAGCGCGGCGCCTGGGAACTGCTCACCAACGGCGGCGAACGCAGCCGCTTGCAGTCGACGGGGCAGACCCGCGCCGTGCTCCGCCTCGAGGACCAGGCCGGCGCCTGCGAAGCCCGTGATTCGCGACCCAAGGATCGCCCGCGCGCCGGCCGGGTCGTGCGCGGCCCGGGTAGCTGGAACAGCTTCGATGCGCGGCGCGGCATGGTGTTCGCGCCGGGCCTGCCGCAGGTCTGCACCCAGACGCGGGCGCGCAGTACCGCTCGACGCGACTGCTCGCGCGCCGGCGGGCGCTGCGTCGACCTCGGTGGCTGTCCGGTCGGACAGGCTTCGGCGGTGGCCGGGCGCAACGACCACGACTGGGCCTGGCTCGCCTGCGCAGAGACCGAGGCGGCCGCCCGGGCCGAGGCGCTGGCGGCCTGCCGGGAGAGCGCCGGCTGCGACTGCCAGTTGCTGGCGGCCACGCCGCGCATCGACCCGCTGGACTGCGGCGGCGGCCGCTAGCTAGTCAGCCCTTGCCGGCCCGGATGGGTCCGGGCTGCCTGCCTGCAGCACGCCCCGGCGCACCTGGTCGAGTTCGATCGATTCGAACAGGGCCTTGAAGTTGCCCTCGCCGAAGCCCTCGTCGCCCTTGCGCTGGATGATCTCGAAGAAGATCGGGCCGATCACCGTCCTGGTAAAGATCTGCAGGAGCAGGCCCCCGTCGGGGCCGCCGTCGAGAAGGATCCGGTTGGCGGCGAGCCGGGCATTGTCCTGGCCATGGCCGGGCAGCCGGTCGTCGAGGAGCTCGTAGTAGGTATCCGGAGTATCGAGGAACTCGACGCCGGCCGCGCGCAATGCTTCGACGGTGGCGAAGATGTCCTCGGTGGACAGGGCGATGTGCTGGATGCCCTCGCCCCGGTACAGCTCGAGATACTCCTGGATCTGGCCGCGGACCTCCGTGCGCTCCTCGTTGATGGGAATGCGGATCTTGCCGCAGGGCGAGGTCATCGCCTTGGACTTCACGCCGCTCACCTGGCCTTCGATGTCGAAGTAGCGGATTTCGCGGAACTCGAACAGGCGTTCGTAGAACGATGCCCATTCGTCCATCCGGCCGCGGTGGACGTTGTGCGTGAGGTGGTCGATCTCCCGCAGGCCGGCGCCGGACGGTTCGAGCTCGGCGCCCGCCAGCGGTTCGAAGTCGACGTCATAGATCGAGATGTCGCCGATCGACCCGGGCGCCGCGCCATTCTTGCCGCGCCAGCGATCGACGAAATAGATGAGGGAATCGCCGATGCCCTTGATCGCCGGAATGTTCAGTTCCATCGGGCCGCTGTTCGAGTCGTAACCCCAGGCGCCGAGGTCGATCGCGCGCCGGTAGGCGGCCCCGGCGTCGTCGACCCGTAGCGCGATCGCGCATATCGACGGCCCGTGCAGCCGGGCGAAGCGCTGGCCGAAGGAGTCGGCCTCCGCGTTGACGATGAAATTGATGCTCCCCTGCCGGTAGAGCGTGACGCGCTTGTGGCGGTGGCGGGCGATCGCCTTGAAGCCGAGCTGCTCGAACAGCTCGCCGAGGGCGCCGGGGTCGGGGGCGGCGTACTCGACGAACTCGAAGCCGTCGGTCCCCATCGGGTTGTTCCATGGTTCGAAGCTCATCGTCGTCCTCATGGTGGAGTCCATCGACAATCCTCTTGCAGCGAGGCCGGCCTCGCAAGCAAAGGGTATTCCGGCGACGGTTCCCCGTCATCCGGTCCAGCGATGCCCGATTGACTTCGCCCTGGATCCCAAACATAATTAGCGGTTCACTGGAGGGGTGCCCGAGTGGTTAAAGGGGGCAGACTGTAAATCTGTTGGCTTGCGCCTACGTTGGTTCGAATCCAACCCTCTCCACCAGGAATCCAGAGGAAGTCCGGAAGAATCCCCGGGGTTTGCCAGGGTCTGGCGTGCTGGTGCTTGCCCCGTAGGCGGGTAAGGCAGTGGGGTAGTGGGCGGTACGGATCGGGCGGTGCGGATCGACGGATGGGCCGGATGACGGCTGGCGGCATCGGGCCTGGCGGCACGGCATCGCGCTTCGGTCCACGGCCGGTCGCATGGGTTTGGCGCGGGCGGGTGTAGCTCAATGGTAGAGCAGAAGCCTTCCAAGCTTACGACGAGGGTTCGATTCCCTTCACCCGCTCCAGGAAGTATTGGCCGCGCGGCTCGTCCGGGCGGCGTCAGGTGGCTTTTGCCCATGTGGCTCAGTGGTAGAGCACTCCCTTGGTAAGGGAGAGGTCGCGCGTTCGATCCGCGCCATGGGCACCACGGATCCGCATGGCGGTCGGCAGTCCGGCCGCCATGCGGCGAGGCTCGATCCGGGCGGCGCAGGTCCGGGTCGGCCAGCCCGGGTGGGTCCGGGTCGATCTTCTGGCGATTCCGTCGGGTGGGCGGGGTCGATGTGGCGAAAGCGGTCGATGAGGCGAAAGCGGGTGGTCCGCGGCGCGAACGACAAACCGAACTGGCATCCAGCAAGCAGGAGTCTTCGATAATGGCAAAAGGCAAATTCGAGCGGACGAAGCCGCACGTGAACGTTGGGACGATTGGTCACGTGGACCATGGCAAGACGACGCTGACGGCGGCGATCACGACGGTGCTGTCGAAGCAGTTTGG
>JBAYRO010000131.1:0-6709 GCA_041676645.1 Burkholderiaceae bacterium | reverse complement strand
GCGGCGCAGCCGCCGGCCGGAGCCAAAACTGGAAGCTGATGGAATCAGCCAGGAAAGTTTCGGTGAAGGCTGACTTGCCGAAGGCAAGTCAAGGCGGCGCAGCCGCCGGCCGGAGCCAAAACTTCCCGGGCTGATCCGGCCGACCGACACCCACCTGGGACAGGCGCAATGGAACGAGAACAAGCCTCCAAATTCCTCCACGACCTGCTGCGCCTGATGCGCCAGAAGAACGGGTCGGACCTGTTCCTGACGGCGGAGTATCCGCCATCGTTCAAGATCGACGGCAAGCTGCAGCCGGTCTCGAACGTGCCCCTGAGCGCCTCGCATACCGTCGAGCTGGCGCGGGCGCTCATGAACGATCGCCAGGCGGCCGAGTTCGAGGAGCATCGCGAGGTCAACTTCGCGATCAGCCCGACCGGGATCGGGCGCTTCCGGGTCAACGCCTTCATGCAGCTGGGCCGGGTCGGCATCGTGCTGCGCACGATCAAGTCCGAGATCCCGACCTTCGAGCAGCTGCGCCTGCCCCAGGTGCTGGCCGAACTCGCCCTGACCAAGCGCGGCATGATCATCATGGTGGGCGGCACCGGATCGGGAAAATCGAACTCGCTCGCCGCGATGATCGGCCATCGCAACGAGAAGACCCACGGCCACATCATCACGATCGAGGATCCGGTCGAATTCGTCCATCCGCACCGCAACTGCATCATCACCCACCGCGAGATCGGGGTCGATACCGAAGGCTGGGAGATCGCGCTCAAGAACACGCTGCGTCAGGCGCCCGATGTCATCATGATCGGCGAGATCCGCGATCGGGAGACGATGGAGCATGCGGTGACCTTCGCCGAGACCGGCCACCTCTGCGTGGCGACCCTGCACGCGAACAGCGCCAACCAGGCGCTCGACCGGATCGTCAACTTCTTTCCCGAGGAGCGCCGGGCCCAGCTGCTGATGGACCTGTCTCTCAACCTGAAGGCGGTGATCTCCCAGCGCCTGATTCCGCTGCAGACCGGACAGGGAAGGGTGCCCGCGGTCGAGGTGATGCTCAACTCGCCGCTGATCGCGGACCTGATCTTCAAGGGTGAAGTCGGCACCATCAAGGAGATCATGAAGAAGAGCCGTGAACTCGGGATGCAGACCTTCGACCAGTCCCTGTTCGATCTCTACGAAGCCGGCGAGATCGGCTACGAGGATGCGCTGCGCAATGCCGATTCGGTCAACGACCTGCGCCTGAACATCAAGCTGAACAGCAAGCGCTCGGCGAAGGACTTGACTCGGGGTACCGAGCACCTCGACATCATCTAGCCGGCCGGCTTCGGATTCCGGCACACGGGACTTAGCCGCGTGGAGTCGGCTCGAACAGCTCGAAGCCGAACAGCCGGCAGTCGATCGGTCCGTTGTAGAGCGGGAACTTCCGCTTCTCGCGGATGCGAAGGTGCCGGGGCAGTTTCCGGTCGCCGCTCAGTACCCAGGCTTCCCAGCCGGCGAAACCCTTCTTGAGCCCTTGCCCGAAGGCAAGCATCGTTTCCTCGTAGTCGCCGTCGGCGACATCGATGCGCTCACCGTAGGGTGGGTTGCAGACGATCATGCCCGGCGTCGTGGCGGGCGCCGCCAGCTGCCGGCAATCGGCCACCGTGAATCCGATGCCGTCGTCGCCCAGGCCGGCGCGCCGCGCATTGGCCCTGGCCTGCGCGATCGCGCGCGGGTCGATGTCCGATCCGAAGATCGCCAGCGGTGCGTTCCGCCCCGCCTGCATCTCGCCCTGCGCCTGCGCGCGCAGGTCGGTCCAGAGCGCCTCGTCGAAGCGCAGCAGGCGCTCGAAGCCGAAGCGGCGTGACAGGCCCGGAGCGATGCCGCGGGCGATCTGGGCGGCCTCGATGAGGATCGTTCCCGAACCGCAGAAGGGGTCGAACAGTGGCTGCGTCGGCTGCCAGCCGGCGAGCGCGAGCAGGCCTGCCGCGAGGTTCTCCTTGAGCGGCGCTTCGCCCTTGTCGTCGCGCTGGCGCCAGCCGCGCTTGAACAGGGGTTCGCCCGACAGGTCGAGATAGACGCTTGCTTCCCGTTCGTCGAGATGGGCGAACACACGCGCATCCGGGCGGCGGGTATCGATCGAAGGCCGGTCGCCGGTGCGCTCGCGAACGAGATCGACGATGGCGTCCTTGATCCGCAGCGTGGCGAAGTTCAGGCTGCGCAGTGGCGATCGACTGCCGGTGACATCGACCCGCAGGGTCTGGGCGGGGCCGAACCAGACGGTCCAGTCGATCGCGTTCGCGATCCGGTAGAGCTCGTCCTCGTTGCGATAGGGCGCCCGTTCCAGCCGCAGCAGGATGCGCGATGCGATGCGCGAGCGCAGGTTGGCGCGGTAGGCGAGGGCGAGGTCGCCTTCGAAGGCGACGCCGCCGCGCGCGGGCTTCGTGGCTGCCCCGAGCGCTTCCAGTTCCTTCGCGAGCGCTTCCTCGAGCCCGTGCGGGCAGGCGGCGTGGAAAGCGAGCGGCTGGCGACGTGCGAGCCGCAGTGTGCGCTCAGAGGCCAAGGGCGCGGTCCAGCAGTTCGAGCCGGTCCTGGCCCCAGAACCCTTCGCCGCGCAGCTGATACCAGGGCGCGCCGAACATGCCGGCGGCCAGGGCATCCTCGGTGTTGCGTTCGTAGACGGGCCTTGCCGCTTCCCGGGCGTCCATGATCCGGCCGGCATCGAGCCCGGCCTCGGTGGCGATGGCCGCGAGGGTGGCTTCGTCGGCGATGTTGCGTTCCTGCGCCCAGACGGCGCGCATCAGGCGTCCGGCGAAGTCATGGCCGGCCTGTTCGCCCTCCGTGGAGATCGTCGCGATGATCGCCAGGGACGCCGCGGTGGGATCGACCGGGAAGTGCGCCGGGTGCAGGTTCAGCTCGATGCCCAGGAAATCGCGCCAGCGCTGCAGTTCGACCAGCCGGTAGGCGAGCCGGGCCGGCGGGCGCCTGGACAACGGCAGGCTGCCGGTCGCCTCGAAGACTCGTCCGAGATCGCAGGGCTTCATCTCGATGCGCGCGCCATGGCGTTGGGCGATCGCGGCGAGCCGCTGGTGGCCGAGGTAGGTCCAGGGCGAATGTGGCGCGAAGTAGTATTCGATGCGATCCATGCGCTTCTCCCGTGCCCTTGGTGGCGGTTCAGAACGGTTTGACCACGACCAGGATGACCGCGGCGAAAAGGGCCAGTACCGGCGCTTCGTTGAAGAAGCGATACCAGCGATGGCCGCGACGGTTGCTGCCCGCCTCGAAGCCGCGCAGCAGGGCGCCGCAGGCGAAATGGTAGGCCACCAGCAGCAGCACGATGGCGAGCTTCGCGTGCATCCAGCCATTGCCGGGACCCCGGCCGATACCGTAGTGGAGCCAGAGCACCAGCCCGAAGCCCAGGGCGAGGATCGCCAGCGGCGTCATGAAGCGGTAGAGCTTGCGGGCCATCAGCAGCAATCGACGGTACTCGGCCGAAGGCGCGGCCGATGGCGTGGCGGACCGTCCGGCCGCGGCATCGTCATCGGTTGCCAGTGCGAGGTTGACGAAGATGCGCGGCAGGTAGAACAGGCCGGCGAACCAGCACGTCACGAAGATGATGTGCAGCGCCTTGACCCAGAGGAATGCGCCGCCCATCTAGCCGCGCGTCTGGCCGCTGCCGAGCACGATGTACTTGCGCGATGTCAGGCCTTCGAGGCCGACCGGCCCGCGTGCATGGAGCTTGTCCGTCGAGATGCCGATCTCGGCGCCCAGGCCGTATTCGAAGCCGTCCGCGAACCGGGTGGAGGCATTGACCATGACCGAGGACGAATCGACTTCGCGCAGGAAGCGCATCGCCCGCTGGTGGTCGCGAGTGACGATCGCGTCGGTATGCGCGGAGCCGTAGCGTCCGATATGTTCCATGGCCTCGTCGAGGCCTTCGACGACCCGGATCGAGATGACCGGGGCGAGGTACTCGGTCGACCAGTCCTCTTCGGTGGCGGGGCCCACGGGCACGCCGGCGGCGACGAGCAATGCGCTGCTGCGTTCGTCGCCGCGCATCTCGACGCCCTTGTCGGCGAAGATCCGGCCGATCCGCGGCAGCACGGCCGGCGCGATCGATGCGGCCACCAGCAGGGTTTCCATGGTGTTGCAGGGCGAGTAGCGCTGGGTCTTGGCGTTGTCGGCGATGGCAACCGCCATGTCGGGATCGGCGCCGTCATCGACGTAGACATGGCAGATGCCGTCGAGATGCTTGATGATCGGCACCCGGGATTCCTCGGTGATCCGAGCAATCAGGGATTTGCCGCCTCGCGGCACGATCACGTCGACCCAATGCGGGCTGCGCAGCAGGGCGCCGACGGCTTCGCGATCGGTGGTCTCGACGACCTGGACCGCGTCGGCGGGCAGGCCGGCCGCATCGAGGCCCTGGCGGATCAGCCCGGCGAGCGCCTGGTTGCTGTGCAGGGCCTCGGAGCCGCCGCGCAGGATCGTGGCATTGCCGGACTTGATGCACAGGCCGGCCGCATCGATCGTCACGTTGGGCCGTGATTCATAGATGATCCCGATGACGCCCAGCGGTACCCGCATGAGGCCGACCTGGATGCCGGAAGGACGCGAGCGAAGATCCGAGATTTCGCCGATCGGATCGGGAAGCTCGGCGATTTGCTCGAGCCCCGTGGCCATCGACTCGATGACCTCGTCGGTGAGCGCGAGACGATCGACGAAGGCGGGATCGTGGCCGGCCGCGCGGGCCGCGTCGAGATCGCGGGCATTGGCTGCGCGCAGGGCGTCGGCCTGGTCGCGGATGGCAGCCGCGGTCGCGCGCAGCGCGGTGTTGCGCGCCGCGGTGCTTGCGCTGGCCATGTGGCGGCTGGCGGCGCGCGCCCGGCCGCCGAGGGCGTCGATGTAGGCGCCGACGTCGGATGCTTCGAGTTGCATGTCAGTGGCGCCCGGCCGTCCGAAGCCACTGACGAGCCCCCTCGGGCGGGGTCGAGCCGGGAATTCGCGAAGCACTGCTTCGCGCCGGCGAGACCGGCCGCGCCTGTGAGCGCGGCCGAAGCGAACGAAGTGAGCGTGGGGGTCGTTTCATCTCAGGTCTAGCCAAGCAGGGGGGCGCGCGCCAGCGAGAGCGCCACTTCGCCGAGCGCCTGCCAGGGATCGCCCCGGGCGGCACCCTTGATGATTGTATCGGCCCGGGCCGCCGCCTGCAGTGCCTGGCGGGCGGACCGGGCGTCGTGGCGCGACATCGCCGAGCGGTAGGCGGCCTTGCGCGACCCGAATACCCGTGAATTCGACAGGGACTCGTCGGGCGCGATGCCGCGGCTCCGGTCCTCGAACAGGCGCACCAGGGTGCGGGCGCCATCGGCCAGCGCATGCAGCACCAGGGGTTCGGCCGCGCTCTCGGCCCGCAGGCCGTCGAGGCTGCGGCGGGCCCGTCCGACGTCGCCGCCCAGCGCCGCTTCGAGCAGGGTGTAGGGATCGTAGCGGGCCACGTTGAAGACCGCATCGCGAACCGCATCGGCCGCGAGCTGCCCTTCGGGAAAGAGCAGACCGAGCTTGCGGATCTCCTGGTGGGCCGCCAGCAGGTTGCCCTCGACCCGGTCGGCGATCAGGTCGAGCGACTCGCGTCCGGCCCGCTGTCCCTGGGCAGCGAGGCGCTCGCCGATCCAGCCCGCCAGCCTGGATCGGTCGATCGGATAGATCGCTACATGCAGCATGTGCGGATCCAGGGCCTTGAACCAGGCGCCGTTCATGGTCCGACGGTCCAGCAGGGCGCTCGTCGCCAGTATCCGGACCGAATCGTCGAGGCCGCCCGCCAGGGCGGCGAGTGCCTCTCCGAATTCGCGGGACGGGCTACCGGAAACGCGCAGCTCGATCAGGCGACGGCTCGCGAACAGCGACATCGAACCGGCGTGCCCGGCGAGGTCGGCGCCCGTGAAGCCGCGTTCGACATGCACGACGACCCGCTCCTCGCAGCCGCTCGAGCGGGCTGCCGCGCGCACTTGGTCGGCGGCCTCGATCGCGAGCAGGGGCTCGTTGCCGTGGATCCAGGTGAGGGCTGGCAGGCCCTTGCGCAGAGCGCGTTCGAGCCCTTCGGGCCGGACCATCATTGCGACTGGCGCGGCGTGATGGTCGCGAGCCGCCGCACCATCTGCTGGACCATGTCCGACTGCATCTCGCGGAAGATCTGCTCCTCCTCGAGCTGCTTGGACAGCAGCTGGATCTCGCCGACGCTGATCTCCCGGCGTACCACCAGCACGGTGGGTCGCAGCAGGTTGTGACCGGCGGGGTCATCGACACGAAAAGCCGTCCGCAGCCGCAGTTCGTACTCCACCGGGCGCCCGGTGGTCGAGAAGCCGATAGCCTCCTTCTGGCGGTTCTCGGCGAGCACCACGAGGATCGCCTCGGCCTGGTCGCGTTCGTCGATGATGCGGGTGCCGCTCGAGGAGCGCACCACGCGCCGGAACTCCGAGCCCAGGGCCGAGGTCCGGGGGAAGGTGGTGTAGAGCGTTTCGAAGGGCAGGCCGGACGATTCGCGCAGCCGGAACCCACAGCCCGATCCGGCTGCTGCGGCTAGGAGCAGCAGGCCGAGGGCGTGGCGGCGTTTCATGGCGGTCCTAGACGACGAGGTTGACGAGCCGCCCGGGCACGATCACGAGCTTGCGCAGGGCCTTGCCCTCGCCATGGCGCGCGAAGGCGTCGGAGGCGAGTGCGGCGGCTTCGATCGCTTCGCGATCGGCCT
>JBAYRO010000130.1:0-6854 GCA_041676645.1 Burkholderiaceae bacterium | reverse complement strand
CGGCTGCTTCGTGCTCGCGCCTGCCCAGCACGGCCGGCACGAGGATGGCAGCGAGACATACGGCCACAGCCTGGTGGTCGACCCCTGGGGCGTCGTGATCGCCGAGCGTGCGGCCGATCCGGGTGTCGTGCTGGCCGAACTCGATCTGGACGAGGTCGCCCGCTGCCGGCGCCGGCTTCCTTCGCTCGGGCACGATCGTCCCTGGACGATCGCCGATTGCTGAAGACGGGCGGCGAAGGTTCGCGCGCCCGCGCCGCCGACCGGTGCCGGAGGCGAGCACCGGTTAGGATTCGCCTTGTGAAAACAATCTCCGGAGGAACCGTCCATGGCACATGAATTCTGCAAGGTCGAGCGCGAAGGCCCGCTCACCATCGTCACACTCAATCGCCCCGAAGTCATGAATGCCATGCATTCACCGGCGCACTTCGAGCTCGACGGCGTGTTCAACGATTTCGCCAACGACCCCGAGCAATGGGTGGCGATCGTCACCGGCGCCGGCGAACGCGCGTTCTCCGCGGGCAACGACCTCAAGTGGCAGGCGGCGGGCGGGCGGCGTGACTGGCCGGTGAGCGGTTTCGCCGGACTGACCCTGCGTACCGGTCTCGACAAGCCGCTGATCGCGGCGGTCAATGGCGTCGCCATGGGCGGCGGCTTCGAGATCGCGCTCGCCTGCGACCTGATCGTCGCGTCCGAAGAGGCCGTCTTCGCCTTGCCCGAGCCGCGCGTCGGCCTGGCCGCGCTCGCCGGCGGCCTGCACCGGCTGCCGCGGGCCATCGGCCTGAAGCGGGCGATGGGCATGATCCTCACTGGCCGGCGAGTCGGCGCGGCCGAGGGCAGGGAACTCGGTTTCGTCAACGAGGTGGTGCCGGCCGCGGACCTGATGCCCGCGGCGCGGCGCCTGGCGGCCCAGATCCTGGAGCTCAGCCCGATGTCGATCCGGGCATCGAAGCAGACCGTGCTGCGCGGCCTGGACGAACCCAGCCTCGACGCCGCGATGAAGAACCAGTCCGCCTATCCGGCGGTGGTCGCGATGCGGGCCTCGAACGATGTCGTCGAGGGCCCGCTGGCGTTTTCCGAGAAGCGGCCGCCGCGCTGGAGCGGCAGCTAGCGGGCGCTGGCCAGGCCACGGTACTCGAGGAAGCCCAGCACCGCCACGACCGCGGCCTGCGCGAGCAGGAAGGCGAGCCCCAGCGCCGACGGAGCGAGCATCGCGGCAATGCCGAGGCTCGCCACGACCCAGGCGAGGTTGCCGAGGACGACCAGCCAGGCAAGCGCGCGGTTCGGTCCGCTGCTGCGCGCGGTGGCATACATCAGCGCGGCGCAAGGCAGCAGGATCACGCCGGCGAAGAAAAGCAGTTGCGCCGGCAGGCCGAAGAGATTGCCGAGCGGGCCGGCCAGCGCGATCAGTGCCAGGCCCATGGCCAGGCAGGTGACGGCGTCGATGCCGAGGACGGTGCGCAGGCTCAGGGATGCGGGCAGCTTGCGGCGGGCGATGGCATGTTCTGTCATGATGGCTCCGGGGTGTTCGGATCGGTGATGGCTCCATGTTCCGGGGCCGATGGCGGCGCGTCGATTACCCGCGGGGTAATCGGTACCGGCCCATGACCGGTACCGGCCCGTGACGACCCGAAGCCGCAATGGAGACGAGCATGCGTATCCGCCCCGCCCGAACCGACGAAGCCGCCCTGCTCGGATCGATCGCGATCGAGGCCAAGGCCCACTGGAACTATCCGCCGCAAGCCATCGATGCCTGGCGCGAGGACCTCGTCGTGCGCCTCGACGCGCCGCAGCGCCGGCCCACTTTCGTTGCCGAGGACGCCGGCACGGTGGCGGGCTTCTGCCAGCTCGATCTCGGTGGCGCGGTGCCGGCGCTCGAGCATCTCTGGGTGCGGCCCGCCCATATGGGGCGTGGTGTCGGCCGGGCGCTGCTCGAGCGCGCAAGCGCGAGCCTGGTCGAGCTGGGCCACACGCGCATGCACATCGACGCCGATCCCAATGCCGAAGCCTTCTACCGTCATTGCGGCGCCACCCGCGAAGGCGTGGTCGCGGCGCCGATCCTCGGTGACCCGGACCGCATCCGGCCGCAGATGCGCCTCGTCCTGGCTCCCCAGGCGCCGCCGTCGCCCTGAACACGCAAGAACCGAAAGAGAGAGACAGACATGAAAGCCGTTGCCCTCGATGCCCCCCTGCCGGTCGATGATCCCGCCTGCCTGCGCGATGTCGAGCTTCCCGATCCCGAGCCCGGGCCGCACGACCTGCTCGTCGAGGTCCGGGCGGTCTCGGTGAATCCGCTCGATACCAAGATGCGGATGCGCTCGAAACCGAAGCCCGGGCAGTGGGCGGTGCTCGGCTGGGATGCGGCCGGGGTGGTGCGATCGGTCGGCGCCGATGTGTCGCGGTTCGCGCCCGGCGACCGCGTCTGGTATGCGGGCGCCATCGACCGGCAGGGCTGCAATGCCGAGCTGCACTGCGTCGACGAGCGCATCGTCGGCCGCATGCCGGCGAGCCTCGATTTCCCGGCCGCCGCCGCGATGCCGCTGACCGGCATCACCGCGTGGGAGATGCTGTTCGATCGGCTGCGGGTCGGTCGTGGCGATGCCGAGCAGGGTCGCTCCCTGCTGGTCATCGGCGGGGCCGGGGGCGTCGGTTCGATGATGATCCAGCTTGCCCGCCAGCTCACCGCGCTCGACGTGATCGCCACGGCGTCCCGGCCCGAGACGCAGCGCTGGGTTCGCGAGCTCGGCGCCCATCATGTGGTCGATCATTCGAAGCCGCTCGCCGCGGAGATCCGCGCCGCGGGCCTGCCGGCGCCCGACTACGTCGTCAGCCTGACGCATACCGCCCAGCACTATCCGCAGGTGACCGATCTGATCGCACCGCAAGGGCGTTTCGGCCTGATCGACGAGCCGCCGAGCGGATCGATCGACATCGGCCTGCTCAAGCGCAAGTGCGCGTCGCTGCACTGGGAGTCGATGTTCACCCGCTCGCTCTTCGCCACGCCCGACATGATCGAGCAGCATCGGCTGCTCTGCGAGCTTGCCGATCTCGTCGATGCCGGCAGGATCCGTTCCACGATGACCGAGGATTTCGGCCGCATCGATGCCGCCGGGCTGCGCAGGGCTCATGCCCTGCTGGAATCGGGCCGCGCGCTCGGCAAGGTGGTGCTCGCAGGATTCGCCCGCTGAGCGGGCGCGCCGCCGGGCCGGGCCGGGGCCGGGCTTGCCGCGCCGGCGTCCGGGGTGATGCGCGACTCCGTGCGGGACCGGCTATCCTTTGCGGTTCCGAAGCCTTGTCCAGCGAGTAGGTCGACCATGTCCTTCGATACCCCGTTCGCCCTCTGCGGGCCATTGCGCCAGCCTCGACAGATGCTTGCCGACCAGGAGTACGGCGGGCATGCCTCGGTGCACGACGACGCGATGGCCGAACGCCTCGGCTTTCGCGCCGGCCCCATCGAGGGACCCACCCACTTCAGCCAGTTCGTGCCGCTGCTCGCGCAGATCTGGGGCCAGAGCTGGTTCGAGCGCGGCTGCATCTCGGCGCACTACCAGAACATGGTGGTCGAGGGCGAATCGGTCCGCGCCTTCGTGGAGATACCGCCGGCCGGAGTCATGCGCACTCGCGCCTGGGCCGAGAAGGCCGACGGCACGCCGGTCCTCGAGGCGAGCGTGAGCCTCGGACCCGACCATGGCGAGACACTGCTCGAGGCGCGGCTCGCCAGGCTGCGTCCGCCGGGGGAACTGAAGATCCTCGCCGACCTGCGGGTCGGCATGACCGGAAAGGCCGACGAACCGGTGCGGATGGACCCGGGCCAGCACATGGGCAAGCTGTATCCGTTCACGCTCGAGCAGAAGCTCGCGGGCATCACCGAGAACTCCGCATGGTATTCGGATGCGGATTCGACGCCCTGGGGACGGGCGATCATTCCGCTCGAGATGGTCAGCGTGCTGGCCAGCTACACCAGCCGGGAAGCCGGGCTGCCGGTGCGGGGCCCGGCGGTGGGCCTGTTCGCCGACCAGGAGATCCGGATGATCGACGGCCCCCTGTTCGTCGGCGAGCCCTACCTGGTCCGACGCGAGGTCGTTGCCCTGGCCGAGAGCCGGCGCACCGAATCCCACTGGGTGCGCAGCCGTATCTACGACGCCACCGGCACGCAGCTCAAGGCCGAGATGCTGCTCAACCATGCCAGCATGAAGAACTCCTACGCCGGCTATGCCGATGTGGGTGATACCGCCTGAGCCCCATGTCGGCGTACTTCGTGACCGGGTCCGATTTCTGGGCCATCCTCGTGCACCTGGCTGTGGCGCTCGTCGCCGGCGCCCTCATCGGCATCGAGCGTACCTACCATGGCCGGCCCGCCGGATTTCGCACTCATGCACTGGTCTGCCTCGCCTCCAGCCTGCTGATGCAGGCGACGCTGTATCAGTCGCGCTGGCTGCCGGACGAACTGGCGGACGTGGTGCGCTCCGACCCGGCGCGCATGGCGCAGGGCATCATGACCGGGATCGGTTTCCTCGGGGCGGGCGTGATCTTCAAGGAGGGCGTCACGGTTCGCGGCCTGACGACCGCTGCCTCGATCTGGGTGACGGCGGCGATCGGCGTGCTGTTCGGCGTCGGCTTCTACGTTCCCGCGATCATCGCGACCGGGCTCACCCTGCTGACCCTCTCGATCCTGCGCTGGGTCGAGGACCGCATGCCGGTGCATCACTATTCGCATCATGCGATAGTGTTTCGACGCGATGAGGTCATGCCCGAACTCGAGGTCCGGCAGCTGCTCGCGTCGATGGGTTTCCACGTCGTGGCCATGAGCTACCGCGTATCCGAAAATGGCGAGTACTTCGAGTACCGGACGGTCATCCGCACCGACGACCCCCGCAACAATGGGCGACTCGCCGGCAGCTTGTCGGAGAATGCGCAGGTGCATTCCTTCAGGATCGCGCCCACCGAGGATTGATACGGCGGCGGCGACGAGAGGACGAACAGACCGGAGACACCATGACGACAATGCCAGCAGTCCGACCCCATACCCAGATCGCGCCGCCGCGGCGGATCGAGGGGGCCTTCGACGATCCGCAGGGCGTCATCGACCTGATCCATCGGGGCGCCCCGTACAAGACCATCGCCGCCGTCCAGCGCCAGCCCGACGAGCGCAACTGCGCGGCATGGTTCCGGAACTTCTGGGCGCTCGGCGGCCGGGTGCTGTTCGACGGCGCCGAACCGTTTTTCCACAATCCGAACTTCATCGAGGCCGCCCGCGAGTCCTTCGGCGCCGAGGTGGTCCGCCCCTGGGCGATGATGACCAACCTCAACCTGCCGGCGGCGGGGGCGCCGCCGCACCTCGACCTGCCCTTCTTCCGGGGCTTGAACAATCGCGAGGTGCCCGGCTGGATGCTGACCCCGATGGGCTATTCGGGCCTGTTCCAGGAATGGGCGATTCCGGTGGCTTCGGCGATCACCTGGTTCTACGACGGCGAGGGGGGCGAGTTCGAGTACTGGCCCGAGGGCCTCGATGCATCCTCGCTCACCGTCGCGCCCCCCTACAGCAACACGAGCGTGGTCGCCGACAACGAATACATGTACCACCGGGTCGGGGCGACCGGCGCGCCGGACGAGTACTGGGCCCCCGATTCCATGCCCTACCATGCGCGGCTCGGTCGCGATGCCGGCGGCGACTGGGAAGTGCGCGATGGCGAGCGGATCATCGCGCGGCTGCCGTATCGCAAGGTCCGGCTCTCGGTGCTGTGGAAGGCCTTCTGCTTCGAGACGCGGGCGATGGCCGAATCCTACGACGACCATGGCCACGACCTCACGCCCGCGATGGTCACCCGCATCTTCTGCGAGGACCTCGACAGGCGCGGCATCGAGTTCTCGGAGCCGGCCGACCCGGTGACCGATCCCGCGTGGCGTGGCGTGCTGTTCCAGGTCTATGGCGCACCCGACTATCTCGGCTGAACCCGGAGGAACCGAAGTTGACCAAGCGAAGCTTCCGCAATCCCGATGCCCTGTGCAGCACCGAGGCGCTTGCTGCGCGCCTGGACGATCCGCGCCTGCGGATCTTCGACTGCACCACCTGGCTGCTCGCGGACACCGACGACGATCCCTACCGGGTCGCCAGCGCCCGGCCCGAGTATCGGCAAGGCCATGTTCCGGGCGCGGCCTACATCGACCTGCAGGCGGATCTCTCCGATTCCGACGCCCCGTTCCGGTTCACCATGCCCGACTCCGTCACGCTTGCCACCGCCTTCGGGCGCCTCGGCATCGGCGACGATTCCGAGGTGGTGCTCTACAGCCGGAACAACCTGCAGTGGGCGACCCGGGTCTGGTGGATGCTGCGATCGATCGGGTTCGACCGTGCGGCGATCCTCGATGGCGGCTGGGAGAAATGGGAGCGCGAGGGCCGGCCGGTGCGCACCGGCGACGAGCACTATCCCGTCGCGTACCTGAGCGCGCGGCCCCGGCCGGGCCTGTTCGTCGATTCGGCCGCGATCCTCGCCGCGATCGACGACCCCGGCAGCCGCATCGTCGATGCGCTCAGCCCGCTGTCGCATGCCGGCGGCAGCCGACGCTACGGGCGCCCGGGCAGGATCGCCGGCAGCGTCAATGTCCCCGCCGTCTCGCTGCGCGATCCCGACAGCCTGGAACTGCTCACGCCCGATGCCGCGGCCGAGGCCTTCGCCGCGGTGGGCGTCGATGCCGACACTCCGGTGCTCGTCTACTGCGGGGGCGGCATCGCAGCGTCGCTCGATGCCTTCGTGCTTCACCAGCTCGGCAACGACCGGGTAGCGGTGTATGACAACTCGCTCAATGAATGGGCGAGCGATCCGGCGCTGCCGATGGAGCGGGACTGATCCCGTCGG
>JBAYRO010000129.1:0-6861 GCA_041676645.1 Burkholderiaceae bacterium | reverse complement strand
CTCCTTCAGGCGCGACAGCACCGCGAACTGCGCCATGATGTCGAGCGTGCCCGGCGCGCAGGGCGCGGTCGCCAGCGAGCTGTTGGCGAGCAGCTTCTCGTAGATCTTGACCTCTTCCGAGGTTTGCAGGCAGTACGGCACCTTGACGATATAGATCCGGTCGAGGAAAGCCTCGTTGTTGCGGTTGTTCCGGAAGGTCTGCCACTCGCTCTCGTTCGAGTGCGCCAGGATGACCCCGTGGAAGGGGATCGCCGAGAAGCCTTCCGTGCCCTTGAAGTTGCCCTCCTGGGAGGCCGTCAGCAGCGGATGCAGCATCTTGATCGGCGCCTTGAACATCTCGACGAACTCGAGCAGTCCCTGGTTGGCCAGGCACAGGCCGCCCGAATAGCTGTAGGCGTCGGGATCGTCCTGGGAGAGATGCTCGAGCTTGCGGATGTCGACTTTGCCCACCAGCGACGAGATGTCCTGGTTGTTCTCGTCGCCCGGCTCGGTCTTGGAGATCGCGACCTGGCGCAGCACGGAAGGGTGCAGCCGCACGACGCGGAACTGCGTGATGTCGCCTTCGAACTCCGCCAGGCGCTTGACCGCCCAGGGGCTCATCAGCCCGGTGAGGTAGCGTCGCGGGATGCCGAACTCGCGCTCGAGCGCCTCGCCGTCGCGCTCGGGCTGGAACAGGCCCAGCGGCGACTCGTTGACCGGCGAACCCTTGAGCGCATAGATGGGATGGGTCTCCATCAGGGCCTTGAGCCGCTCGGCGATGGAGGACTTGCCGCCGCCGACCGGACCGAGCAGGTAGAGCACCTGCTTGCGTTCCTCGAGTCCCTGCGCCGCATGGCGGAAGTAGGCGACGATCTGCGCGATCGCGTCCTCCATGCCGTAGAACTCCCGGAACGCCGGATAGCGCCGGATCACCCGGTTCGAGAAGAGCCGGGACAGGCGCGGGTCATGGCGCGTGTCGATGACTTCCGGCTCGCCGATCGCCGAGAGCATCCGCTCGGCCGCGCTCGCGTAGGCGAGCGGGTCGGTGCGGCAGAGATCCAGGTATTGCATCAGGGACATCTCTTCCTCGCGGGACTTCGCGAAGGAAGCCTGATAGCTCTCGAACAGGTTCATGTTGTGACCTCCAGGGGAACGACGTCGGAAGTGAACGAACCCGGGCACGCGGATACGGCGCCGGTGAAGTGCGGGCGGAATGCGGGAATGTGGCGTGCGACCCGGGCGGGCCGCCTGATGGGGGAGGAGGCGATGGCGCGGATAAAGCTGCAGGAAATGGGGTCAGACTCCATATTCGCTGGCGAATATGGAGTCTGACCCCATTTCCTGCATTGAGTGGCATCGGCCGGTCTGTGCGCCCGGTCGGCGCTCGGGATCCATCCGCGCTGGCGCATCGTCATCTGCCCCGTCCTCGTCGGGTACTTCCGCCGGGTGCATCGCGGTGTCGGCTGACGTTCGCTGCGCCCGTTGCAAAGCGTCCGTACCATGGACTCAAAGCACGAAACGTTCCTGCGCCGGATTTCGATGACCTGCTCTGACGGACGGCGCCTTTCGGGGCGTCGAGCGCCGCCGGGGAGGTGCGAATTCCCCGGCTGTCGCCGAACGCCGGGCGCAGGCCCGGTTCGGATTGGTTCAATAGTGACACGCATCGTCACGCGACATGCACCAGCGTGGCGCATCCGCGACTCAAGCGTGCTTGCGGATTGCCGTAATAGCGTCAGAGGCAAGACCTTTCGAGAAGCGCATGACCATGGCAGCGATACTGGCTCCCCGCAGCGTCGAGAGTTGGGCAAGGCGGCTCGGCGAGCCCGAGATCCCCGTCATGCGCCGCACGGTGCGCGCGCTCGCACGCCTGCGCCAGGACGAGGAACTGGCGGATTCGCATGGCATCGCGCGCATCGTCCTGGGCGATCCCCTCATGACCCTGAAGGTATTGCGCCGCATCGTCGCGCGGCGATCGCGCCGCATCGTTACCGACACCGAGACCATTACCGCCGCGGTGCTCCTGCTCGGCGTGCCGCCCTTCTTCCGGGAGTTCGACGGCCAGGCCGTCGTCGAGGACTGCTTCGCCGGCCGTGTCGACCAGTTTCGCGGCATGCTCGAGCTGCTGCGCCGTTCGCGGCGCGCCGCGCTGCTCGCCGTGGGCCTGGCGGTACAGCGACAGGACGCCGATACCGAGCTGATCTACGAGGCGGCGATGCTCGACGAGTTCACCAGCCTCCTGTTGTGGTGCCACGAGCCCGATCTCGCCGCCGAGATCGCGCGGCGCCAGCGCGCCGATGCGGGCCTGCGATCGACCCGGGTACAGCTCGATCTGCTCGGTGTCGAGCTCGCCCCGGTCCAGCAGTTGCTGCTCAAGCGCTGGCAGATGCCGACGGCCCTGATCAGTCTCACCGATCCGCACGACCGTACGCCGCGTGCGCGCAACGTCCGGCTCGCGGTGCAGCTTGCCCGCCATCTCGACGGCGGCTGGGAGAATCCGGCGATTCCGGACGATCTCGACGAAATCGCCGCCCTGTTGAACATGTCGGCCGCCGCCACCCGCCGCAAGGTGGAGGAGATCCTCGCGTAGGAACCCGCGAGCCGCGCCCCGAAGAACGGTATGCTCTTCGAAGCCACATCGCACCGGTGCGGCGGCGGCTTGCGCCCGACGCAGGGACGGGCGCGCACGGAGACATCTGATGAATCTCGAACTCGACGGCGCGGTGACCCTGGTTGCTGGCGCCAGCAAGGGTATCGGCCTCGCCTGCGCGCGGGCCTTCGCGGCCGCCGGCGCCCGGGTGGTCGGGGTGGCGCGCACGGGTCGCGTCCTGGAGGAGGCGGCCGCCGAGATGCGCCGCGACGAGCTCGCGATGGCGACCGAGGTGGCCGATGTCGGTGACGAGGCCGCGGTGCTCGCCCTGGTCGAGCGCGTCGAGCGGGAGCACGGGCCGATTTCGGTGCTGGTCTGCTCGGCGGGCGCGGCCCGCCGCTTCCCGCCCGAGGAACTCGGTGGCGATGCCTTTCGCCAGGGCATGGATGCCAAGTACTTCACCACCATGTACCTGCTCGACGCGGTGGTCCGGCGCATGGCCGAGCGCGGCCGCGGCAGCGTCGTCAACATCGTCGGCCAGGGTGGCCGGCGGGCGGCGCCGCACCATATCGCCGGCGGCGCGGCCAACGCCGCCCTGATGCTGGCGACCGTGGGCTACGCCAACGCCTATGCCGCCCGGGGCGTGCGGGTCAATGCGGTCAATCCCGGCCTGACCCGCACCACGCGTCTCGAGGAGGGCTTCGAGGCCCAGGCGCGTTCGGGCGGCGGCAGCCGCGACGAGCTGCTCGCGGCGGCGGTGGCTTCGGTGCCCATGGGCCGTCTCGCCGAGCCCTGCGAGATCGCCGATGTCGCCCTGTTCCTCGCCTCGGCGCGGGCCTCCTACGTCACCGGTGCGGTGATCCCCATGGATGGCGGCACGGCCTCGGTCATTTAGGGCCTGCGGACACGCCCGTTCGTCACGTTCCCCGGCGCGGTTGAGGCTATAGTCATGGCTGCGCATGAGGGGGCGGCGATGATACGGGTGGTGTTCAACCAGAAGGGCGGCGTCGGCAAGTCGACGATCGCGGTCAATCTCGCGGCGATCGCCGCCGAGCGCGGCAAGCGCACCCTGGTGGTCGATCTCGACGGGCAGGGCAATGCGTCGCAGTATCTGCTCGGGCATGACGTCTCGGCCGCCACTCCCACCGCCGCCGATTTCTTCGAACAGAGCCTGAGCTACAAGCTCTCGACCCTGCCGATCGAGAGCTTCGTGCATCGCACGCCGTTCGAGAATCTCGACCTGATGCCCGCCAGCCCCGATCTCGCCGATCTGCACGGCAAGCTCGAGTCGCGCTCGAAGATCCTCAAGCTGCGCAAGGCGCTGCATTCGCTCGACGGCTACGACGAGATCTTCATCGACACCCCGCCGGCGCTGAACTTCTATACCCGCTCGGCCCTCATCGCGGCCGACGCCTGCCTGATCCCCTTCGATTGCGATGATTTCTCCCGCCAGGCCCTCTACGGCCTGATCGAGGCGGTCGAGGACATCAGCGCCGATCACAACGAGGATCTCCTCATCGAGGGCATCGTCGTCAACCAGTTCCAGCCGCGCGCGAGCCTGCCGGCCCGGATCGTCCAGGAGCTGGTCGACGAAGGACTGCCGGTTCTCGACTCCAGGCTGTCGAGTTCGGTGAAGATCCGGGAATCCCACGATGTCTCGAAGCCGCTGGTGGTTTGCGCGCCGGGGCACAAGCTGACCGCCGAGTTTCGCGCCCTCTACGACGAGCTCGAGACGGCGCGAAAGAAGGCGCGCCGGAAGAAATAGCCGGCGGCCGGGCTTCAGCCCAGCATCTGGCCGCCGTCGACGGCGATTGTCTGCCCCGTGACCCAGCGCGCCTCGTCGCTCGCGAGGAACAGCGCCACATTGGCGACTTCCTCGGCGCTGCCCATCCGTCCGAAGGGAATCGAGCCGCGAATCCGGGCGTAGAGTTCGGGCTGCTTGCGCCGCGCCAGGTCCCAGACCCCATCGGGAAACTCGATCGAACCGGGGGCGATGCAGTTGACCCGGATCCGCTGGCTGGCGAGCTGGGCCGCCTGGGTGCGCGTGTACTGGATCAGGGCCGCCTTGATCGCCCCGTAGGCGGGGGTGCGGGCGCTCGGCTCCAGGCCGGAGATCGAGGAGATATGGATGATCGAGGCGCCGGGGCGCATCGTCAGGTGCGGCAGCGCTGCCCGACAGGCGCGTACGGTGCCCAGCAGGTCGACCTCGATGCTCGCCGCCCAGCCGGCTTCGTCGTCGGTGCGCCCGAAGCCCGATGCATTGTTCACCAGGATGTCGATGCCGCCGAGGGTGGCCGCCGCCGCCCCGATGTAGGCGCCGATGGCATCGGCGTTCGCGAGATCGCAGCCCGCGGCATGCACGAGACCGCCGCCCCGGGCGGCGAGTTCGGCCTCGGTTGCCCGCAGGGCCTCCTCGCCCCGGGCGCAGATCGATACGTCCGCGCCGTCGGCGGCGAAGCCGAGCGCTATCGCCCGGCCGATCCCGCGGCTGCCGCCGGTCACGACCACCCGGCGCCCCTCGAACCGTCCACTCATCGCCTGTTCCTCCAAATGGTTCCGAGAGTCTAGCGAGCGTTGCGAAGCTCTGCAGCGATTCCGCGGCGCGCTACGATAGTCGTCCGGCACGAGAAGCGAGGACCGCTCGTCGCGCCGCGCACCCCGCAGCCCCGGCAAGGAGACCCTGACATGAGCGAATCGGCGATCCGTCGCCAGACCGTAGGCGACGTCCTGCGCCGCACGGCGGCAAGGCTTCCCGACAAGACCGGACTGGTCTGCGGCGAAGTGGCATGGACCTACCGTGAATTCGACCGCATCACCAACCGGCTCGCCAACGGCCTGGCCGCCGATGGCATCGGCCAGGGCGACCGGGTCGCGATCCTGTCGCGCAATTCGCATGCCTTCGCGGCCATGCGCTTCGCCCTGGCGCGGCTGGGGGCGGTGCTGGTGCCGATCAACTTCATGCTCAATGCCCGGGAGGTCCGCTACATCCTGTCCCATAGCGGTGCCCGCCTGCTCGCCGTCGGCGCCGACCTGCTCGATCTCGCCCGCGAGGCGATCGCCCGGGACACCGCGGTCGAATCGCTGCTCTGGCTGCCCGGCGAGGAGCCGGCCGATCCGCCCGCGGAGATGGCCAGCTTCGATGCGATCCTGTCCGGTTCGGATACGGCGCCCGATGTCGCGATCGACGGCGGCTCGCTGCTGCAGATCATCTACACCAGTGGCACCGAGTCCGCTCCCAAGGGCGCGATGCTCAGCCACGACGCGGTGCTCTGGCAGTATGTGAGCTGCATCGCCGATGCCGAGATCCACGGCGACGACATGATGCTGCATGCGTTGCCGCTGTATCACTGCGCCCAGCTCGATGTCTTCTTCGGCCCCGGCGTCTATGCCGGCGCCACCAACGTGATCACCGGCAAGCCGACGCCGGCGAACCTGCTCGGGCTGCTGGGCCGCCACCGGGTGAGCTCCTTCTTTGCGCCGCCCTCGGTGTGGATCGGCCTGCTGCGCGATCCGGGTTTCGATTCAGCCGACCTGTCGGCCCTGGCCAAGGGCTACTACGGCGCCTCGATCATGCCGGTCGAAGTCCTGCGCGAACTCGCCGCCCGCCTGCCGCGGGTGCGCCTGTGGAATCTCTATGGCCAGACCGAGATCGCGCCGCTCGCGACCATGCTTGGACCCGACGAGCAGCTGAGCCGGCCGGGCTCGGCAGGCCGTCCGGTACGCAACGTCGAGACCCGGGTCGTCGACGACGACATGCGCGATGTCGCGCCGGGCCAGGTCGGCGAGATCGTCCATCGCTCGCCCCAGCTGATGTCGGGCTACTACAAGGATCCC
This sequence comes from Burkholderiaceae bacterium, assembly GCA_041676645.1. Lineage (GTDB taxonomy): Bacteria > Pseudomonadota > Gammaproteobacteria > Burkholderiales > Burkholderiaceae_E > JAMLIN01. Next base: position 461 of record JBAYRO010000129.1, on the reverse strand, counting down.
GAGCGCACCGCCGAAGCCTTCCACGGCGGCTGGTTCCACAGCGGCGACCTTGCCATGGTCGATGCCGATGGCTACATCACGGTCGTCGATCGCAAGAAGGACATGATCAAGACCGGCGGGGAGAACGTCGCGAGCCGCGAGGTCGAGGAAACGCTCTACGCCCATCCGGCGGTCTCGGAGGTCGCGGTGGTGGGCCTGCCCGACCCCCGCTGGATCGAAGCGGTCACCGCCGTGGTGGTGCCGCGCGCCGGGCACGATGTCGGCGCGGACGAGCTGATCGCCTTCTGCCGCGAACGGCTGGCCCACTTCAAGGCGCCCAGGAAGGTGATCTTCGCCGAGGCGCTGCCCAAGAATCCCAGCGGAAAGGTGCTCAAGCGCATGCTGCGCGAGCAGCATGCGTAAGAGAAATGGGGTCAGACACGATTATCGCGCGCGATAATCGTGTCTGACCCCATTTCTCT
>JBAYRO010000128.1:0-6900 GCA_041676645.1 Burkholderiaceae bacterium | reverse complement strand
GGGGTCGGGGTCTCGCGGATCGCCTTCTGCAGCGGCTTGCCCCATTCGGTCACGTCGTAGCTGATCATCTGCGGTGTCTCCTCTGGCGATCGGACGCGTTGTCGATCGTTCATGTTAGCAAGAAGCAGGCGATTCCCCGGGCATGAATCTCGCTCTTCGGGCATCGTTTCAAACGCCTTGCCGACACCGTGGCGGTGCGACAATGGCAGTCGACGGAACCGGGCTCCGTCGCCGACCCGCCTGCTGAAGGAGAATCGCTCATCATGGCCAGGAAGCTGCTGATCGCATTCGGTGTGCTGCTCGCCGTGCTCGTGGTGGCGGCCGTCGTGCTGGTGGCCAGCTTCGACGCGAACCGATTCAAGCCGCAGATCCAGGACTACGTCGCGAGCCGCTACCAGCGGACCCTGACGATAGACGGCGACCTGTCGCTTTCGGTGTTCCCGCGGATCGCGATCGCCATCCCGGCCACCCGGCTGTCGGAGCGTGACTCCACCGAGCCGATGGCCAGCGTTGGCGCGGCCCGGGTGGCGGTGGAGCTATGGCCGCTGCTGCGCGGCGCCGTCGTCGCCGACAAGGTCCAGGTCGACCAGCTGAGCGCGACGGTGGTGCGTCGCGCCGACGGCAGCCTGAGCATCGACGACTTGCTCGGCAATGGCGACGAATCCGGCGAGGCCCGGCCGGATACCCAGGGCGGCGGCATCGGCCCGACCGCGCTCGACATCGGCGGCATCGAGATCAACGACGCCGAGCTGAGCTATATCGACGAGACCGCCAGCCGCAGCATCGGCATCCACGATCTCGATCTCGTCACCGGGGCGATCGCTTCGCGCGGCACCACCCCGGTGAAGCTCTCCTTCACGGTACGCAGCGACCAGCCCCGGGGCGAGGCCGAGGTCAGCGCGGCCGGCGACCTGCAGCTCGACCTGCCTGCCGGGAAAATCACCGCCAGCGGACTCGCGACGACCATCGGCGCACAGGCCGAGCTCGATGCGCAACGCAAGCTGGCTGCCAGTCTGGAGGCGGAAGGCGTGGAAGTGAGCACCAACTCTCTGACTGCCCGGACGGTGAACCTCGCGACGCGGCTGACCGAGCCGGCCCGGACCGTCGATGCGAAGCTCGCCGGGCCGCTGAACGGGGATCTCGCGGCGATGGTGTTCGAACTGCCCCAGCTGGCCGGCTCGATCGACATCGAGGATGCGGCGCTGCCCGACGGCAAGCTGGCGATGCCGGTCGAGGCGAGCCTGAAGGCCGATGTCGGCCAGGAACGCATCGAGCTCACCACCCGGACCACGGTCGAGGAGAGCAGGATAGACGCCAGCGCCAGCGTGAACGGCTTCGCGACACTGCGGATCGGCTTCGACCTGCAGGCCGACAAGCTCGATCTCGACCGTATCGCGCCGCCCGCCGCGCAACCCGCCGCCGCGCCGAAGCCGGCAACGACAGACGCCCCCGCGGCCCCGGCCGAGGACGCACCGATCGATCTCTCCGTCCTGGAGGGGCTCGAACTCGACGGCAAGCTCGCCATCGGCGAACTGCTGGCAAGCGGCATCCAGGCCAGCGATGTGCGCGCCACCATCAAGGCGACCGGCGGGCGTCTCGACGTGGCGCCGCTCACCGCCAGGCTCTACGGCGGCAGCCTCGATGCAAAGCTGTCCGCGCAGTCACAGGGCAACCGGGTCGGCGCCGAAGCGGCGCTTGCCGATGTATCGGTCGGACCGCTGCTCGAAGCGGCGGCCGGCAACCGGCTGATCGAGGGCAACGGCGCACTGGACGTCCAGTTCGCCAGCGCCGGCGCCACGGTCGAGGCGATGAAGCGGGCGGTCGACGGCAAGGCCTCGCTCGCCCTGGTCGACGGCGCGGTGCGCGGCATCGACCTCGGCGAGAGGATCCGCCAGGCGCGGGAACTGCTCGGGCGCGGCGAATCCGAGCAGACCGCATCGGACGCCACCAAGAAGACCGACTTCTCCTCGATGTCGATCAGCTTCGACATCGCCGACGGCATCGCCAGCAGCAACGACCTCGACCTGAAGTCCCCGCTGCTGCGCGTGGGCGGCGAAGGCCGGATCGACATCCCCGCCAGCACGATCGACTACACCGCCAGGCCGTCGCTCGTGGCCACCAGCGCCGGCCAGGGCGGACGCGAGCGCGACGACCTTCACGGGCTGACGATACCGGTGCGCGTCACTGGGCCGCTCGCCGCGCCGGGCTGGCAGATCGACTGGGCAAGCGCCGCCCGCGAGATGCTGGAGTCGAAGGCAGGCGAGAAGCTCAAGGAGTCGCTGGCGCCGCAGGTCGAGGAGCTGCGCCAGCAGCGCGAGGCGGCCGAGGAGGACCTGAAGGGCCGCGCGGCCGAGAAGCTGCGGGGGTTGTTCGGTCGCTGAGCGGTGCAGGGGCAGCGGCCGGCGAGCGTCGTCGCCGGCTCAGTTCGGGCGACGCCGCGACAGGCAGTCGCCCGAACTGGCATGTTCCGGGCAGCGCCGCGACGGGCGGGCGGCGTCGCGTGCTCATCCGGGGCGGTCGGCTTCGCCGACTGCACTGCGGTGCTCGTGCGCGGGGTGCGCCGCAGAACTCGCTTCGCGCCCCTTCGGTGCGCTGCGCTCGAACAACCGCGGCGAGAATGAAGGGTCGCGTGCCTGCCTGCGGCAGGCACGCTCACCCCGCGCCCTGCGCTCCTCGTCGCCCCGGAAAATCGCCCGCGCCGCCGCCCGCCCGCCGCGGCGCGCCACCACCCGTGGCCCGCGCGCCCCCGACCAGCGCCTCCGACCCGCGCAACGGCCACAAGCACCCCCAACCAGAGCGAAGGCCGCCCACCCCCTTGCCTTTTGCATGCACCGGCTCGGTGCCGCCAACGCCCGGGCGCTGCCCGCCTGCTACTTGCGCGCCAACAAAGCCGACTGCGTTCGCGGTGCGTAGCGAATGGGGGCGCCGAGGAGCGCAGCGAGACGGCCGCGGACAGGCAAACGCCTGGCCGCGGCTGGCTCGGGAGCACCGCAGGCTGTCGGCGAAGCCGACCGCCCCGTCCGAGCGAAGCGCCGCGAACGCAGTCGGCTTTGCCCGCCAGACGCGGGAAAACCGCGGACGCAGCCGGCTTCAGCGGAAAAGCGCCGACCGGCAACAAACCGGCCGGCGCCCCATCAGGCTTTCGCCTGCTTCGGCGTAAAGCCCATGATCGCCTTGGTCTCGAGGAAGTCCTCGAGGCCCGCCTCGCCCCACTCCCGGCCATTGCCCGACTGCTTGTAGCCGCCGAAGGGCGCATTGGGGTCGCCGGGCGCGCCGTTCAGGTGGACCATGCCGGTGCGCAGCCGAGAAGCGACCGCCTGGGCCCGGCCCAGGTCACCCGAGGACACGTAGCCCGACAGGCCATAGGGCGTGTCGTTGGCGATGCGGATCGCGTCTTCCTCGTCCTTGTAGCCGATGATGGTGATCACCGGCCCGAAGATCTCCTCGCGCGCGATCGTCATGTCGTTGGTGGCATGCGAGAAGACCGTCGGACGCACGAAGTAGCCGCGCTCGAGCCCGTCGGGGCGGCCCGGGCCGCCGGCGGCGAGCCTGGCGCCCTCGGCGACGCCCTTCTCGAGCATGCCCTGGATCTTGTCGAACTGGGCCTGCGAGCTGACCGGCCCCATGGCGGTTTCCTCATCGGAGGGATCTCCGACCCTGATCTTCCCGGCGGCGGCCGCGGCGATCGCGGCGGCTTCGTCCATGCGGGCCTCGGGCACCAGCAGGCGGCTACCGGCGTTGCATGACTGCCCCGAGTTGCGGCACATGTTGAACATCTCGCGGCCGACGACCTTCTCGAAGTCGGCATCGTCGAGCACGATGTTGGCCGACTTGCCGCCGAGCTCCTGCGCCACGCGCTTGACGGTGGGCGCCGCGGCGCGGGCGACCTCGACGCCGGCGCGGGTCGAGCCGGTGAAGGACATCATGTCGATGCCCGGATGCGCGCTCATGGCGGCGCCGACCGTCGGGCCGTCACCGTTGACGAGGTTGAAGACACCGGCCGGCACGCCGGCGTCGTCCATGATCTGCGCGAACAGGATCGCGTTGATCGGCGAGAGCTCGGACGGCTTGAGCACCATGGTGCAGCCCGCGGCCAGCGCCGGGGCGACCTTGCAGGTGATCTGGTTGAGCGGCCAGTTCCAGGGCGTGATCATGCCGACCACGCCGATCGGCTCACGCACCACGCGCGTGGTGCCCATGTCCTTCTCGAACTCGAAGTCCTTCATGGCCCGGATGGTCGACATGAAGTGGCCGATGCCCGCGGGCACCTGGGCGGCGTTGGCGAGCTTCATCGGCGCGCCCATTTCCTGGGAGACCGCCGCGGCGAGGTCACCGACGCGTTCCTTGTAGATCGCCAGGATCTTCTCGAGCAGCGCAAGGCGATCGTCCCGGCTGGTGCGCGAGAAGGTCTCGAAGGCCTTGCGGGCGGCGGCCACGGCGCGATCGACATCGGTCGCATCGCCCATGGCGATCCGGCCGATCGGCTGCTCGGTGGCGGGATTGATGACTTCCCGGGTGCCCTTGCCGTGGGGCTCGACCCACTGGCCGTCGATGTAGAACTTGAGATGGTCGGTCATGACTGTTCCTCTGGTTGGAATCCGGATGGAGGGGACTGGCCGGCGGCCGGGCCACCCACGATAGCGCGGGGCCCGCCGGCGACGGTCGATCATCGATCCTACCGCGCTTCGAGGGCCGCCGCAGCCCCGGTCCCGGCGACATGCCCGGACGCGAAGCAGGCCGTCAGGAGGTAGCCGCCGGTAGGGGCTTCCCAGTCGATCATCTCGCCGGCGCAGAACACGCCCGGCAGCTTGCGCAGCATCAGCGTTTCATCGAGTTCGCCAAGGCGCACGCCGCCCGCGGTGCTGATCGCCTCGTCGATCGGGCGCGGCGCGAGCAGCCTCACCGGCAGGGCCTTGATGCGGGCCGCCAGCTGCGCTGGCTCCTGCAGGAGTTCGGCCGGAACCCCTTCGCGCAACAGGCCCGCCTTGACGCCATCCAGGCGCAGCCGGGTACGCAGGCGATTGGCGAGCGACCTGCCACCGGCCGGCCGGGCGAGCAGCTCGCGCACGGCGGCCTCGCTGCGGTCGGGCAGCAGGTCGACCAGGACGGTCGCCTCGCCCCGCGCGGCGATCGCGTCGCGAAGCGCGGGCGCGATCGCGTAGACGAGGCCGCCCTCGATGCCGGTGGCGGTCACCACCGCCTCGCCGCGGGTCCAGCGCCGCGTGGCGGAATCCGCCGGCTCGCCCGCACCCACCGCCGGGCTCATGGCGACCGTGCGCAGCGGCTGGCCGGCGAAGCGCTCGGCGAACACCGGGCTCCAGTCGGCGTCGAAGCCGCAGTTGGCGGGCACGAGCGGCGCGATCGCGATGCCGCGCCCTGCGAGCAGCGGCGCCCAGGCGCCATCGCTGCCCAGGCGCGACCAGCTAGCACCGCCGGTTGCGAGCACCAGCACCCTTGCCTCGATGCGGACCTCCCCCGCCGGCGTCGCGAAGCGCAGGGCGCCGTCACCGGTCCAGCCGAGCCAGCGATGGCGGGTGTGGAACACCACGCCGGCCCCGCGCAGGCGCTCGAGCCAGCGTCGCAGCAGCGGCGCCGCCTTCATCTCCCGGGGGAATACCCGCCCGGAAGTGCCGACGAAGGTCTCGATGCCGAGCCCCCCGGTCCAGGCGCGCAGGGCCTCGGGCCCGAAGGCATCGAGCCAACGGCCGACGCGAGGCGCCGCCGCGCCGTATCGGGAATCGAAGCCGGGGCGCGGCTCGACATGGGTGAGGTTGAGTCCGCCCCGGCCGGCGAGCAGGAACTTGCGCCCCGCCAGGGCGCTGGCATCGCAGACCAGGACGCGATGGCCGGCGGCGGCGATGACCTCCGCCGCCATCAGGCCGGCAGGACCGGCGCCGACGACGACCGCGCTCACTTCACGACGAGAAATGGGGTCAGACACCATTTCCTAAGGAAATGGTGTCTGACCCCATTTCTCGTTCCTCAAGCCTCACTCGCGTTGCGTATCGTGATCTGGTCGTTCAGCGTCCAGAAGTCGTACAGCCAGCCGACCAGGAAGAGGCCGCCGGTGAAAAGATAGAGGATGCCGGTGATCCACTTGCCCATGTACATCCGGTGGATACCAAAGAAGCCGAGGAAGGTCTGCAGCAGCCAGGCGACCGAATAGTTGATGGATCCGGCACGAAAGCGCAGGTCGGCCTGGCGGTCCATCCGCGGGATCAGGAAGAAGTCGATCAGCCAGCCGATGCCGAGCAGGCCGAAGGTGAAGAACCAGATCGTGCCGGTGATCGGGCGACCGTAGTAGAAGCGGTGGGCGCCGGTGAATCCGAAGATCCACAGCAGGTAGCCGATGGCCTTGAGATGGGTGTCGGGTCGGACGACGGTGTTCATGTTGGTCCGCTTGACTGATGGAACGTCATGATAGCGGCTTTGCCGGCGCCCCAGCCCCGCGGCCCGACGCCATCCATTTCGGCTTGCCCGTAGCCGGGCCGCTCCCGCGCGGTACGCCATCCAAAGTTCGGTATAGTGCATTCGCCGCGATTCGATGCACGCTGAATCGCCATGCATGTCATGGGCAAGGGGATGGAGACACAGGCGACATCAGCGCCGCTGCTGCAGGTCGACCAGCTGTCGCTGGCGTTTGGAGGCGTGCGCGCGCTCGGTGGCATCAGCTTCGACGTGGCGCCCGGAACGATCACCTCCGTGATCGGTCCCAACGGCGCCGGCAAGACCTCGCTGTTCAACACCGTCTCGGGCTTCTACCGGCCGGATTCGGGGACGATCCGCTTCGAAGGGCGCGACATCACGCACATGCCCGCGCCGAAGCGGGCCGCCCTGGGCCTGGCGCGCAGCTTCCAGAACATCGCCCTGTTCCGTGGCATGTCGGTGCTCGACAACATC
>JBAYRO010000127.1:0-7137 GCA_041676645.1 Burkholderiaceae bacterium | reverse complement strand
GGCGCAGCGACTGCGCGAGCTGGCGATGTGCACCGTCGCCGTCCTCAACGGCGCCGACTACGAGTTCGCGGCGCATGCCCCGATCTATCTTGCCGAAGGCGGCACCCAGGAGCAGCTCGACGCCATCTCCGCCGATCCGGCGGCCGCAGCCGACAATGCCGCGCTCTTCGGCCCGCTCGATGCGGCGACCATCGCGCTCACCGTCGAGATGACCCGCAACGTGAAGGTCGACGACGCCACCTTCACCCGGATCGAGGCCCTGCTCGAGCGGCGCGAGCTCGTCGAGCTGATCGCCACGATCGCCGCCTACAACATGGTCTCGCGCTTCCTCGTCGCCACCGGCATCACCCACTGATCCGATCGCGTTACCATGGTCGGTGGTAGCAACGGCGGCAGGAGCAAGCCATGAACGACAGCACAGCCAGTACCGGGGGCCTGCGTGAATTCCTTCCACCCGGCGAGGAGCTTCCCGATCCGCAGGACCGCGTCGAGCGCAGCGCGCAGGAGTGGGCGCGGGTCCTGCCGCCCGACACCTACCAGGTGCTGCGCGAGGACGCCACCGAAAGACCCGGCAGCAGCCCGCTCAATCACGAGAAGCGACGCGGCCTGTTCGTTTGCGCCGGCTGTGGCGCCGCGCTTTTCACGTCCGACACCAAGTATGAAAGCGGATCGGGCTGGCCGAGCTTCTACGCCCCGATCGAGGGCGCCCTCGACACCAGCACCGACCACAAGCTGGCGGTGCCGCGCACCGAATACCATTGCCGGCGCTGCGGCGGCCACCAGGGGCATGTGTTCAACGACGGTCCGGCGCCGACCGGCCTGCGCTTTTGCAACAACGGACTCGCGCTGCGGTTCATCGCCGCCGATGCCGACTGAATCACCGCACCCCGAACCGGAGACGATTCCCCATGAGCATCCAGTCCAAAGCCGTCGTCTGTCGTGAACTCAACGCGCCGGTGGTCGTCGAGACGATCAGCGTCGACAAACCCAAGGCCGGTGAAGTCCTCGTCGAGATGAAGGCCTGCGGCGTCTGCCACAGCGATCTCTCGGCCACCAACGGCACGATCGGCTTCCCCCTGCCCCTGGTCCTCGGCCACGAGGGAGCCGGAATCGTCGCCGAGGTCGGCGAAGGCGTCACCGAACTCGCGCCCGGCGACCATGTACTGACCTCGTTCGTGAGCATGTGCGGTCGCTGTCGCTATTGCCAGAGCGGCCGTCCGCAATTGTGCGAGCAGGGCGCCAAAACCCTCGTCACCCTGCCCGACGGCACGCTGCGTACGCAGGATTCCGCGGGCAAGCCGCTCAACATCTTCTCGGGCTGCGGTTCGATGTCGCAGTTCCAGACCCTGCACCAGGACAACCTCGTCAAGATCGATCCCGAGGTGCCGCTGGATCGCGCCGCCCTGATCGGCTGCGGCGTGATGACCGGCTTCGGCGCCGCGGCGAACACCGCCCGGGTCGAGGCCGGTTCGCGCACCGTCGTGTTCGGCGCCGGCGGCGTCGGCCTGTCGGCGATCCAGGGCTGCGCGGTCTGTGGCGCCAGCCAGGTGGTGGCGGTCGACACCAGCGCGAACAAGCTCGAGTTCGCCCGCCAGATGGGCGCGACCCACACGATCGACGCCTCCAAGGAGGAGAACGTCGTCAAGGCGCTGCGCAAGCTCACGGACGGCGGCGTGGACTACGCCTTCGAGTGCGTCGGCCATGGCGAGATCGCCGAGCAGGCCTACGGCAGCCTCGCCAAGGGCGGCACGGCGGTGATCGTCGGCGTCGCACCCATCGCCCACAAGACCTCGGTGCGCACCGCCTCGCTCACCTTCGAGGAGAAGACCCTCACCGGCAGCTACTTCGGCTCGGCCCGCCCCCGCCTGGACTTCCCCCGGCTGATCTCGCTCTACAAGGGCGGTCGGCTCAAGCTCGACGAACTCGTCACCCGGACCTACTCGATCGACGAAGCGCCGCAGGCCTTCGAGGACCTGGCGCAGGGACGCAACGCCCGCGGCGTCATCGTCTTCTGAGCCAACGAGGCCAGATGCCTGACAGCCGAGCGTGCGCGGGCGCTCCGGCCTTTTCGCAAGCTCATGACCGAGCGTGCGCGGCCGGCTCGCGGGTGCTGCCGCAAGACGGGGACACGCGGGCCGCAGACGTCGGCGGCTAACGGGCGAGGGGCTTGAAGCGGAACCGCTGCGGCCGGGCGGCCTCCTCGCCGAGGCGCTCGCGCTTGTCGTCCTCGTATTCACGGTAGTTGCCCGCGAAGAAGTTCCACTGGGAATCCCCTTCGGCCGCGAGGATGTGCGTCGCGATCCGGTCGAGGAACCAGCGATCGTGCGAGATGACGAGCGCGCAGCCCGGGAATTCGAGCAGCGCATCCTCCAGCGCCCGCAGGGTCTCCACATCGAGGTCGTTGGAGGGTTCGTCGAGCAGCAGCACGTTGCCGCCGGTCAGCAGCGTCTTGGCCAGGTGCAGCCGGCCGCGTTCGCCGCCGGAGAGGCTGCCCACATGCTTCTGCTGGTCCGAGCCCTTGAAGTTGAAGCGCCCGATGTAGGCGCGCGACTGCATCTCGAAGCGGCCCACCGTGATGATGTCGCGCCCGCCCGAGATCTCCTCCCAGACGTTGTGCTCGCCGACCAGGGAATCACGGCTCTGGTCGACGTAGGCGATCTGCACCGTGTTGCCGATGCGGATCTCGCCCGAATCCGGCTTCTCGGCGCCGGTGAGCATCCGGAAGATGGTGGACTTGCCCGCGCCGTTGGGCCCGATGATCCCGACGATCGCGCCGGGCGGAATCGTGAAGCTCAGGTTGTCGATGAGCAGGCGGTCACCGTAGCCCTTGCTGACGCCGTCGAACTCGATGACCGAGCTGCCCAGGCGCTCGGCGACCGGGATGAAGATCTCGGCCGTCTCGTTGCGCTTCTGGTAGTCGTATGAGGAAAGTTCGTCGAAGCGCGTCATCCGCGCCTTGCTCTTGGCCTGGCGCCCCTTCGGGTTCTGGCGCACCCACTCCAGCTCCTTCTTGATCGCCTTCTGGCGCGCCGACTCGGTGGCCTCTTCCTGCTTCAGGCGCGTGTCCTTCTGCTCGAGCCAGCTGCTGTAGTTGCCCTTCCAGGGAATGCCGTGGCCCCGGTCGAGCTCGAGGATCCATTCGGCCGCGTTGTCGAGGAAGTAGCGATCGTGGGTCACCGCGACCACGGTGCCGGGGAACTTCTGCAGGAACTGCTCGAGCCAGTCGACGCTCTCGGCGTCGAGGTGGTTGGTGGGCTCGTCGAGCAGCAGCATGTCCGGACGCGAGAGCAGCAACTGGCACAGGGCCACGCGGCGCTTCTCGCCGCCCGAGAGATTCTCGATCTTCGCATCCCAGGGCGGCAGGCGCAGCGCATCGGCGGCGATCTCGAGCTGGTGCTCGGTATCGTTGCCGGTGGTCGCGAGGATCGCCTCGTAGCGGGCCTGGTCGGCCGCCAGCTGGTCGAAGTCGGCATCGGGCTCGGCATAGGCGGCGTAGATTTCCTCGAGCCGCTGCTTCGCCTCGAAGACCTCGCCCAGGCCGGCCTCGACCGCCTGGCGCACCGTCTGTCCGGGATCGAGGCGGGGCTCCTGCGGCAGGTAGCCGATCCGCAGATCGGGCATGGGCCGCGCTTCGCCTTCGAAGTCCTTGTCCTCGCCCGCCATGATGCGCAGCAGGGTCGACTTGCCGGCGCCGTTCAGGCCGAGCACGCCGATCTTGGCGCCCGGAAAGAAGGACAGCGAGATGTCCTTGAGGATCTGTCGTTTGGGCGGCACGACCTTGCCGACCCGGTTCATCGTGAAGACGTATTGGGCCATTTCAGTTTCTCAATGCATGGGGCGGCGATCCGCCGATTCCGGTAATGGGGTCAGACTCCATTTTTCCTCTGGAAAATGGAGTCTGACCCCATTACCTCGCGTCGGGTCGAAACCGTTGATTATGCGCCATCGTCGTGCAAAGCCCTTGAAGCCGGCAGTGTCCGGCCCGATATGAGCGGGAACGACACACCCATCCGCCATCCGGAGCAAACATGAAGGAATCCGACGATCTCCATTTCGACGCCGACGTCATCGCCGCATCGAGCGAACAGCCGGTGCTGGTCGACTTCTGGGCGCCGTGGTGCGGCCCCTGCCGCTCGCTGGGCCCGGTGCTCGAGCGCGTCGAAGCCGCGATGGACGGCGCCGTGCGCATCGTGAAGGTCAACGTCGACGACAACCCCGAGGCCGCCCGCCGCTACGGCGTGCGCAGCATCCCGTTCGTCGTGGCCTTCCGCAACGGTGAACCGGTGGACCAGTTCGTCGGCGCCCTGCCCCAGGCGCGGGTCCAGGCCTTCGTGGACAAGCTGGTGGCGTAGCCGGCTGCGGCGGAAACGGAAATGGGGTCAGACTCCATTTTCCAGGGAAAATGGAGTCTGACCCCATTTCCTATTTCCTTAGAGCACGACTTCGACCAGTCGCGGTCCTTTGCTCGACAGGCCGCTGCGTAGCGCGTCGACCAGGCTGGCGAGGTCGCTGACCCGCGTTGCCTCGACGCCCTGCGCGCGGGCCAGCGCGGCCCAGTCGATGACGGGCTGGTCGACGGTCAGCATGCGCAGCGCATTGGGCCCGGGCTCGGTCACGCCCACGCCGGTGAGTTCGCCCCGCAGGATCTGGTAGCCGCGATTGGCGAACACCACCACCAGGATGTCGAGCGATTCGCGCGCCATCGTCCACAGCGACTGCACGGTGTACATGCCGCTGCCGTCGCCCTCCAGGCAGACGACCTTGCGATCCGGGCAGGCGATCGCGGCGCCCACCGCGCAGGGCAGGCCGAAACCGATCGAGCCGCCCCGGCTCGAGAGCCAGTCATGGGGCGCCGCGGTCGCGGTCGGCACCGGGAAGCCGCGACCCGAGGTCACCGCTTCATCGACGACGATCGCCTGCTCGGGCAGCAGCGCTGCGAGGGCGTAGCCGATGTTCTCGAGATTCAGCGCGCCCGTCGGCACTTCGGGGCGCGCCAGCGGCGCGACATCGGCCGGCGCCGTGCCCAGGGCATCGACGGCCTCGGCCAGCGCCCGCAGCGCGCCGACGATGTCCTCGCCGATTTCGGCGAGCCGGTTGATCCGGCAATCGGGTGGCGTCGTCACGCTGGGCTTGTCGGGATAGGCGAAGAAGCTCACCGGCGGCTGGGTCCCGACGAGGATCAGCTCCCCGTAGGGCTCGAGCAGCGCCCGCGCCTGGTCGACAGGGTACGGCAGGCGGGTGACCTTCACCCGGCCCGCGCCCCGCTCCAGGCGCGCCACCAGGCCTTCGGCGAACAGGCTGCAGCCCGTCTTCGCGGCGATCCGCCCGGCCAGTTCCAGCCCCTCGCCGCGCAGGCCCACGCCGCCGAGCAGCAGCGCGCCCTTGCGCCCCGAGCGCAGGGCCTTGGCGGCCGTCGCGATCGCGCCCGCATCCACCGCCGGCCGCGGCGCCGGCTCCTCGGCCCGCACCGGGCCATCGGATTCGTTCCAGGCGGTATCGGCCGGCAGGATCAGGGTGGCGATCTGTCCCGGCGCCGTCCGGGCGGCGGTGACGGCGCGAGCCCCGTCGGCGGCGATGTCGCGCGAGGAATTCGAGCGGATCACGACATCCGACATCGGCGCGCAGACCGTGTCCAGGTCCGAGGTGAGCGGCGCGTTGTGCTTGAGATGCTCGACGGCGTGGTCGCCGACGATGTTGACGATACCCGAGAACGCCTTCTTCGCGTTGTGCAGGTTCGCCATGCCGTTGGCCAGGCCGGGGCCCAGATGCAGCAGCGTTGCGGCCGGCCGCTCCGCCATCCGGTAGTAGCCGTCGGCCGCGCCGGTGGCGACGCCTTCGAACAGCCCGAGGACGCATCGCATTCCGGGCACCCGGTCGAGGGCGGCGACGAAGTGCATCTCGGATGTTCCGGGATTGGTGAAGCAGACGTCGACCTTGGCATCGACCAGGGTCCGGACCAGGCTCTCGGCACCGTTCATTGCATGGATCTCCAGTTACCGCCCGATGCGCGTGGGCCCGGGCTCTTTATCGGACAAGGCACGCACAGGGGCAGCGCGTGCGCAAGGCATCGATTCTAGCCGACCCGGCATGCCGGCCCCGGCTCGGGGGATAATCGGGCTGACACGATGCGGCCGCGAGGGGCCGCCAGGATTTCCCGATGACACCCGAGCTCGGCATCGTCGAAGGATTCTTCGGCCGGCCATGGTCCTGGCCGGCGCGCCATGCGGCAATCGCGCGGCTCGCGCCGCTCGGCTATCGCTTCTACCTCTACGCGCCGAAGATCGACGCCAGCCTGCGGCGCGACTGGCGCGCGCCGCTCGCGCATCTGGACGAACTCGCCGGCCTCGCCCGCCATTGCGAATCGCACGGGGTGCGCCTGGGCATCGGCCTGACGCCCTTCGGCGCCCATCTCGAGTTCGACGCCGAAGCGCGCGCCGCGCTTGCCGACAAGATCGCCGCCATCGATGCCGTCGGCGCAAGCGAACTCGCGATCCTCTTCGACGACATGGATGGCGGCCCGGCCGATCTCGCCGCCCGCCAGGCGGCGATCGTCGACTTCGCCGCCAGTCGCAGCCGGGCGTCGCGCATCACGACCTGCCCCAGCTACTACAGCGACGATCCCCTGCTCGACCGCGTCTTCGGCCAGCGCCCGCCGCGCTATCTCGAGGCGCTCGCGGCCGGGCTCGATCGGCGCATCGGGATCTTCTGGACCGGCGAGGAGGTCTGCTCCCGCGAGATCACGCCGGGCCATCTCGACGCCGTCGCGGGCCGGATCGGCCGCCCGCCGATCCTGTGGGACAACTACCCGGTCAACGACGGCCCGACCATGTCGCAGCGGCTGCACCTGCGCGGCTTCACCGGGCGCAATGCCCGTATCGGGGCTTCGCTCGCCGCCCATGCGGTGAACCCCGCGCTGCAGCCCGTCCTGTCGCTCGTGCCGCTGCTCACGCTCGTGGCCAGCTATCGCGACGGCGACGCCTACTGCTATCGCGGCGCGACCGACGAGGCGCTCGCCGAGGTGCTGGGCGCGGAGCTGGCCGACCTGGTCCGCGTCGATCTCAAGTGGCTACAGGACATCGGCCTCGACCGGCTGGCCGGGAACGAGAAGGATGAACTGCGCCGCCGCTACCGGGCGTT
>JBAYRO010000126.1:0-7203 GCA_041676645.1 Burkholderiaceae bacterium | reverse complement strand
CTCAGCGCCGCTTGAGGAAGAAGGTCCAGCTGCGACCGGCCTCTTCCATGCCGACGAGCTCGTGGCCCGCCTGGCGGGTGAACTGCTGGAAGTCGCGCTTCGAGCCGGGGTCGGTCGCGATGACCTTCAGCACCTGGCCGCTGGCCAGCGTCGACAAGGCCTTCTTGGCGCGCAATATCGGCAGGGGACAGTTCAGCCCGCTGGCATCGACCTCGAGGTCGAAGGCGATCGGTTCACTCATGTCGGTTCGTTCTCCGCGGTAATCGATGGCCGGGGCCTCGCCCTCAGGCCTTCTGCCCCACCCAGCCGGCAAGGCTCTCGAGCGCCCCGGGCAGCGCCGCGACATCGGTGCCGCCGGCCTGCGCCATGTCCGGGCGTCCGCCCCCCTTGCCGCCCACCTGCCCCGCCACATGGTTGACGATCTCGCCCGCCTTGAAGCGCGCGGTGAGATCGGGCGTGACGCCGGCGATCAGGCTGACCCGTCCACCGAGGTCGGACCCGAGCACGATGATCGCCGAGCCCAGCTTGTCCTTGAGCTTGTCCATCGTCTCGCGCAGGGTCTTCACGTCGGCCCCTTCGAGGCGTGCGGCCAGCACGCGCACGCCGCCGACATCCCGCGCCTGCCCGGCGAGATCGGCGCCCTGCGAGGCGGCCATCTTCGACTTGAGCCGGGCGAGCTCCTTCTCCAGCGCACGGCTGCCCTCGAGGACCTGTTCGAGCTTGCCGGCCAGTTCGGTGGTGGGCACCTTGAGCATTCCGGCGACGCCGGCGAGCAGGGCCTCGTCGGCCTGGGCCCGCTCGAGGGCGAGATCACCGGTGATCGCCTCGACGCGGCGGATCCCGGCGGCCACGCCACCTTCGGAGAGGATCCGGAACGGACCGATGTCGCCGGTGCGCTCGACATGGGTGCCGCCGCACAGTTCGCGCGAGCTGCCGATGTCGAGCACCCGGACCTCGTCGCCGTACTTCTCGCCGAACAGGGCCACCGCCCCGCCGCGCACCGCTTCGTCGTAGCCCATCAGCCGCGCCTGGACCGCGGAGTTCTCGAGGACCTCGCGGTTGACGATGCGCTCGACCCGCCGGATCTCGTCGCGGCTCATCGGCGCGTTGTGGCTGAAGTCGAAGCGGGTCTTCTCGGCGTCGACCAGCGACCCCTTCTGCTGGACATGCGCGCCGAGCACCTCGCGCAGCGCCTTGTGCATCAGGTGGGTGGCGGAATGGTTGCGCATGGTGCGCGCCCGCGCGGTGCCGTCGACCCGGGCGGCGACGGTATCGCCGACCGAGATCTCGCCGGTGACGAGCTCGCCATGATGGCCGAAGACATCGGCCTGGATCTTCTGGGTGTCCTCGACCCGGAACAGCGACAGGCAGGTGCTGCCCTGGACGATTTCGCCGCGATCGCCGACCTGGCCGCCCGATTCGGCATAGAACGGCGTCTGGTCGAGCACCACGATGCCGCGCTCGCCGACGCCGAGGCTGTCGACCGGCGATCCTTCCCGATAGAGAGCGACGACGCACGCCTGCGATTCGAGTTCCTCGTAGCCGCGAAAGCGGGTCGGCTCGCCGCTGTATTCGATCGCGACGCCGCTGCGAAAACGCCCGGCCGCCCGGGCCTGTTCGCGCTGGCGCGACATCGCGGATTCGAAGCCGGCCTCGTCGACACCGACACCGGCCTCCCGGCAGACATCGGCGGTCAGGTCCAGCGGAAAGCCGTAGGTATCGTGCAGGCGAAAGGCGGTCTCGCCATCGAGGCGGGCATCGGCCCGGCCGCGCAGGGGCGCGAGGGCGGCCTCGAGGATCTCCATGCCGTTGGCGATGGTCTCGAAGAAGCGCTCCTCCTCGAGACGGAGCACCTCGACGATGCGCGGCGCCGCGGCCCGCAGGTCCGGATAGGCCTCGCCCATCTCGGCGACCAGGGGATCGACCAGGCGATGGAAGAAGGGCTGGCGCGCACCGAGCTTGTAGCCATGGCGGATCGCGCGGCGCGCGATCCGGCGCAGCACGTAGCCGCGCCCCTCGTTGCCGGGGATCACGCCGTCGCAGACCGTGAACGCGCAGGCCCGGATGTGGTCGGCCAGCACCTTGAGCGACGGGCTGTCGGCCGCCGGCGTGCCGCCGGCCTCGGTGACCGCCCGGGCGGCCGCATCGAGCAGATGCTCGAAGAGATCGATCTGGTAGTTGGAATGGACGCCCTGCAGGACGGCGGCGATCCGCTCCAGGCCCATGCCGGTGTCGACGCTCGGCTTGGGCAGCGGATGCATGGTCCCCTGTTCATCGCGGTTGTACTGCATGAACACCAGGTTCCAGATCTCGATGTAGCGATCGCCGTCCTCGTCGGGACTGCCGGGCGGGCCGCCCGCCACGCCGGGCCCGTGGTCGTAGAAGATCTCGCTGCAGGGCCCGCAGGGACCGGTCTCGCCCATCATCCAGAAATTGTCGGAAGCGTATCGGGCGCCCTTGTTGTCGCCGATGCGCACGATCCGCTCGGCCGGCACGCCGATCTCCTCGGCCCAGATCCGCCAGGCGTCGTCGTCCTCGAAGTAGACGGTCACCCAGAGGCGATCGCCCGGCAGGCCGAACACTTCGGTGAGCAGCTCCCAGGCGTAGCGGATGGCATCGCGCTTGAAGTAGTCGCCGAAACTGAAGTTGCCCAGCATCTCGAAGAAGGTGTGGTGCCGGGCGGTGTAGCCGACGTTCTCGAGATCGTTGTGCTTGCCGCCGGCCCGGATGCACTTCTGCGAAGAGGCGGCGCGATGGTAGGAGCGGCGGTCGAAGCCGAGGAAGACATCCTTGAACTGGTTCATCCCCGCATTGGTGAACAGCAAGGTCGGGTCATCGGTCGGCACGACCGGACTCGAGGCGACGACCGTGTGCCCCTTCGATTCGAAGAAGCGCAGGAAACGCTCGCGGATTTCGGCCGATCTCATCGCATGCCCCGTGCCAAGCACGTTGATTTGCAGGGAAAAATCGGATTCTACCGAAATACGGGCAAAAAAATGGCGCCCGGGGGAGGGCGCCTGAGGAGGGAGGAGACTCGATGAAACCATCGATACGCGCCCGATGGAGAAGCATCGACGCGCAGGGACAATGTACGATCCGGTGCATCCCGGTCCAAGCCCCGGCCGGGTAACTGGTGTAACAAGGAGTTACCACGCAGATGAGCAAGCGCAGCCTCGACGGAATACGCGTCCTGGACCTCTCGCGGGTCCTCGCCGGACCCTGGTGCGGCCAGAACCTGGGCGACCTCGGCGCCGACGTCATCAAGGTCGAGCGACCGGGCGCCGGCGACGACACCCGGGGCTGGGGCCCGCCCTTCCTGGCCGACCGCGAGGGCCGGGAAACGCGGGACGCCGCCTACTACCTGGCGGCGAACCGGAACAAGCGTTCGATCGTGATCGACATCGCCAGCCCGGCCGGCCAGCAGGCGGTGCGCGACCTCGCCCGCCATTGCGATGTGGTCATCGAGAACTACAAGCTCGGCCAGCTGGCCCGCTACGGACTCGACTACGAAAGCCTGCGCGCCGTGCGCCCCGACCTCGTCTACTGCTCGATCACCGGTTTCGGCCAGACCGGGCCGCTGGCGGCGCGCCCCGGCTACGATTTCATCATCCAGGCCATGGGCGGGCTGATGTCGATCACCGGCGAGGCCGACGATCGCCCGGGCGGCGGGCCGCAGAAGGTCGGCGTGGCGGTCACCGACCTCATGACCGGCATGTACGCGACCCAGGCGATCCTTGCCGCCCTCTTCCACCGCCAGCGTACCGGCGAAGGCCAGTACATCGACATGGCGCTGCTCGATACCGCGGTGGCCATGCTCGCCAACATGAACACCAACTACCTGGTGAGCGGCACGCCGCCGCATCGCTGGGGCAATGCCCATCCGAACGTGGTCCCCTACCAGGCGTTTCGCTGCGCCGACCAGTGGATGATCCTGGCGGTCGGCAACGACGGCCAGTTCCAGCGGATGTGCGAGATCGGCGGTCGGGCGGAAATGGGCACCGATCCGCGCTTTGCCCGCAACTCGGACCGGATCCGCAATCGCGAAGTGCTCATCCCGCTGGTGGCCGGGATGATCGCCGAGCGCACGATGGATGAATGGATCACCGCCTTCGAGGCCGCGGGCGTGCCCTGCGGCCCCATCAACGACCTCGCCCAGGTCTTCGAGACGCCCCAGGTGCAGGCCCGCGGCCTGCGCATCGACATCGAGCGCGAGGATGCCGGACCGGTGCCCCTGGTGGGCAGTCCGATCCGGTTCTCGGCCACCCCGGTGCGCTACGACCTGCCCCCGCCCCGGCTGGGCGAGCACACCGAGGTGGTACTGCGCGAAGTCGCCGGCTACGACGACGCGCGCCTCGCCCCGCTGCTCGAACGCGCGGCGCAGGAACGCTAGAGGCGGGCAGCGGGCATGCTCGCGAGCAGCCTGGCGCTGGCACGCGACGAACTGGCCACTGCGTCGGAGCGCCGCGCGCGCTGGTCGGCGATCGTCATTGTCGCGGCGCTGGTGGTGCTGCTGGGCACCACGCTCTGGCTCGCCTTCCGCTACGAGAAGACCGAGAAGCAGGAGAGCCTGTCGGTCGATGTGAAGGCCGCCGCGGCGACCATCCGCTCGCGCCTGCGCGAAACCGAGCAGGCGCTGCTGCTGAGCGCCTCGGAGCTGCGTCGCGAGGACGGCGTTGCGCGGTTTCGCCAGGCCGCCCGCGAGCTGGTGATCCACAATCCCGCCCTGCTGCGGATCGAGCGTCGCCGCGCCGACGGCGGCCTGGTCGATGCGATCGATGCGCCGGCGCCCAGGCCGCGCGTCGGCGACAGCCGCGGCGCCCGGCTCGCGCTGCCGACCCAGCTGGCGCTGTCGGCCGCGGGCGGCGGGGAACGACTCGCCTACAGCCGCCCCCACTATCTCGAGATCGCCGAAGGCGCCGGCTTCGAGGTGATCGAGCTCGCGGTGAG
Organism: Burkholderiaceae bacterium; assembly: GCA_041676645.1. GTDB lineage: Bacteria > Pseudomonadota > Gammaproteobacteria > Burkholderiales > Burkholderiaceae_E > JAMLIN01. The sequence goes on along the minus strand of JBAYRO010000126.1, from coordinate 2,256 downwards.
CGAGCCGGTGGACGGCGGCGATGTGCTCTTCGCCGTCTATTCGTTGCCGCGCGTGCTCGATGTCTACCTGCCGGCGGAGTTCATCGCCGACAACCAGGTGATGTTCACCGAGGCCGACGGCACCCTGATCGCGCGCGCCACCCATGGCGCCAAGGGTGGCGGAACCTATGTCGCGAGCGCCCCGCTCGAACTCGGCGGCACCACCCTGAGCCTGCGCGCCGACAACGTGCAGGGGCCGCCGAAGCTCATTCCCAACCTGCTTGCCGCCATGCTGGTCGCCGTGACCGGCGCGCTCGCGGTCAGCGTCGGCCTGCTGTGGCGCGATGTCCGGCTGCGCACCCGTACCGAAAGGGCGCTGCGCGCCCAGTACGCCTTTCGCAAGGCGATGGAGGATTCCCTCATCACGGGGCTGCGGGCCCGCGACAACGAAGGCCGGATCACCTACGTCAACCCGGCCTTCTGCGAGATGACCGGCTTCAGCATGGACGAGCTCATCGGGCACAGTCCGCCGATGCCCTTCTGGGTGCCCGAGGCAGGCGAACTCTATGCGCAGCGCGAATCCGAGATCCACATGCTCTCGGCCGCCCGGCTCGGCTACGAGACGACCTTTCGCCACAAGGGGGGGCATCGCTTTCCGGTGCTGATCTTCGAGACGCCGCTGATCGACGTGAGCGGGCGCAAGACCGGCTGGATGGGCTCGATCCTCGACCTCAGCGAGCAGAAGCGCGTCGAGGACATCAACCGGCGCCAGCAGGAGAAACTCCAGGAAGCGGCCCGCATGGCCAGTCTCGGGGAGGTGGCCACCGCCCTCTCGCACGAGCTCAACCAGCCGCTGGCGGCCATCACCAGCTATGCCGCCGCCTGCGAGAACCTGCTCGAGCGCTCCGACCTGACCGCCCTGCGCGGCGCGCTCGCGCGCATCCATGGCCAGGCCGAACGGGCCGGCCAGGTCATCAAGAGCGTCAACGACTTCATGCGCCGGCGCCAGCTGGAGCGCCAGCGGGTCGAGATCGATGAACTGATCACCTCGCTCGAACCCCTGATCCGGCTGCAGGCGCGCAAGCACAATGTCCGCATCGCCTGGCGCAGCTTCGGTGACACTACGGTGATGGGCGATCGCACCATGCTCGAACAGGTCCTGCTCAACCTGACCCGCAACGCGATACAGTCGATGGCCGACACCCCGCAGCGCGAGCGATCGCTCGAGATCATCACCACCCGGCACGACGACAGCGATCCGCCGACCGTCGAGGTGGCGGTGCTCGACCGCGGGCGGGGTGTTCCGATCGAGGCCAGGCCGATGCTCTTCCAGGCCTTCTACACCACCAAGAGCAGCGGCCTGGGCATCGGCCTGAGCCTGTGCCGCACGGTGATCGAGCAGCATGCGGGCCGGCTCGAGTTCGAACCGCGAAAGGGCGGCGGTTCGCGTTTCGGGTTTACCCTTCCCGCATTGACGGAGGACGACGAATGACATCCAGCCCCGCTCCCACTCCGACGCACCCCATCGTCTATCTCGTCGAGGACGAACCGGTCCTCGCCGAGGCCATGGCCTTCCTGCTCAGCTCGCGCGGCATCGACACCGAGCACTTCGACAGCGGCGAAGCCTTCTGGGCGGCGATCAACGCCCGCCGCGAATGGGCGGTGCGCCCCGGCTGCGTCCTGCTCGACGTGCGCATGCGCCAGATGTCGGGCATCGAGGTGTTCGAGCGCATGCGCGCCCGCTACCCCTCCCTGCCGGTCCCGGTGATCTTCCTGACTGGACATGGCGACATCGCGATGGCGGTCGAATCCCTCAAGAAGGGCGCCTTCGATTTCTTCGAGAAACCCTTCAACGACAATCGCCTCGTCGACCGGGTCATCGAGGCGATCGAGGCCTCCACCCAGCGCATCGCGCTGTGCGCCAGCGCCGAAGAGGTCCGCAGTCGCCTGTCGCGACTGTCCAATCGCGAACGCGACGTCATGGCGCTGGTGCTCGCGGGCCGGCTGAACAAGGTGATCGCGATGGATCTGGGCATCAGCATGCGCACCGTCGAGGTCCATCGCGCCAACATCTTCTCCAAGATGGAAGTGCGCAGCGCGGTCGAGCTCGCCCGCCTGCTCGAGTCCTGCGGACTCTCCAGCGAAGCACCCGAAGCCTGAGTAACCGTCTGCCGTGTCAACTCCTATGAATTGCCGGATCGAACTTGGTCCCAGTCTTGAGCATAGTGTTGAGGATGGTCAACATCTTGCGGATGCAGGCCACGAGGGCGACCTTAT
>JBAYRO010000125.1:0-7298 GCA_041676645.1 Burkholderiaceae bacterium | reverse complement strand
GTCGCGAACCGCCTCGGCCAGCTCGGCACGGACCTCGTCGCGCGTCAGGATCCCCTGGCCGGGAGCGCTTGCCGCCTCGATCGAGCGAACCGTCTCGCCCGTGGCGTTGTTGGCGATCACAGCCCCGCTGCGAACCGCTTCGGCCAGTTCGGCACGAACCTGGTCACGCGACTTGGTCGAGGCCGAAGCCGAGAACAGGCCTGCGCCGGTCTCGTTGTTGACGATCAGCGGTTCGGCGGCGATTGCCGAGCCGGCCGAGAGGGCGAATGCGAGGGCGATGATGGAAGTGGCAGTGCGGGTCATGATGTCTTGTCCTTTCGTTCAGTTCGGTTGAGGGGCGGTCGTCTCGGTGGTCTCCGGTTCCGGCCGCTTCGACTCGCGATGTGTGCTGTGTCGATGGCTGGACTTTATCGTTTCTCGATCAAAAGATAATTGGGAAAAATAGGAATGTATTATTCCTGAATAAGAAATAATGAAGGGTGCATGCCATGGACCGTCTGCTTTCGATGCGGGTGTTCGAACGGGTCGTCGACGAAGGCGGCTTCGCGGCCGCCGCGCGGGCGCTCGACATGTCGCCGCCGGTAGTGACGCGGCTGGTCGCCGACCTCGAGAACCATCTCGGCACTCGGCTGCTCCAGCGCACGACGCGACGCCAGTCGCTCACCGATGCCGGCAGGGCCTATCTGTCGCGGGTGCGCGGCATCCTCCAGGAACTCGATGAAGCCGAGTCGATCGCGAGCGCCCATACGCACGAGCTCGCCGGTGTGCTGCGCGTGCATGCGCCGCCGGTGCTCGCGAGCTACGCAGTGGCGCCGATGCTCGCCGGCTTCCGGGCGCAGCATCCCGGGATCCGGATCGAGCTCGATGTCGAGTCGCCGCGCGATCCGCCAATCGAGGACTACGACATCACCCTGCTGGGAACCAATGCCGGCTTCGATGCGAACGTGGTGGCGCGCACGGTCGTGCAGACCGAGACGATCCTGGTCGCATCGCCGGCCTATCTCGAGCGTCGGGGCGTGCCCGACATGCCGGGCGATCTCGCCGGGCATGACTGTCTGCGCCTGGTCATGCCCGGGGCGCGGGCCCGCATCATCAGTTGCTGGTGTCCCGAGCGGCCCGATGAAGTCGTCGAGGTGGAGGTCGTGCCGGCGGTATCCGCCAACCATACCGACACGCTGATGCGGGCCGCGCTCGACGGTGCGGGGATCACTTCGGTGTCGATCGATCTCGTGGCGCCCTACCTGGCGCGCGGCGAACTGGTCCGTGTCCTGGATCGATGGATCACCGGAAAGCTGGCGATGTACGCGGCGATGCCGAGCCGCAAGTTCATCCCGCAACGGACGATGGCGTTCCTCGACCATCTCGTCGAACACACCCGCCTGCAGATGGCCGGTGCGATCGCCGCGATGGAGGCGAGCGGCGCCGCCCCCAAACCGCGCAAGCCTCGGGTCAGGAAGCCCCGGGGGTAGGGTTGGGCTGCGCCGCCCGGCGAGCGAGTACCGTGTCGAAGCGTTCGACGCGGGCCTGCGCGAAGGCGCGGCGCTGCTGCACCTTCGACCACCAGGTGGCGACGCGCGGGCCCACGGCATCGGGCGCGAGTTCCACGATGCGAGCGACAAAGGGCACCGCAGCGATGTCGGCCATGGTGTATTGCGAACCCATGAGCCAGTCGCCGCCGCCTTCGGCCAGCATGCCCTCCATGCGCTCCAGGAGTTGCAACAGCCTGTCCAGGGCCGCGGACTTCTCTTCCTCGGTGTAGGGCTGGCGCGCGATGCGTATCCAGGCTTCACGCCGCTCCGCCGTGGGAATGCGGGCGAGCTTCTCTTCGAGTTCCCGTTCCGTCCACTTGGAGGCACCGGGCTGCAGGGCGATGCTCCAGTTGAGGATGAGCAAGTTGGGCAAAGCCCTCTCGTCGATCCAGCGCACGAAGTTGCGCATCGTCGCGAGCTGGTAGGGGTCGGCCGGCCGTAGCGGCGGCTGCGGGATGATGTCGTCGAGGTACTCGCAGATGGTCGAGCTTTCGTACAGCGAGCGGCCGTCGTCGAGCTGCAGCGCGGGCACGACGCCGTTGGGGTTCATCGCAAGGTACTCGGGCGAGTGCTGCTCCTGCCTGCCGAGGTCGATCGCCACGCTCTCGTAGGCGATGTCCTTCTCGGCCAGGCACAGGCGCACCCGACGCGATGCGCTCGACAGCCATCCGTGGAAGAGTTTCATCGGAACGTCCGGCTCTCGATGGGACTCAGGGCACCAGGGCGATGGCGCCGGTGGTGCGACGGTTCTCCAGGTCCTCGTGGGCGCGACGCGCCTCGGCAAGCGGGTAGCGGTGGCCCACTTCGAGCCGGACCCGGCCTGCCTGCACGGCTTCGAACACGGAGTCGGCGCCGCGCAGCATGTCGGCGGAGTTCGCGATGAAGGTGCGCAGGGTCGGGCGGCAGACGGAGAGCGACTTCGAATGCAGCAGGTTCAGATCCAGGCCTTCGACATCGCCCGAAGCGGTGCCGTAGTTGATCGCCAGGCCCAGCGGGCGCAGGCATTCGAGCGAGGGGAGGAAGACGTCCTTGCCGACCGCATCGAAGACCACCGGCACGCCCTCGCCGCCGGTCAGCTCGAGCGTCCGTGCGACGAAGTCCTCGCGGCGGTAGTCGATGACATGGTGGCAGCCATGGGCAAGGGCGACCTCGATCTTCTCCGGGCTGCCGACGGTGCCGATCACGGTGGCGCCCAGTGCCCGCGCCCACTGCGAGAGGATCACACCCATGCCGCCGGCGGCGGCGTGGACGAGCACGGTATCGCCGGGCTTGACGACATACAGGCGACGCAGCAGGTACTCGGCGGTCATGCCGCGCAGCAGCGTCGCCCCGGCGATCTCCTCGGTGATGTCCGGTGGCAGCGGGATCACCCGTGCGGCGGGCACGTTGCGGATCTCCTGGTAGGCACCGGGATGGAAGTAGGCAACGCGTCGCCCGACGGGCAGTCCGGCAACGCCCGCGCCGACCGCCTCGACCACGCCGGCGCCCTGGGCGCCCAGGACGAGCGGGAAGGGCGCGGCCGAATGCGGACCGTGTCCGCCGCGGCGCTGGTAGATATCGGCGAAGTTCACGCCGATTGCCGTCTGGCGGATGCGGACTTCACCCGGGCCGGGCTCGCCGACATCGACCTCGACTGTGCGCAGGACTTCCGGGCCGCCGTGCTCGTCGATTTGGATCGCGGTCGTCTTCATCGCTTGCTGTCTCCTGTGGTGCCTGTCGTTGTCGTCCGGCGCTCACCTGTCCTTGCGCGGTGGCGGGGCTGCCTGTCGGACCGCTCCCGGCGCCGACGGCACCGGATCGAAGGGCAGCCGCGCGATGATGTCGGCGTAGGTATTTCCGCCCACCGAGATGTGGCTGCTCATCGCCCGGTGGGCACTGTCCTCGTCGCCGCGCAGGATCGCTTCGAGCACCACCTGATGCTCGGCGACGGAGTTGCGGGTGCGGCCGGGGCGGTCGAACAGGCTGCCCTGGGGTTGACGCATGCGCAGGCGCATCGCGCGCAACTGGTTGGCGAGCACCTCGTTCATGCTGCCGTCGTAGATCGCTTCGTGGAAGGCTCGGTTCGCTTCGAAGTAGGCGCGCGGATCGTCGCGATCGGCTGACGCGCGACAGGCTTCGTGTGCTTCGCGCATCGCGCGTCGAAGGACTTCGGGCATGCGACGCGCCGACAGGCGTGCGGCAAGCGCCTCGAGTTCGACCAGGATCTCGAGCATGGCTACGTACTGCGGGGCGCTCAGGCCGGCGACCATCGCGCCCTGGCGCGGCACCGAGACGAGCAGGCCGGCGGAGGTCAGCTGCAGCATGGCCTCGCGGGCTGGCGTGCGCGAGACATCGAAGCGTTCCATGAGGGCCTGCTCGTCGATGCGCGCGCCGGCCACCAGCTGGCCTGTACTGATCTCGGTCTCGATCGCCTGGCGGATCTTGTCGCTCAGGTTGACGCGCGCGGACGACATCTCGGCTCCATGGGCAGGCGGTGGGTAGCTGGCTGCGCAAGGCCGCCGGTTTCCGCTTTGCCCGGATTCTACGCGGCATCATGCAAATTCATATGCGAGCCTATCGTATACATATAAAAGCTGTGTATATACTTCGCCCGCCGAGATTCGAAAGCAGGGGCCAGCAAAGCCCCCACCCGTCATGCGGCGCCGCCGCCCCGACCAGGAGACATGAACATGGCCCTCGACCGACGTCAGTTCGTTGCAGCCGCAGCCGGTGCCGCGCTGCTTGGAAAGTACGCGGGCGCCCTCGCGCAACAGCCCTCGATCGAAACCCTGTACGAAGCCGCGAAGAAGGAAGGCGAGCTCACCTGGTACATCGTGTACCTGCCATCGGAGGATGCCGAGAACCTCGGCCGAGCCTTCACCGCGCGCTATCCCGGCGTGAAGGTGAACGTGGTGCGCACCACGGCGCAGGTCGCCTTCCAGCGCCTGAACCAGGACCTGCAGGCCGAGAGCGCCAACTGCGACGTCTTCTCGTCGACCGACATTTCGCACTACCTCGATCTCAAGCGCCGCGGCCTGCTCACGAAGTACACGCCTGCCGCTTCCGTGAACATGGACAAGCGCCTGCAGAACCTCGACGAGGACGGCTATTTCCACGTCGCGAGCGTCGCCACCATCGGCCTGATCTACAACACCGACAAGCTCAAGGAAGCGGACGCGCCGCGCAGCTGGAACGACCTGACCGATCCGAAGTGGCGTGGCCTCGTGTCGGTCGGCCATCCCGGTTTCAGCGGCTTCGTCGGCGTCTGGGCGATCGCCATGACGAAACTCTACGGCGAGGGCTGGTTCAAGAAGCTCGCCGCCAACGAGCCGCAGGTCGGCCGCTCGATCATCGACACGATCACCACCCTGGCTTCGGGCGAACGCTCGGTCTCGGCCGGGCCCATGGAACTCGCCGCCAGTACGGCGGCCAAGGGCAATCCGCTGGGCCGGATCGTGCCAGAGGAGGGCTCGATCCTGATGCTGTCGCCGTCGGCGATCATGTCCAACGCGCCGCATCCCAATGCGTCCAAGCTGTTCATGGAGTTCCTGGTGGGATCGGAGGAGGCCGACCAGCTCTCGATCGAGCGCTACGGGATTCCCAAGCGCGCCGGCGCCAAGCCGCGTCCCGGCGTGCTGGGCTTCGAGGATCCCTCCCGGGTCTTCCTGCGCCCGACGCCGCAGGAGTCGGTCGAGATGCTGCCGGAAGTGATCGAACTCTGGCGCGACGCCTTCGGGGTCTGAGTCGATGGCAGCCGTGCCCGGCGCGGACCTCGCGGCCAGCAGGCCGCGGTCCGCCAGTCGCATCGCCGATCCGTCCCTGTGGCTGTTCGGCGCCCTGATCGTGTTGCTGATCTTCCTGGTTGCCAACCCGATCCTGCGGCTCATCTGGGACAGTGTCTCGTCCGCCGGCGGCGAGCCGACCCTAGGCAACTACGTGAAGGCCTTCGGGCGGCCGCGTCATGTCCAGGCGATGTTGAACTCGCTCTACCTGGGCGTGGCGGTGACCTTCATCTCGCTGCTGCTCGGCGTGCCGCTGGCCATGGCCGTCTCGCGCACCAACATGCCCGGGCGCGGCCTGACCAACCTGATCGTGCTCGCCGCGTTCGTGATGCCGAACTTCCTCGGTGCGATCGCCTGGATCCTGCTCGCGGGGCCGAATGCGGGCTGGCTCAACCGGGCCTGGGTGGAGTTGTTCGGCAGCGAGAAGGGTCCGTTCAACATCTTCAGTTTCTGGGGCCTGTCCTTCGTCATCGCCCTGTACGTCTTCCCGCTGGTCTACGTCTTCACCAAGTCGGCGCTGGACCTGGTGTCCACCGAGCTAGAGGACGCCGCGTCGATCCATGGCGCCGGCAAGCTGCACACACTCACGCGGGTGACGCTGCCGCTGGTGATGCCCTCGATCGTGGGCGCCTCGATCCTGATCTTCCTCGAGTCGGTCGCGCTCTACGGCACGCCGGCCCTGATCGCGATACCGGCGGGGCTGAACCTCGCCACCATCCAGATCAGCAGCTTCTTCGAGTACCCGATCCGGATCAACCAGGCCGCGGCGTTCGCCATGCCGATCCTGCTGCTGACGGTGGTGATGCTCTGGATGCAGCGACGCCTCCTCTCGCGCAAGGGCTTTGTGTCGGTGTCGGGCAAGGGCGGCGAACGCCGGCCCTTCGATGTCGGCTTCTGGAAGTGGCCGCTGCTCGCGTACTCCGCCCTGATTGGCGTACTGGCGGTCGTGCTGCCGCTGTTCATCCTGGTCGTCGCATCCTTCTCGAAAGCCTGGGCGCGGGGGCTGGCCAGCGGCAACCTGACCTTCGCCAACTACTACGACATCTTCTTCGAGCAGCTCACCGTGCGCTCGGCGCTCATCAACACGGTGAGCTACTCGGTGGCGACCGCGCTGGTATGCGTGGGCATCGGCATGTGCGTGGCCTATGCGGTGCAGCGGCGCATCACGCCCTTCCCGAACGTGGTGCTGGCGCTGGCCATCGCACCGGTCGCGGTGCCCGGCCTGATCCTCGCGATCGGGCTGTACGCCGCCTATGCCGGCCCGCCGTTCTCACTCTACGGCATGGGCACCCTGATCGTGATCGCGTTCACCACCCGCTTCCTGCCGATCGCGGTAGTCGGTTGCTCCGCCTCGGTGCGCTCGCTCAATCCGGAGCTCGAGGAGGCAGTGCGGGTGCTGGGCGGCGGCCGCCTGACGGTGCTGTCCTCGGTCGTGTTCCCGCTGTTGCGCAAGACGCTTGCGGGCATCTTCATCCTGGTGTTCGTGATCTGCACCAAGGAACTCTCGACCGCGATCTTCCTCACCGGCCCCAAGTCGCGGGTGGTCTCGGTGCTCACGCTCGACCTCAGCGAACAGGGCAACTACGAGACCCTGGCCGCCATGGGCGTGGTGCTGGTCGTGGTCACCACCCTCGTCGTCGCGGCGGGCATGCGCATCGCCGGGCGCGACTTCATGCTGCGGCGCGGCTGAAGCCCGGCGTTCCGATCCACCGAGTCCATCCGAAGAAGTGCATATGTCCAAACTGGTCCTGAACGCTGTCTCCAAGGCCTACGGCAAGACCAAGGTGGTCGATACACTGGATCTCTCGCTCGAGAAGGGCGAACTCGTCACCCTGCTGGGGCCTTCCGGCTGCGGCAAGACGACCACCTTGCGCTTGATCGCCGGGTTCATCGAGCTGACCGAAGGCAGCATCGCGGTCGACGGCCAGCAGATCTCCGACTCCCGGCGCACCGTGCCGCCGGAGCGGCGCGGCATGTCGATGATCTTCCAGAGCTACGCGATCTGGCC
>JBAYRO010000124.1:0-7733 GCA_041676645.1 Burkholderiaceae bacterium | reverse complement strand
GGGTGGTGCGCGCCGCCCTGCTGCGCACCGCGCGCCTCATCATGCGCGGGGAAGTGATGATCCCCGCCGCCGTCTGGAAGGGAAACCCGCGATGATCATCGACATCCACGGCCACTACACCACGGCGCCGGCCCCGCTGGAGGCCTGGCGCAAGCGCCAGGTGGCCGCAATCGGCAATCCGGGCGCCATGCCGAAGGCGTCCGAGCTCGTCATCGGCGACGACGAACTGCGCGAATCCATCGAAAAGAACCAGCTTGCGAAGATGCTCGAACGCGGCATCGACCTCACCGTCTTCTCGCCGCGGGCAAGCTTCATGGCGCACCACATCGGCGATTTCGAGGTCAGCTCCACCTGGGCGGCGATCTGCAACGAACTCTGCCACCGGGTCGCCACGCTGTTTCCCGACCACTTCATCGGGGCGGCGATGCTGCCGCAGTCGCCCGGCGTCGACCCGCGAAGCTGCATTCCCGAACTGGAGCGCTGCATCCGCGACTACGGCTTCGTCGCGATCAACCTGAACCCGGATCCGTCCGGCGGGCACTGGCGCGAACCGCCGCTGTCCGATCGCCACTGGTACCCGATCTACGAAAAGATGGTCGAGTACGACATCCCGGCGATGATCCATGTCAGCACGAGCTGCAACGCCTGCTTCCACACCACCGGGGCGCATTACCTGAATGCCGACACCACGGCCTTCATGCAGTGCCTCGATTCCGACCTGTTTCGCGACTTCCCCACCCTGCGCTTCGTGATCCCGCATGGCGGCGGCGCGGTGCCCTACCACTGGGGCCGCTTCCGGGGCCTCGCCCAGGCGCTGGGCCGCGATTCGCTCGCCGAGCACCTGCTCGACAACATCTTCTTCGACACCTGCGTCTACCACCAGCCGGGCATCGACCTGCTGGCGCGGGTGATCCCGGTGAAGAACGTGCTCTTCGCCTCGGAGATGATCGGCGCGGTGCGTGGCATCGACCCCGAGACCGGCCATCATTTCGACGATACCCGGCGCTACGTCGACGCAACCCCGCATCTCACCGACGAGGAACGCGCGCTGGTCTTCGAGGGCAACGCGCGCCGGGTCTATCCGCGCCTGGACGCAGCGCTCGAGGCGCGCGGTCGCCCGGCGGCAAGACCATGAGGGGAAACGCATGAGCACCGCCATGAACGAACTCGGCATCGTCCGGCGCAACATCGAGCGCGCCGATCCGGCGGACGTCGCCGCGCTGGGCCAGTTCGGTGTGGCCACCATCCACGAGGCGATGGGCCGGGTGGGCCTGCTGGCGCCGTCTATCCGCCCGGCATACCCGGGCGCGCGCGCCTGCGGCACCGCCCTCACGGTGCTGCTGCAGCCGGGCGACAACTGGATGCTGCATGTGGCGGCCGAACAGCTGCGCGAAGGCGACATCGTGCTCGCCGCCTGCACCACCGACAGCGTCGACGGCTTCTTCGGCGAGCTGCTGGCCACCTCCTTCCGTGCCCACGGCGGCAAGGGCCTGGTCATCGACGGTGGCGTGCGCGACGTACGCGAACTCGCCGAGATGGACTTCCCGGTATTCTCCAGGGCGATCAACGCCCGCGGCACCGTCAAGGAAACCCTCGGCTCGGTCAACATCCCGGTGGTCTGCGCCGGCCAGCGCGTCGAACCCGGCGACGTGGTCATCGCCGATGGCGACGGCGTGGTGGTGGTGCCGCGCCGGATCGCCCGCCAGGTCGCCGAAGCGGCCCGCGTCCGCGAGGACAACGAAGCGACCAAGCGCAAGTTGCTGGCGTCCGGCGAACTCGGCCTGGACATCTACAAGATGCGCGACAAGCTGGCCGCCAAGGGCCTGCGCTACATCGACTGAGGGGTTCCATGCCACTGCCCGCCTCGCCGCGCGACTGGCGCATCGCCCTCGTCGGCTACGGCGAGGTCGGCAGGATCCTCGCCGAGGACCTGCGCGCCCAGGGCATCGCGGTCCATGCCCACGACATCCGGCTCGGCCGCGACGACGAAGCGGCCGTCGCGATGCGCGCCCATGCCGCGGCCCATGGCGTGGTCCTGGCCGATTCGCACGGCGCGGCGATCGCCGATGCCGCCCTCGTGATCTCGGCGGTCACCGCGAGCCAGACGGTCGAGGTGGCGCGAGCCTGCGCTGCGGGCATCGCGGCGGACGCCTGGTTCCTCGACTTCAACTCCGCCTCGCCGGGGGCAAAGCAAGGCGCCGCCGAGCTGGTCGATGGCGCCGGCGGACGCTATGTCGAGGCCGCCGTCATGACATCGGTGCCGCCCCACCGGCTCCGCGTACCCCTGCTGCTCGGCGGCGAACATGCCGCGCGACTCGCACCCCTGCTCGGCGAGATCGGCTTTGCCGCCGAGTTCGCGGCGGCGCGAATCGGCGTCGCCTCCGCCACCAAGATGTGCCGCAGCATCATGATCAAGGGCCTCGAGGCCATGGTGATCGAGGCGTACACGACGGCGCGCGCCTACGGTGTCGAGGACGATGTGCTCGCCTCGCTTGCCGAGACCTTCCCCGGCATCGACTGGGAGAAGCAGGGCAGCTATTTCTTCGAGCGGGTGATCCAGCACGGCCGGCGCCGCGCCGAGGAAGTCCGCGAAGTCGCGCATACCGTGCGCGAGGCGGGGCTGACTTCCTGGTCGGCCGACGGCACCGCGCGCCGCCAGGCCTGGATCGCCGATCTCGCCGACACCGGCCTGTTCGGCGACCGGGATGCGAAACGCAGCGACTGGCGCATCGAGGCCGACCGCATCCTGGCCGCGATACGCGATTCGAACGACTGACGACAAGCACCGACTGCGCCGCATGCCACGAGAGCAAACCATGGATCCAGACTGGCTGCCCTTCCATCCGAATCCGTCCAGGCCGGTGTTCGTGCCGCCGCCGGGGGCGGTCGATGCCCACTGCCATGTCTTCGGACCCGCCGCCGAGTTCCCCTTCGCTGCGCAGCGCAAGTACACCCCCTGCGATGCGGGGCGCGAGCAGCTCTTCGCGCTGCGCGACTTCCTCGGCTTCGATCGCAACGTGATCGTGCAGGCTACCTGCCACGGCACCGACAACCGTGCCATGGTCGACGCCCTGCGCCACTCCAGCGGCCGGGCCCGCGGCGTCGCCTCGTTGGCGCCCGATGTGAGCGATGCCGAACTGCGCGACATGCACGAGGCCGGCGTGCGCGGCACCCGCTTCAATTTCGTGCGCCGCCTGGTCGATGTCACGCCGCATGATGTCCTGGAGTCGATCGCGGCGCGCATCGCCCCGCTCGGCTGGCATGTCGTGGTGTATTTCGAGGCGGCCGACCTGCCCGGACTGCTGGGCCTTTTCGATTCCATCCCCACCGACATCGTCGTCGACCACATGGGCCGGCCCGATGTGGGCGAACCCGTCGACGGTCCGGGCTTCGAGCGATTCATGCGCCTGATGCAGGACAATCCCCGGGTGTGGTCCAAGGTCAGCTGCCCCGAGCGGCTCTCGAAGACCGGCCCGCCCGCCTATGATGATGTCGTACCCTTCGCGCGCCGCATCGTCGAGACCTTCCCCGACCGGGTGCTCTGGGGCACGGACTGGCCGCATCCGAACATGAAGTCGCACATGCCCGACGACGGCAAGCTGGTCGACTACGTGCCGCGCATCGCGACCACGCCGGATCGGCAACGCATGCTGCTGGTGGACAACCCGATGCGTCTGTACTGGGAGTGACGATGACCGACTACAACGAGGCTTTCCGCGACATCCCGGGCACCACCGTGTTCGATGCGATGCAGTCGCGCCGCGGCTTCCATCTCAACCAGTTCTGCATGTCGCTGATGAAACAGGCCAATCGCGAAGCCTTCAAGGCGGACGAAGCCGGCTACCTCGCCGGCTTCCCGATGAGCGAAGCGCAGCGCGAAGCGGTGCTGGCGCGCGACTACAACCGGATGATCGGGCTCGGCGGCAACATCTACTTCCTGGCCAAGATCGGGGCGACCGACGGTTTCTCGTTCCAGAACCTCGCCTCGAAGATGACCGGCATGAGCGAGGAGGCCTACCGCGAGATGATGCTCGCCGGCGGCCGTTCGCCAGGCGGCAACCGCAGCATCTCGCGAGGAAACTGAGATGGCCCGCATCAGCGCAGGAATCGCCTGCTCGCATGTGCCGGCGATCGGGGCGGCGATCGACAACGGTCGTACCGGCGACGACTACTGGCGCCCGCTGTTCGCCGGCTTCGAGGCGAGCAAGGCGTGGTTTCGCGATAACACGCCCGACGTGGTGATCCTCGTCTACAACGACCATGCCTCTGCGTTCTCGCTCGAGATGATCCCCACCTTCGCGATCGGCTGCGCCGACAGCTTCGCGCCTGCCGACGAGGGCTGGGGGCCGCGACCGGTGCCGGTGGTGCGGGGCCATCCCGATCTCGCCTGCCATATCGCGCAGTCGACCATCCTCGACGAGTTCGACATGACCGTGGTCAACCGGATGGATGTCGACCACGGCCTGACGGTGCCGCTGTCGCTCATGTTCGGCCAGCCCGAAGCCTGGCCCTGTCGGGTGATTCCGCTGGCCGTCAACGTGGTGCAGTACCCGCCGCCCACCGGCCGGCGCTGCCATGCGCTCGGCCAGGCGATCCGGCGCGCCGTGGAATCCTTCGACGAGGATCTCGACGTCCAGGTCTGGGGCACCGGCGGCATGTCGCACCAGCTGCAGGGGCCGCGCGCCGGCCTGATCAACCGGGAGTTCGACACCGCCTTCCTCGACCGCCTGGTCAGCGACCCGGCTGCGCTCGCCGCGCTGCCCCACATCGACTACGTCCGCGAGGCCGGTTCGGAAGCGATCGAGCTGGTGATGTGGCTGATCATGCGCGGCGCGCTCGACGAGCGGGTGCGGGAATTGCGGCGCTTCTACCATGTGCCGGCATCGAATACCGCGGTCGGCCACATCATCCTCGAGAACGGCGGCGCGCAAGGCGCCGCGGGAGCCCAGTCATGAAAGTCTGCCTTGCCGGCATCGGCGCCTTCGGCACGAAGCATCTCGACGCCATCGCGAACATCGACGGCGTCGAAGTCGTGTCCCTGGTCGGCCGCACTCTCGAGCCGACCCGTGAGGCCGCCGCGAAGTACGGCATCGGGCATGCCACCGTCGATCTCTCCGAAAGCCTGGCTCGCAAGGACATCGATGCGGTCATCCTCGCCACCCCGACGCAGCTGCACGCCAGCCAGGCGCTGGCCTGTCTCAGCGCCGGCAAGCATGTACAGGTGGAGATCCCCCTGGCCGACCGCCTCGAGGATGCCCGGGCCGTCGTCGATCTGCAGCGGTCCACCGGCCTGGTGGCGATGTGCGGCCATACCCGCCGCTTCAATCCGAGCCACCAGTGGATCCACCGGCGCATCGCCGACGGTGAAACGAGCATCCAGCAGATGGATGTGCAGACCTACTTCTTCCGCCGCAGGAACATCAACGCGCTCGGCCAGCCGCGCTCATGGACCGACCATCTGCTCTGGCACCACGCGGCGCATACCGTCGATCTCTTCGCCTGGCAGGCCGGGCCCATCGTCGATGCCCATGCGATGCAGGGCCCCATCCATCCCGAACTCGACATCGCGATGGACATGTCGATCCAGCTGCGCGCCGAGTCGGGGGCCATCTGCACCCTGTCGCTGTCCTTCAACAACGACGGCCCGCTGGGCACCTTCTTTCGCTACATCTGCGATACCGGCACCTGGATCGCACGCTACGACGACCTGGTCACCGGCCGTGAGGAGCCGATCGATGTGTCCGAGGTCGATGTCTCGACCAATGGCATCGAGCTGCAGGATCGCGAGTTCTTCGCCGCGATCCGGGAAGGCCGCGAACCGAACGCGAGCGTGGCCCAGGTCCTGCCCTGCTACGAAGTTCTCGACCAGCTCGAGCGCCAGCTCGGCAAGGAGAATCGCTGACGCGGTCATGCAACCCGGCTTCGTCTGCGACCGCAGGACAAGGCGGGGCGCCGCAGACAGTACGGCTCTTGCACGGCAAGGCGCCCCAACGCGGCCATGCGGTCGAACAAGAAGCCGGAGTCAGCCCTGGGTGTCGGGGAGTTCGAGTACGAGCCCGTCGAGATCGGGCGATGCGATGAGCTGGCAGGCGAGCCGGCTGTTGGGCCGGCGCTCGGCGGCGACGCAGTCGAGCATCGCATCCTCGCCCTCGGATGGAGGCCCGAGCGCGGCAAGCCGGGCCGGCTCGACATAGCAGTGGCAGGTGGCGCAGGAGCAGAAGCCGCCGCATTCGCCGATGATGCCGTCGACATCGTTGACGACCGCGCCGCGCATCAGGCTCCAGCCATCGGGCACATCGATCGTGACGGCCTCGCCGTCGGGCTGCACATAGGTGATTCGAGGCATTGCAACAGTCGGAGTATTGCGCGGCCTTCGGGGCGCGGAATTCCAGGGCGGGAACGATCAGGCGGCGAGGATCGCGCTGGCCCGGCGTCGATGGAGCCGGCGCGCGATGTCGTGCGCCAGCGAATCGGGAATGTCGACATCGGACCACTGCAGGACCTGGCCGGGCTCGACGGCATGGCGCAGGATCGCGCCCTCGAGAATGCCGATCGGCACCGCATCGTCGGCTTCATCCAGGCGCGCCGACTCGCCGCGCAGTTCGAAGCCGCCGATGGGCTGCTCGATGCGCTGGCCGGCGGCGATCGGACGCTTGGCGATCGCGACGACACCCAGCTCCGGCGCGGCCGAATTGTCGAGCAGGATGCCGCCGCCGGCGAACACCCGGTTCACCGTCTTGATGATCTCGAGCGCGCAGAGATGGTAGTTGCGGGTCAGCACGTAATGCGGGCCATCGCCCATCTTGATGTTGCGCAGCGCGCCGCGTTCGCTCTCCTGGTGACGCGCCGCGATGAAGACGCCCGGCGGCTGGCCGCCCGAGACGATGTAATCGGCGATCGGCCGGCCCAGCGTCTCGGCCAGGGTGGCGAGTTCGCGGGCTGCCCCGTCGGTGTCGTCGGTGCGTGGCCCTTCGAGCCCCTGGCGGCTGATCGTCGCACCCATGCCGTTGGCAATGAAGGTCTGCTCGATCTGCAGCTTGGTGCCATCGGTGAACGAAGTCGTCTGGTTGAGCGAGAAGCCCTGCCGGTCGGCCCAGTGACGCATGCTCTCCGGTTTCGGATGATGGTCCAGAAAGCCCTTCATGTTGCCGTAGACGAGGGGCTCGAAGCCCATCGCCACGGCTTCCTCGTGGAGCGCGGCGAGGCAGCCGGGCTGGTCGCCCTCGGCTTCGGTGAGAAGACCACGGCCGACGAACCAGGCGCCGGTCGTGACATGGAATTCGGAGTTCATGGTGACCACCGGCCGGCCGGCGGCGAGTACACGGTCGATGACCGTGGTGGCATGGAGCGGATCACCGGAGCATTCGACGACGAGGTCGCTGCGCTCGATCAGCTCGTCGATCGAACCGGTGATCGCGCCGTCGCAGGGAAACTCCGCCAGCGAGGCGGGATGACGGCGACTCAGTACGGCGGCGATCCGGTAATCCTTCCTGGACTGGACCAGGCGGGCAAATCCGGCGGCGATGAAGCCTGTGCCGACGAGGCCGATGGAGCGGATGTGCGACATGCGTCTCCTTGTGGGCTTCCGACTGCGATCCTCTGGCTGGCCGCTGGTCGCCCGAATCGAGGGTTTGTTGATTTCCCGGATGATAACCGCCCGGGCCGGGGTGGAAAGCAGAAACCGTGCCCGGGCAAGCGCGCCTCAGCGCAGGGGCGCTGCCAGCCGCAACAGG
>JBAYRO010000123.1:0-7839 GCA_041676645.1 Burkholderiaceae bacterium | reverse complement strand
TGCTGATCGCGGTCACCGGCAGCAACGGCAAGACCACGGTCAAGGAGATGCTCGCGGCGATCCTCGCGAAGGCCGTCGGCAGCGAGCACCGCCTCGCGACGGCCGGCAACCTCAACAACGAGGTCGGCGTGCCGCTGACGATCTTCGGCCTGCGCCCGGCGCATCGCGCGGCCGTCGTCGAACTCGGCATGAACCGGCCCGGCGAGATCGCCTGGCTTGCCGAGATCGCCCAGCCGCGGGTGGCCGTGGTCAACAATGCGCAGCGCGAGCACCAGGAGTTCATGGGCACGGTGGAGGCGACCGCTCGCGAGAACGGCAGCGTCTTCGCAGCCCTGCCTGCCGACGGCGTGGCGGTGTTCCCGGTCGACGATGCGCATGCGCCGATCTGGCGCGCGCTGGCCGGTGGCCGGCGCGTGGTCGGCTTCGGCCTGGGCGAGGCCGGCGACCCCGTCGTGCGCGCCGCGGCCGACGCGATGCCGGCGCAGTTCGGGATGCGCATCGCGGGCTCCGAGGTCATGGTGCGGCTCGCGGTGGAAGGCTGCCACAACGTGCGTAATGCGCTCGCCGCGGCGGCCGCCGCGCACGCCGGCGGCATCGACGCCGACACGATCGCCGCCGGCCTGGCCGCTTTCCGGGCGCCGCCCGGCCGGCTCGCCCGCGTCGCGGCGCGCGCCGCCGCCGGCCTGGTCGACGACAGCTACAACGCCAATCCCGATTCGGTGCGTGCCGCGATCGACGTGCTCGCGCAAGCGCCGGCGCCGCGCCTGCTGGTTCTGGGCGACATGGGCGAACTGGGCGAGCAGGGACCGGAGTTCCATCGCGAGGTCGGCGCCTACGCCGCCGAGCGCGGTATCGAGCAGCTTTTCGCGCTGGGCGAGGCGAGCGCGGCAACGGTTGCTGCCTTCGGTGCGGGCGGGCGGCATTTCGCCGATCTCGACGTCCTGCTGCGGGCGCTGGAGGAGACGCTCGACGGACATCAGCATGTGCTCGTCAAGGGTTCGCGCTTCATGCGGATGGAGCGGGTTGTCGCCGCCCTCGCCGCCGAGCCGCTCGGGGAGGCGCACTGATGCTGCTCGAGATCTCCCAGTGGCTGGCGACCGACATCCGCGCGTTCGCGGTGATCCAGTACATCACGCTGCGCGCCGTGCTCGCCGCGCTCACCGCGCTGGCGGTCGGACTGATCTTCGGCCCCCTGGTGATCCGCAAGCTGGCGCAGATGAAGATCGGCCAGGCGGTGCGTACCGACGGCCCCCAGACCCATCTCACCAAGAGCGGGACGCCGACCATGGGCGGGGCGCTGATCCTGATCTCGGTTGCCTGTTCGACGCTGCTCTGGGGCGACCTCGGCAACCGCTTCATCTGGATCGTGCTGATCGTCACCCTGGGCTTCGGGCTGGTCGGCTGGGTCGACGACTACCGCAAGGTGGTGCATCGCAATCCGAAGGGCATGTCGGCCCGCGAGAAGTACTTCTGGCAGACCGTGATCGGACTGGTGGCGGCGGTCTATCTCGCCTTCTCGGTGCCCGCCGGATCGAATGCCCATGCGGTCGAGCTGTTTCTCGGCTGGATCCGCAGCGGCTTCCAGGCCGACTTGCCGGCGCGCGCCGACCTGATCGTTCCCTTCTTCAAGGATGTCGCCTATCCGCTCGGCGTGTTCGGCTTCATCGTGCTGAGCTACCTCGTGATCGTCGGCACCAGCAATGCGGTCAACCTGACGGATGGCGCCGATGGCCTGGCGATCATGCCGGCGGTGCTCGTCGCGGGCGCGCTCGGGATCTTCGCCTACGCGAGCGGCAACGCGGTGTTCGCGAAGTACCTGCTGATCCCGAACATCAGCGGCGCCGGCGAGCTGACCGTGTTCTGCGGCGCCATCGTCGGGGCCGGGCTGGCCTTCCTGTGGTTCAACGCCTACCCGGCGCAGGTGTTCATGGGCGACGTCGGCGCGCTCGCGCTGGGCGGCGCCCTCGGTACCGTCGCCGTCGTGGTGCGCCAGGAAATCGTGCTGTTCATCATGGGCGGCGTCTTCGTGGTCGAGACGCTGTCGGTGATGCTGCAGGTCAGCTACTTCAAGTACACCAAGCGACGCTTCGGAGTGGGCCGGCGGATCTTCCGGATGGCTCCGCTGCACCATCATTTCGAGGTCGGTGGCGTGAAGGAGTCGCAGGTCGTCGTCCGGTTCTGGATCGTGACGATGGTGCTCGTCCTGTTCGGTCTTTCGACCCTGAAGCTGCGATGAGCGAAGCCGCCGCCATGCAACTGCCCCTGTTCGACCTGCGCGGCCGCCAGGTGCTCGTGCTCGGCCTCGGCGGATCGGGGGCGGCGATGGCGCGCTGGGCGCTGCGCCAGGGCGCGAGCGTGCGCATCGCGGATTCGCGTGCCGAGCCGCCGGGGTTGGCGGACCTGCGCGCCCATGGGGTGGATCTTCCCCTGGAGCGGACCGACTTCGATCCCGGTGTGCTCGATGGCGCGGATCTCGTCGCCTGGAGCCCCGGCCTGTCGATCGAGACCGGGCCGAGCGGAGCCCTGCATGCGCGGGCCCGCGAGCGCGAGTTGCCGGTGGTGGGCGAGCTCGAGCTGTTCTCCCAGGCGATCTGCTCGCTGCCCGGCGATGCCGGTCCGCCGCGGGTACTGGCGCTCACCGGCACCAACGGCAAGACGACGGTGGCCGCCATGGCGACCGCCCTGTGCCGCGCTGCGGGGCAGTCGGCGAAGTCCGCCGGCAACATCGGGCCTTCGCTGCTCGCCGCCCTGATGGAGTCGCTCGATGCCGATGAACTGCCGGCGATCTGGGTGATCGAGCTCTCGAGCTTCCAGCTGGCGCTCGCGCAGCGCTTCACCGTCGACGCGGCCTGCATCCTGAACATCGCCGAGGACCATCTCGACTGGCATGCCTCGTTCGAGACCTATGCCGACGCCAAGCACCGCATCCATGCGCCCGGCTGCGTGGCCATCCACAACCGCGCCGATCCGCGCACGGCGCCGCGGCGCGAACTGCCCGCCGTGAGCTTCGGGCCGGATGCGCCGGTCCGTATCGGCGATCTCGGTATCGTCGAGGACGGCGGCATGCCATGGCTTGCCGAGGCGATTGCCGCCGACGACGCGCCGGTTCGCCGCCGCGCCGCCGCGCCCGAAGCCCGGGTGCGCCGGCTGATGCCGGCCGACGCGCTGCTGCTGCGCGGCGCCCACAACCACCAGAATGCGCTCGCGGCGCTCGCGCTGTGCCGTGCGATCGGTGTTCCGATGGCGCAGATGCTCCACGGCCTGCGCCAGTACCGGGGCGAACCCCATCGTTGCCAGCTGCTCGGCATTCTCGACGGCGTCGAGTACTACGACGACAGCAAGGGAACCAACGTGGCGGCAACCGTGGCGGCGATCGAGGGCATCCGCCGGCCCTGCTGGCTGATCGCCGGCGGCGACGGCAAGGGCCAGGACTTCAGCCCGCTCGCCGACGCGATGCGGCACGCCGCGCGGGGCGTGGTGCTGATCGGCCGGGATGCGCAGCGCATCGCCGACGCCATCGCCGGCACCGGTGTCGAGATCCTGCATGCCGGCGGCATCGACGAGGCGGTCGAGCTGGCGGCGGCGCGCGCGCGCGCCGGCGAGGCGGTGCTGCTGAGTCCGGCCTGCTCCAGCCTCGACATGTTCTCGGGCTATCCGGAGCGCGGCCGCGCCTTCGGCGCCGCGCTCGAGCGTATCGCCGGCGAACGCGGGCAGCCGCTGGAGGCCTCATGCTGAGCCTGCGCCTGCCCTCGGGTTCACGGCGGCCGACCCGCCCGATCGCGCGCCGGCTCGACAAGGCCCGCCTGGCGGTGATCGACGAATCGCTGCTGTGGGTCGCCGCGATCCTGCTCGCCTTCGGACTGGTGATGGTCTATTCGGCATCGATCGCCATGCCCGATTCGCCGCGCTATGCCCGGCTCGAGAACAGCCACTTCCTGCTGCGCCATCTGCTGTCGATCGGCATCGGGGTGGCGGCGGGCGTGCTCGCATTCGCCACGCCGATGCGCCAGTGGCAGCGGCTCTCGCCCTGGCTGTTCGCCGGTGGCCTCGTCCTGCTGTTCGCCGTGCTGGTACTGGGCAACGTCGCGCTGGGCGCAACCCGCTGGATCCGGATCGGTCCGCTGTCGCTGCAGCCTTCCGAGCTGATGAAGCTCTTCGTCGTGCTCTACGCGGCCGACTACACGATCCGCAAGCAGGACTACATGTTGCGCTTTCGCAAGGGCTTCCTGCCGATGGGCACCGCGGTCGTGGTGGTCGGCTGCCTGCTGCTTCTGCAGCGCGACCTCGGCGCCTTCGTGGTGATCTGCGGCATTGCCATGACGGTGCTCTTCCTGGGGGGCATCAGCGGGCGCCTGTTCGTGGGGCTGGTCCTCGCCGCGGTCTCGACGATCGTGATGCTGATCTTCGCCCAGCCCTATCGGCTCGCCCGGCTCGAACTGCTGCTCGACGATCCGTTCTCGCCGGAGAATGCCTTCGGCGCCGGCTACCAGCTCACGCATTCGCTGATCGCATTCGGTCGTGGCGAACTGTTCGGGGTGGGACTGGGCGGTTCGATCGAGAAACTCAACTACCTGCCCGAGGCGCACACCGACTTCCTGCTCGCGGTGATCGGCGAGGAACTCGGGCTGGTCGGCGTGCTGGCGGTGATCGGCATGCTGTTCTGGCTGGTGCGCCGCGGTTTCGAGATCGGCCGCCAGTCGATCGCGCTCGATCGCCCCTACTCGGGCCTGGTCGCCAAGGGGATCGCGATCTGGATCGCGATCCAGGCCCTGATCAATATCGGTGTCAATACCGGCGTGCTCCCGACCAAGGGCCTGACCCTGCCGCTGATGAGCTATGGGGGCTCCAGCATCCTGGCCGTCTGCCTCGCGATCGCGATCCTGCTGCGGATCGACTTCGAGAATCGCCAGATGATGCGCGGGGGGACGGCATGAGCGCGGCCCGGACCCTGATGATCATGGCCGGCGGCACCGGCGGGCACGTGATGCCCGGCCTGGCGGTCGCCGAGGAGATGCGCGCGCGCAGCTGGCAGGTCGTCTGGCTCGGCGTGCCCGGTGGCATGGAGGCGGACCTCGTGCCCCGCCATGGCATCCCGATGCGCTGGGTGCGCATCGGCGGGCTGCGCGGCAAGGGGCTCGCCACCCGGCTGCTCGCTCCCTGGCGACTCGGCCGCGCGCTCTGGCAGGCCTTGCAGGTGCTGCGCGAAGTCCGGCCGGCGGTGGTGCTCGGCCTCGGTGGCTATGTCGCCTTCCCCGGCGGCCTGGTCGCCGCGATGACGGGTCGGCCACTGGTGATCCATGAGCAGAACTCGATCGCGGGCCTGACCAACCGGGTGCTGGCGCGCTTTGCCCGTCGCAGCCTGGTCGCCTTCCCGGACGCCTTGCCCGGGGCGCAATGGTGCGGCAATCCGGTGCGCGAGGCCGTGGCCGGGATCGCTCCACCCGCGCAGAGGATGCGCGGGCGCGAAGGGCCCTTGCGCCTGCTCGTGGTCGGCGGCAGCCTCGGCGCGAAGGCGCTCAACGATACCCTGCCCGCGGCGCTCGCCATGCTGCCCGCGCCGCGTCGGCCGCTGGTCGTGCACCAGAGCGGCAAGGCGCATGGCGCAGCGTTGCGCGAGGCCTACGCGAGCGCCGGGGTCGATGCGGATGTCCGCGAGTTCATCGACGACATGGCCGGCGAGTACGCCCGGGCCGACCTCGTCATCTGCCGCGCCGGCGCGATGACGGTGTCGGAACTCGCCGCCGCCGGGCTGGCCAGCGTCCTGGTGCCGTATCCGCATGCGGTCGACGACCACCAGACGGCGAACGCACGCTTCCTGGCCGATCGTGGCGCGGCGGTGCTGATGCCTCAGCCGACGCTCGAGCCGGCAAAGCTCGCGGCGCTGCTCGAGGGCATGGACCGCGACCGCTTGCTGGAGATGGCGCAGCGCGCCCGCGAACTCGCCCGGCCGCATGCCGGCCGCGACCTCGCCGATGCCTGCGAGGCGGTGGCGAAGGAGCCGCGGCGATGAAGCACAAGGTCAAGCACATCCATTTCGTCGGCATCGGTGGCGCCGGCATGAGCGGGATCGCCGAAGTGCTCCTCAACCTCGGCTATCGCATCAGCGGCTCGGACCTTGCCGCCAACGCGGCGACGGCCCGGCTTGCCGAACTCGGCGCCGAGGTGCGCCATGCGCATTCGGCCGAGAACATCCAGGGAGCCGACTGCATCGTGACCTCCTCGGCGGTCGGCGGCGACAACCCCGAGGTGATCGCGGCGCGCGCGCGTCGCGTCCCGGTGGTGCCGCGCGCGCTGATGCTCGCCGAGCTCATGAAGATCAAGCAGGGCATCGCGATCGCCGGCACGCATGGCAAGACCACGACCACCAGCCTGGTGGCTTCGATCCTCGCCGAGGGCGATCTCGATCCGACCTTCGTGATCGGCGGACGCCTCAACAGCGCCGGCGCCAACGCCCGGCTCGGCAGCGGCGAATACATCGTGGTCGAGGCCGACGAAAGCGATGCCTCGTTCCTGAACCTCTCGCCGATGATCGCGGTCATCACGAACATCGACGCCGACCACATGGAGACCTACGGGCATGATTTCGCCCGGCTGCGCCAGGCCTACGTCGACTTCACCCAGCGTCTGCCCTTCTACGGCGCCGTGGTGATGTGCGTCGACGACCCGCATGTGCGCGAGATCATGCCCTTCGTCTCCAAGCCGGTGGTCACGTACGGCCTGTGCGCCGAAGCGCAGGTGCGCGCGATCGATGTGGTCGCCGACGCCGGCAGGATGCGCTTCACCGTGCTTCGCGAGGATCTCGATCCGCTCGATGTCGTGCTCGATGCGCCTGGCGTGCACAACGTGCAGAATGCGCTGGCCGCGATCGCGGTGGCGACCGAACTGGGTATCGGCGACGAGGCGATCGCCGCCGCGCTGGCCGGTTTCAAGGGCGTCTCGCGGCGTTTCCAGCGCCACGGCGAGATGCCGATCACCGGTGGCGGCGAGTTCACCCTGGTCGACGACTATGGCCATCATCCCGCCGAGATGGCGGCCGCGATCGCAGCGGCCCGCGGCGCTTTCCCAGGGCGCCGCCTGGTGCTCGCCTTCCAGCCGCATCGCTATACGCGCACCCGCGACCTCTTCGAGGATTTCGTGCGCGTGCTCTCGAGCGTGGACGTCCTGCTGCTCGCCGAGGTCTATCCGGCCGGGGAAGCGCCGATCGTGGCCGCCGACGGGCGCGCGCTGGCAAGGGCGATCCGGGTCATGGGCAAGGTCGAGCCCATGTTCGTCGAGGAGATCGCCGGGATGGCGCAGGCGGTTCGCGATGTCGTTCGCCCGGGCGATGTCGTCCTGACGATGGGCGCGGGTTCGATCGGCTCGGTGGCGCCCGCCCTGCGGGAGGATGGTAATGGCTGAACGCAGGACGAAGCGCCTGGCGGCGCGCCGTTTCGACAAGGTGGCGGTGCTCTACGGCGGGCGCTCGGCCGAGCGCGAGATCTCGCTGCGCTCGGGATCGATGGTGCTCGCCGCCCTCAACCGGGCCGGGATCGCCGCCTTCGGGTTCGATCCGGCCGAAAGGCCGCTCGAGGACCTGCGCCGCGGTGGCTTCGATGCCGCCTTCGTCTCCCTGCACGGCAAGTGGGGCGAGGACGGTACGGTGCAGGGCGCGCTCGAGCTGCTGGGCATTCCCTATACCGGTCCCGGCGTGATGGCATCGGCGGTCGCGATGGACAAGCTGATGACCAAGCGCATCTGGGAAAGCATCGGACTGCCGGTGCCGGGGCACGTGGTGCTCACCGAAGCCAGCCGCAGCGGCGATGTCGTCGGCCGGCTCGGCCTGCCGCTGATCGTCAAGCC
>JBAYRO010000122.1:0-7862 GCA_041676645.1 Burkholderiaceae bacterium | reverse complement strand
TTCTCGATTGATCGCTTCCGCCGGGAAGTAGTGATTGCCTTCGACGACGACCGTGTCCCCGCTCTCGGCGAGAACGGCCTCTTTCCAGGTGGCCTTCATTGATGAATCTCCCATCGGGATGCTCGTGTCCAGAGGCTGCCACACATGCCCTACAACTTGCGTGCCGAACCTGCCCGGCTGCTTTCCTCCGCGGTCAGGGTTTCGAAGCCGGCCACGATGTCGAGCAGCTCCTCGGTGATCTGCTGCTGACGGCTCTGGTGGTAGTCGGACGACAGCCGCGACAGGTGGCCCTGGATGTTGCGCTCGGCGGTGTGCATGGAGGCGAGGCGGCTGGCGTTCTCGCTCGCGAGGGATTCCGCGAAGGCGCGGTACAGGACGACGAACAGATGCTGCCGGATCAGTGCCGAGAGCAGCTGGCGCCAGTCCATGCTGAACGTGGGCAGTGAGCGGGAGTCCCAGCGCCGGGTGGCGATCGCCTCGAGCCAGTCGCGGTCGATCGGAAGCAGCTGCATGCGGTCCGGCGCCGAGCCCACGGGGCCACTGGGACGGTGGTGAATGAGCAGTAACTGCTCGATGCCTTCCTGGAAGCGCAGCTTCTCCACTTCGAGCAGCAGGGCGCTGACCGCGGCGGTGATGCCCGAGACCGTGCTCGGCATGCGGGCCGGTTCGTCGACCGCGTACCCGGCGTCCTCCAGCCGGCCCGCGACCCGCGAGCCGACCACCACGATCGATCGATCCTCCCGTGTGCCGGGCAGGGCGGCGAGCTGCTCCAGGGCGAAGGCTCCCACCTGTTCGTTGAACGAGCCGCACATGCCCTGGTCGGAACCGAAGACGATGACGCCCCAGCGCCCGCCGCCCGGATCCTGCGCCGCGATCGCCTCGGGTCGGTTGTGCAGGACGATCTGCAGGCCCGCCTCGATCGTGCGTCGGTATTCGGCGACGGATTCCACCGCCGTCTCGTACTGGCGTACGCTCGCGGCGGCCAGCGCCTTCATGACACGCACCACGCCATGGAGGTCTTCGGCCGTCTCGATCCGGCGGCGCATCGCCTCGAGCGTCTGCGTCATGGCGCGGGCTCTTCGATTCCCGCGACGACGCCCCGGATGACCCGCCGCAATTCCTCGCGGTCATCGTCGGTCAGCTTCGCTCCCGATGTCATGCGTTCGCACACTTCCGGCAGTTCGGTGGTGACGGCGCGGCGAATCGCGCGCTCCGCTTCGGCAACCCGGGCAACGGGCAGGGGATTGAGCAATCCCTCGCTGGCGGCGAGGAGCACGGCGACCTGTTCCGCCACCGGCATCGGCACGTACTGGAACTGCTGGAGCACCTCGCGCACCCGACGGCCCTGTTCCAGGGTGCTGACCGTCGCTTCATCGAGTCGGGTGCCGAAGCGGGCGAAGACCTCCAGCTCCTCGAACTGCGCGTAGGAAAGTCGGAGCTCCCCGGTCACCGCGCGATAGCAGGGCAACTGGGCCTTGCCGCCGACGCGCGACACGGACCGGCCGACGTCGACGGCCGGCAGGACGCCCTTGCGGAACTGCTGCGGCGACAGGATGATCTGCCCGTCCGTGATGGAGATCAGGTTCGTGGGAATGTAGGCCGAGATGTTCTGGGCCTGGGTTTCGGCGATCGGCAGGGCGGTCAGCGATCCGCCGCCGTACTCCTCGCGCAGCTGCGTCGCGCGCTCCAGCAGACGGGCATGCACATAGAAGATGTCCCCCGGGTAGGCCTCGCGACCCGGCGGGCGGCGCATCAGCAGGGACAGCTCGCGATAGGCTCGCGCATGGCGGGTGAGGTCGTCGTAGACGATCAGGACGTCCCGGCCCTGCTCCATGAAGTACTCGGCCATGGTGGTGGCTGCGTACGGCGCGATGTACTGCACGCCCGGCGGCTCGTCCGCCGAGGCAACCACGACGACGCAGTACGACAGCGCATCGTAGCGGCGCAGCGATTCGAGGAATCCGGCCACGGCCGAACTGCGCTGGCCGATGGCGCAGTAGACGCACAGGACATTCTTGTCGCGCTGGTTCAGGATGGTGTCCAGGGCGATCGCGGTCTTGCCGGTCTGGCGGTCGCCCACGATCAGCTCGCGCTGCCCGCGGCCGATGGGCAGCAGGGAGTCGATCACTTTCAGGCCGGTCTGCAGCGGCCGGGTCACGGGCGCCCGGTGCATGATGGGAGGCGCCGGCCGCTCGATGGCGCGTCGCTCGCGCGGCCGGATCGGGCCACGCTCATCGAGGGGTCGGCCCAGGGCATCGACGACGCGACCGATGATCTCCTCGCCGACCGGCACATCCAGGATGCGGCCGCTGCGCTGCGCGAGGCTGCCGGCGGCCAGGTCCCGGTTCGGCCCGAGCAGCACGACGCCGACTTCCTCGGGGTCGAGGTTGTAGGCCAGGCCGAGCAGTCCGCCGTCGAGCTTGATCAACTCCTCCGACTGCACGCCGGGCAGGCCGCGCACGCGCGCCACCCCGGGGCTGACCGAGACGACCCGGCCGAGTTCGCTGGCGCTCAGCCGGGCGCGCCCGGTCGAGGCCAGGACCTCCTCGACCGTGCCCAGCGCCTGCCTGGCGGAGTCGCGCAGGGAGTCCTGCGCAGGGTGGGCGTCCGTGGACTTATCGGGTTGCTGCATCGTTCTCGGCGCTCTCGTCCAGCGCCTCGAAGACCCGTGCTTCCATGCCCTCGAGCCAGGCGTCGAGGTTCCAGGCCAGGCGGTGAGCATGGGCGCGCAGCTCGATGCCGCAGATCAGCTCCGGCACGACGCTGAACCGCGGTTCGATGCCATCGTCGAGGTGCTCGCGCAGCGCCCGCGACAGCTCGGCCTGCGCCTGCGCGTCGACCGGGAAGGCGGTACGGATTTCGACTTCGCGATTCGAGCCGCGCACCGCCGCGACGATGGTGTCCCGCTCGGCCGGGTCGAGCTTGCGCACCCGCTCCACGAAGACCTCCAGGATCCGCCCCTCGAGATCGGCCTCGGCAAGATCCTTCAGGGCGCGGCTCGACAGGCTGACGACGCCCTGGCCGAGGCGCTTGCGGAAATCCTCCAGCAGGCCCTGCCGTTCCGCCTGCAGGGCTTCCAGCCATTGCGAGCGGGTCTTCCCGGTCTCGATCCGGGCTTCCTCGATCAGCAGCTGGCGCAGGGATGCCGCCTCGTCGCTGGCGTCGGCGAGGTACTGCCCGCGCTGCGCCTCGAGTTCGCGGCTCCGGCTGCGGAACAGGGCCGCTTCCTCGGCGGCGGCCTGGCGCTCGTGCGCAGCGTCTTCGAGGCGGCCGACGATATGCGCTTCGCGCTCGTTCATGGCCCCGATGATGCGGTCGTACAGGAAGTGCTTGAGCAGCCCGACGAGCACCAGGAAGTTGAGGACCTGGGCGACCAGCGTGAACCAGTCGATCGCCATCTACTGCGCTCCCGCAACGCCGAGGAAGTGATTCCAGAACGGGTTGGCGAAGATCAGGATCATCGACACCACGAAGCAGTAGATCGCCGAGGACTCGATCATCGCCAGGCCGATGAACAGGGTCCGGGAGATCACCGGGGCGGCATCGGGCTGCTGGGCCAGTGCGCCCATGGCGCGCGATACCGCCCAGCCCTCGCCGATCGCGGTGATCGGGGCGCCGATGCCGACGGTGGCCCCGGCCATGATGATGGAGATCATGCCGATCAGCTCAAGGCTATCCATTGAGTGTTTCCTCTTGTGGGTCCGTCGTCCTGGCGGCTTGCTCATCGTGGGCGCGCGAGGCCGAAGCGATGTAGACCAGGGCCAGGATCGAGAAGATGTAGGCCTGGATCACGCCGATCAGCAGACCCAGGACGTTCATGATGATCGGAAAGAACAGTGGCGCGATCGCCAGTGCGATGGCGGCGATCATCGTGCCGCTCATCATGTTGCCGAACAGCCGGATCGACAGGGAGATCGTCCGGGTCACCTCGCCGATGAGATTGAACGGCAGCATCAGCGGGTGGGGCTCCATGTAGGTTCCGAGGTAGCCACGCAGACCGCGGCTCGCGATGCCGAAGGCCGGGACCGCGACGAACACGCACAGGGCCAGGGCGCTGGTGGTCGACAGCGAGCCGGTGGGGGGCCGGAAGCCGGGGACGATCGTCAGCACGTTGGAGACCACGATGAACAGGAACAGGGTGCCGATGAACGGAAGATAACGGTCCGAATCGGTCCCGGCCGCTTCGCGGATCTGCGCCCGGATGCCGTCGAGCAAGATCTCGAGCAGGAGCTGGCCGCGCGGCACGGAAGTCCCGGTCGACAGCTTGCGCGTCACCGCCCAGGAGCCCAGGACCAGCAAGGCCATGACCAGCCAGGTGAACACGAGGGTGGCCGTGATCGGGAACGGGCCCAGGTGCCAGTAGACGATCGTGTCGGGCGTGATCGTCACGACCGCGCGCCCTCCTGCCCGGGAGCGCTGGTCGGCTCGCTTCCCGGGCGCAGGCGCGAGACGAGCAGCTGGCGGACGACGATGAAGCCGAGCAGGCAGGCCAGCACGCGCCCCAGGCTGCCGTCCATCACGAAGTAGAAGCCGAGCACCGTCAGGGTCGTGCGTACCAGGAAGCTCGCGCCGAACAGCAGCGTCGGCCAGCCGGTATCGGCAAGGCGGCGCACCGTCAGCCACAGGCCGCCGAAATAGAACAGGCCCAGGCCCGCGCCGGCGGCCATGGCAAGGACCAGGCCCATGAACCCGCTCACGGCGCTTCGTCCTCCGTCGCTTCGTCCTTCTCGATCATTCGGGACTCCATGCTTACCCAATACCACGCATTGATGCAGCCAAGGCTCACCCCGGCCAGAAGCAGCGCGAGGGTCCAGGAGAAATCGCTCGGCCAGTGGCGTTCGATCCAGAGCCCCAGGAGCACCCCGAGCACGGTCGGCACGGCGATCGACCAGCCGACGAGCCCGGCCGCCCCGACGCCATGCCAGATCGTCCGGTCCCGGGTGCGCCGTACCCGGACCTTGCGCTTCTCCCGGGACCCGATCCGCCTGCCCAGCTCGGTGGGCCCGACCGACGAGGAATCATCCTTGCCCGGCATGGTCATCGATCCCATTCGATGATCTGGTGCACCAGGCTGGCCTCGAGGCGACCGAGCGCGAGCCGGGCCTGCTGTTCCTCTTCGCCCAGTTCGCGGAACTGCCCGAGCACGGCCTGCTGGAGTTCCCCCAGTCTGCCCTGCAGGGCATTCCAGGTCGAGACGAGCACTTCCTGGCCGTGCTTGACCAGGATCCCCTCGTCGATCGCCAGGAAGGTCTCCTCGCCATCGGCAGCCGTCAGGCCGAGGATGCCCGGGACCAGCGCGGCCGTGAAATCGACATGGCGCGGCAGCAGGCAGAAGGCGCCGTCATGCGCTTCGGCCACCACCTTCACGGCCTCCTGGTCGAGCAGCACGCCGGAGGGCAGGACGAGCTTCACCCGCATGCTCATGGCTTTGCGACCTCGTCGACCCCGCCGATCATGTAGAGCGCTCGCTCGGGATGGTCGGAGAACTCGTCGTCCAGGATGCGCTCGCAGCCCTCGAGCGTCTCCTCGAGGTTGATCATCCGGCCTTCGAGGCCGGTGAACTGCTCGGTCGTGAAGAAGGGCTGCGTCAGGAAGCGGTCGAGCCGGCGCGCCCGGTGGACCTTGCGCTGGTCCTCGCGCGACAGCTCCTCGAGCCCGAGCATCGCGATCACGTCGCGCAGCTCCTCGTAGCTGGCCAGGGTCTCGCGCACCTTGCGCGCCACGTGGTAGTGGCGCTCGCCGACCATCGGCGGCGTCAGCATCTTGGACTCCGAGCGCAGGGGATCGACGGCGGGGTAGAAGCCCTGGCTCGCGCGTTCGCGCGACAGCACGATCAGCGAGGACAGATGGCCGAAGGTGTGCGTGATGGCGGGATCGGTGAAGTCGTCCGCCGGTACATAGACCGCCTGCACCGACGTGATCGCCGCCCCCCGCGTGGTGCAGATGCGCTCCTCCAGCTCGGCCAGCTCCGTTCCCAGCGTGGGCTGGTAGCCCATGCGCGAGGGCAGTCGGCCCAGCAGGCCCGACACCTCGGACCCGGCCTGGATGAAGCGGAACACGTTGTCGATCAGGAGCAGGACGTCCTGCTGAGCGTCGTCGCGGAAGTACTCCGCCATGGTGAGGGCCGCATGCCCCACGCGAAACCGGGCGCCCGGCGGCTCGTTCATCTGGCCGAATACCAGCACGGTGTTGTCGGTCACGCCCGCGGTGGCGACATCGCGCACCAGCTCCTCGGCTTCGCGCGAGCGCTCGCCGATGCCGCAGAAGACGGTCACTCCCCGGTGCCGGCCGGCGACGTTGTGGATCAGCTCGGTGATGAGCACCGTCTTGCCCACGCCGGCACCGCCGAACAGGCCCGCCTTGCCGCCGCGCTCCAGCGGCGCCAGCAGGTCGATGGCCTTGATGCCCGTGATGAAGACCTCGGAGGTCGCGCCCTGGTCGGCGAGCGACACCGGCAGCCCGTACAGCGGACGCCAGTCGCCGCCGGCGAGATCCTCGCCGCCATCGATCGTATCGCCGAACACATTGACGACGCGACCGAGGAGCCGCTCGCCTACCGGAACCTGGAGCACATTGCCCGAATCGATGATGACCGAGCCGCGAGCCAGCCCGGCCGTCGGCGTGAGCGCGACGCCCCGGACGGTTTCGGTATCGAGATGACTGACCACCTCGATGACGATGCGTCCGTCGCTGCCGGCCCGCAGCTCGCTATGGAATTCGGGCAGCCGACCAGGGAAGCGAGCATCCACCACGCTGCCGCGCACCGACAGCACGGTGCCCCGGCGCGGTTCACGACGATCATCCATTCACAGCGTCCGCAGGGTCGACCCCACAGTGTACCTGTGCCGCCTGTCCCCACTGCACGAGCTCACGGAGCTGGTGAGGCTGGCATGAGTCGCTTGACCATCACCTTGTCCGAGGCCACGGGTCAGCTCGCCATCACCACCACCAGTGGCCGCAGCGTATGCAGCACCTCGATGGTGTCGCCTTGCGTCTCGAGCACATCGGCCAGCCGCCGGTACGCCTGCGGCGCCTCGTCCACGCCGCCGCCGCGCAGGATCACGCCCTTTTTCGCCAGCCATTCGTTCTGCATCTCTCGCGTGATCTTTCCCTTGCCCCGTCGACCGCGTCGCGGGCCGGCGGCTTCGGTGCGGCTCATCACCCGGCCGGCACCGTGCACGGTGGAGAACAGCGCGTTGCGCTGGTCGTCGGTTTCCGCGACTGCGCCCTGCAGGATGACGGCATCGTCGCCCATCGAGCCGCCCACGAAACCGCGCTGCCCCGGGAAGGCGAAGAAGCAGGCGCGTTGCGTCCTGACGAAGCTGGCCTTGGCGACACCATGCTCCGTTTTCTGCCCCGGGTCCCGCCAGACCGGCCGGATCTCGAAGATCTCCACGCTCTGGTCTTTCACGCGAAAGCCCAGATCGAGTTCCGGCCGGATATGCGGTGGCGGCCGGCGCTTCTCGACAAAGGCACCCACCACCTTCTCGGTTCGTTTGCGTTCGATGTCGTTGAATGCCATGTATCGATTCCACCCGCGCCGACTCTCACTGGTGGCCAGCCTGGCCGACCCGCTCACGCCACCGTGACCCCTTTCCAGAACGCGATTCGCCCCCTTATCGAGGCCGCCGCCTCTTTCGGTTCGGGGTAGTACCAGGCGGCATCCTTGTTGATCTCGTCGCCCACCACGACATCGTAGTAGCTGGCGTCGCCCTTCCATGGGCAATGAGAGTGCGTGTCGCTTTCCCGGAAGTGTTCTCGATTGATCGCTTCCGCCGGGAAGTAGTGATTGCCTTCGACGACGACCGTGTCCCCGCTCTCGGCGAGAACGGCCTCTTTCCAGGTGGCCTTCATTGATGAAT
>JBAYRO010000121.1:0-7954 GCA_041676645.1 Burkholderiaceae bacterium | reverse complement strand
ACGCTGTCGGGCGGCGAGGCCCAGCGCATCCGGCTCGCGGCCCAGCTCGGCTCGAACCTGCAGGGGGTGTGCTATGTGCTCGACGAGCCCACCATCGGGCTGCATCCGCGCGACAACCAGGTGCTGCTCGATACGCTCGATTCGCTGCGCGACAAGGGCAATACCCTGCTCGTCGTCGAGCACGACGAGGACACCATTCGCCGGGCGGACCATGTGATCGACATGGGCCCGGGCGCGGGCCGGCTGGGTGGCCGCATCGTCGCGACCGGCACGGTCGATGCCCTCGCCGAACACCCCGACAGCATCACCGGCCGGATGCTGCGCCATCCGCTGCCCCATCCCTTCGTGGCGCCGCGCCCGGTGGGCGACGACGATGCGCACTGGCTGGCGCTCGCCGATGTCCATCGACACAACCTGCGCAACATCGATGCGCGCTTCCCCCTCGGGCGGCTCAGCGTGGTCACCGGCGTATCGGGTTCGGGCAAGTCGACCCTCGCCCGCGATGTCCTGCTGCGCAACCTCGCCGCGCTGGTCTCGGCCCGCAACCAGCGCAAGCCGGCGCCGTCGCTCGCCGGGCTCGCGAAGCTCACCGGCTGGGAACGGGTCGATCGCGTGCTGGAGGTCGACCAGACCCCGATCGGCAAGACGCCGCGCTCCTGTCCCGCCACCTACGTCGGCTTCTGGGACACGATCCGCCGGCTTTTCGCCGACACCGCCGAGGCGAAACTGCGCGGCTGGGGGCCCGGGCGATTCTCGTTCAACAGTCCGGGCGGACGCTGCCCGGCCTGCGACGGCCAGGGGCAACAGACGATCGAGATGAGCTTCCTGCCCGACGTGAAGGTCCCCTGCGATGCATGCCGGGGACGTCGCTTCGACCGGGAGACGCTCGAGATCGCCTGGCAGGGCCGCTCGATCGGCGAAGTGCTCGCCATGAGCGTCGACGAGGCGCTCGAGACCTTCGCCGCCCATCCCCGCATTGCGCACCCCCTGCGCCTGCTGCAGGATGTCGGGCTCGGCTACCTGACCCTCGGCCAGCCCAGCCCCACCCTGTCGGGCGGCGAAGCGCAACGGATCAAGCTGGTCACCGAGCTCGCGAAGGTCAGGCCGGTCCAGCCCGGCGTCGATCCCGCGCTCGAAGCGGCCCGGCGCAAGGCGAAGGAACGCGGCCGCCCCCAGCCGACGCCGCCGCATACCGTCTACATCCTCGACGAACCGACCGTCGGACTGCACATGGCCGATGTCGAGAAACTGATCCGCGTCATGCATCGGCTCGTCGACGCCGGCAATACCCTCATCGTCGTCGAGCACAATCTCGACATCTGGGCCGAAGCCGACTGGATCATCGACCTCGGCCCCGGGGGCGGCGATGCCGGCGGCAACATCGTCGGTGCCGCCGCGGTAACCGAACTCGTCGCGACGGCCGGCACGCCAACGGCAACGGCGCTGCGCGAGTTCCTCGCCCGACTCGGCCCGCCAGCGGCCGGGCGATCCTGAACGGCCGGCGAAGTGGCGCCGGTATGGTATACAGCCCGGACGGAGGTTCCATGGCAGACAGACCAGTCCGAATCCTGCTCGGCGTGACCGGCGGGGTCGCCGCCTTCAAGGCGATCGAACTCGCGCGCGGCCTGATGGCGCAGGGCATGCAGGTGCAGGTCGTGATGACCGATTCCGCGACCCGCTTCATCACCCCGGCAAGCTTCCAGGCCCTGACCGGCGAACCGGTGTACACCGACGCCTGGGATAGCCGCATCGACAACCTGATGCCGCACATCGAGCTGTCGCGGGCCGCCGACCTGATCCTGGTGGCCCCCGCCACCGCCGACTTCATGGCCAAGGTCGTCCACGGTCTCGCCGACGATCTGCTCAGCACCCTCTGCCTCGCGCGCGAGATACCGCTGCTGATGGCGCCGGCGATGAACCGGCAGATGTGGGAGAACCGCGCCACCCAGCGCAATGTCGCCCTGCTCGCCGACGACGGCGTCGAACTGCTCGGCCCGACCTCGGGCGCCCAGGCCTGCGGCGAAACCGGTCTCGGACGCATGATCGAGCCCCAGGAAATCATCGAGGCGACCCTCGCCTTCCTGGCGCCCAAATGGCTTGCGGGCCGGAAGGTGCTGGTCACCGCGGGCCCCACCTACGAGCCGATCGATCCGGTACGCGGCATCACCAATCGCTCCTCGGGCAAGATGGGATTCGAGATCGCCCGCGCCGCCCGCCATGCCGGCGCGAGCGTCGAACTCGTCGCCGGCCCGGTCGCGCTGGACACCCCCTGGGGCGTGCAGCGCCACGATGTGCGCACCGCCGTCGAGATGCATGACGCCGTGATGGCGCGGGCCGCCACCGCCGACGTGTTCATCGCGGTGGCGGCGGTCGCCGACTGGCGCGTCGCCCGCGTCAGCGACCAGAAGATCAAGAAGACCCCCGACGGCGCGCTGCCGACGCTCGAATTCACGCTCAATCCGGACATCCTCGCCAGTGTCGCGGCGCTGGCCGACGCGCCCTACTGCGTCGGCTTCGCGGCCGAGAGCGAGGCGCTCGAGCAGAACGCACAGAAGAAGCGCATCTCCAAGGGGGTTCCGCTGCTGGCCGCGAACATCGGCCACCAGACCTTCGGCCTCGACGAGAACGAGTTCCTCCTCATCGACGAGCAAACCACGACCCGGCTCGAGCGCGCGAGCAAGGCCGAGCTCGCCACCCGCCTGGTCGAGGAGATCGCGAAGCGCCTGCCGCGGGCCGGTTCCCCGCAGCGATGAACTTCCACGGCCAGCTCCATGCGGACGAACCCCCCGGGGGCGACTATGTCCGCTACATCGAATCGCTCGTCGGCGATCCCCCCGAAGACGCCGAGCGGGCGGCCGTCGAACTGGTCCAACGGCTCGCCGACCGCCAGCCCGTGCCGGCACCCGCCGACCGCTCCGCGCCCGCCATCGCCTCGGCCGCCGTACCGGCAGCGGCATCCGCATCCGCATCCGCATCCGCGCCCACGGTTCGGCGCGTGCCGACCCTGCGCGAAGGATTCTCCCGCGTCCTGGTCGTCATCGGCGCCTTGCTGATCGGCCTGGGCTTGCTCGCGCCCGAGGCGATATCGATGATGCCCGGCATCATCCTGCTCGTCGCTGGCCTCGCCATCGGCCGCAAGGCCGGTCGGCGGCCGGCACGACCCCGTTCAGCCGCAACATGAAGATCGAACTGAAGATTCTGGACGCGCGCATGCGCGAGCAACTGCCGGCCTACGGCAGCCCGGGCAGCGCCGGCCTCGACCTGCGCGCCTGCATCGACGAGCCGCTGCCGCTCGAACCCGGGACGAGCGCCCTGGTGCCGACCGGCATCGCGATCCATGTCGGCAACCCCGGCTTCGCCGCCGTGGTCCTGCCGCGCTCCGGGCTGGGCCACAGGCACGGCATCGTGCTCGGCAACCTCGTGGGCCTGATCGACTCCGACTACCAGGGGCAGCTGATGGTTTCGGTATGGAACCGCAGCGACACGCCCTACACGATCGGGCCCTTCGAGCGCATCGCCCAGCTGGTCGTCGTTCCGGTCCTGCAGGTGGGCTTCGATATCGTCGAGGAGTTCACCGCCAGCGAGCGGGGCGCCGGCGGCTTCGGCAGCACCGGCAGCCGCTAGACACCATGGTCGCCCGGGTCATGGCGGGCGACCGGTCTCCCGAGTCGCGACGGCGGCATTTCCCGCGGGAACGGGTCGGCGGGCGACAATGCGGCGATGCGCCCAGAAAATCCCGATCCGATGCCCCTGCCTCCCCCGCAGCCCGACCTCGACGACTGCTGCGGCAGCGGCTGCAATCCCTGCGTCTTCGATCTGCACGACGCCGCGCTCGAACGATACCGGGAAGCCTTGCGCGCATGGCGCGAGCGTCATCCCGAGGCCCCGCAAGGCGAAGCCGGCGGCTGACCCGCCGCGTGGCGGCCGACGCCCCATGACGGCCGCGCCGGCGTGGGCGTCGCGCCGGCGCGGCCGGCGTGGGGCGTCGTTTCCCGTCAGGCGCTGGCCAGCGCCTCGAGTTCCAGCGCGTGGGCCACGAAGGAACGGATTCCCTCGGCGAGCTTCTCGGTCGCCATCGCATCCTCGTTCACGGCGAAGCGGAACTGGCGTTCATCGAATCGTTCGCGTTCGATGGTCTTCTGGCGGGCGGCATCCGGATCGAGCCGCCGCGGCAGCGGGCTTTCGTCGGCCGCGAGTTGCGCCAGCAGCTCGGGGCTGATCGTCAGCAGGTCGCAACCCGCCAGCGCCCGGATCTGGCCGATATTGCGAAAGCTCGCGCCCATCACCTCGGTTTCGTAGCCGAATTTCTTGAAGTAATCGTAGATGCGCCGTACCGAGGCGACCCCGGGATCGTCCTCGCCCTCGTAGTCCCGACCGTCGCGCTGCCGATACCAGTCGTAGATCCGGCCGACGAAGGGCGAGACGAGGGTGACGCCGGCATCCGCGCAGGCCACCGCCTGGGGGAAGGAGAACAGCAGGGTCAGGTTGCAGTGGATGCCCTCGCGCTCGAGCCGCTCGGCGGCGCGGATGCCCTCCCAGGTCGACGCGATCTTGATCAGGACGCGGGCCGGGTCGACACCGGCTCGTCGATAGGCTTCGATGAGCGAATGGGCGCGGGCGATCGTCGCCTCGGTGTCGAAGGAAAGACGCGCATCGACCTCGGTCGACACCCGCCCCGGGATGATCGACAGGATCTCGGCGCCGAAGCGCACCAGCAAGGTGTCGGTGACCTCGGCCCTCGGCCGGCCGACTCCGGCGGCGACCACCTCGTCGAGGAGATGCCGGTAGGCGGGCATCCCCACCGCCTTCAGGATGAGGGTCGGGTTGGTGGTGGCGTCGCGAGGCGCATAGGCCTCGAGCTGGCGGAAGTCGCCGGTATCGGCGACAACGGTGGTGAACTGCTTGAGCTGGTCGAGGGCATTCATTGCGGGCTCCCCGTCTGGTTCGTCGCGGGCGGCGCGCTGCGCACCGCCGACCGCAACAGGATCACGAGAAGGAGCGTGAACAGGGCCGCGCTCCAGAGGGCGAAGGGCACCCCGAACAGGGGCAGATTGGCTTCGCCGCACGACGCCGTCGCCTTGAAGAGCCAGGGCATCGTTTCGTCGAGTCGCGTGTCGTAGATGAAGCGATCGGCCCAGCTGAAGCCACAGGCATCCGATTTCGCCGCGACGAAATGCTGGAAGCCGGCTGCCGCCAGGCCGCCTAGGGCGAAGCCGGCCGCCAGCACCGCCAGGACGATGCTTCCGACGGACGTGGGCGACACCAGCGCGAGCAAGGCCAGCACGCCGATGATCAGGTAGGCCCCGCGCTGGATGTTGCACCAGGCGCAAGGCTGCATGTCGAAGCCATGTTGCAGAACCAGCGCGATCGCGACGCCGCCCCAGGAGAGGCCGAATGCCAGCCAGAGGAGAAAGCGCTTGTCGTGGAGCATCGGAGCCGGGGAGGAGTCGGAGCAATGGTGGATCTTACCGGTGGCCGGCCGGGCCGCAAAACCGCCGCCGGCATGCGGAACGCCGGTAGCGGGTGTGGCCGGGGCCCGTGTCCCCGCGAGCGTCGCGAACCGCAAGCGGAAACGGGAAGGGGCGGCAAGCGCCGCCCCTTCCGGTCGGTCTGGAGAAACCCGGATCAGGCCTGCTCGGCCTCGACCTTCTCCCCTTCGCCATCGGGCGGCGAGGATTCGGTGTAGGTGAGCTGGACTTCCTGGTTCTCGTCGACGTCGACCGTCACCTTGCCGCCGTTGGCAAGCTTGCCGAACAGCAGCTCGTCGGCCAGCGCCTTGCGGATCGTGTCCTGGATGAGGCGCTGCATGGGGCGCGCGCCCATCAGGGGATCGAAGCCGTTCTTCGCGAGATGCCGGCGCAGCGCGTCGGTGAAGATCGCCTCGACCTTCTTCTCGTGAAGCTGTTCCTCGAGCTGCATGAGGAACTTGTCGACGACCCGCAGGATGATGTCTTCGTCGAGCGCGCCGAAGCTGATGATCGAGTCGAGCCGGTTACGGAACTCGGGCGTGAACATCCGCTTGATTTCCTGGAGCTCGTCGCCGGCCTGCTTGCTGTCGTTGAAGCCGATCGAGCGCTTCTGCAGGGTATCGGCGCCCGCGTTGGTGGTCATGATGATGATCACGTTGCGGAAGTCGGCCTTGCGCCCGTTGTTGTCGGTCAGGGCGCCGTGGTCCATGACCTGCAGCAGGATGTTGAAGATATCCGGATGCGCCTTCTCGATCTCGTCGAGCAGGAGCACCGCGTGCGGCTTCTTGGTCACCGCCTCGGTGAGCAGCCCGCCCTGGTCGAAGCCGACATAGCCCGGAGGCGCACCGATCAGGCGCGACACCGCATGCCGCTCCATGTACTCGGACATGTCGAAGCGGATCAGCTCGATGCCCATGATGAACGCGAGCTGCTTGGCGACCTCGGTCTTGCCGACGCCGGTGGGGCCGGAGAACAGGAAGGAGCCGATGGGCTTGTCGGGCTTGCCCAGGCCCGAGCGCGACATCTTGATGGCGGCGGCCAGCGCCTCGATGGCGGCATCCTGGCCGAACACGACGTTCTTGAGGTCGCGGTCGAGATACTGGAGCTTGCTGCGATCGTCCGAGGACACCGAAGCCGGCGGGATGCGGGCGATCTTGGAGACGATCGCCTCGATCTCGGGGCGACCGATGACCTTCTTCTGCTTGTTCTTCGGCAGGATGCGCTGCGCCGCGCCGGCCTCGTCGATGACGTCGATCGCCTTGTCGGGCAGGTGCCTGTCGTTGATGTACTTGGAGGCGAGCTCGGCGGCGGTGGTCAGGGCCGATGCCGAGTACTTCACCTGGTGGTGCTCCTCGAAGCGCGACTTCAGGCCGCGCAGGATCTGCACCGTCTGCTCGATGCTCGGCTCGACCACGTCGATCTTCTGGAAACGGCGTGACAGCGCGTGGTCCTTCTCGAAGATGCCGCGGTACTCGGTATAGGTGGTGGCCCCGATGCACTTGAGCTGGCCCGAGGACAGCGCCGGCTTGAGCAGGTTGGAGGCATCGAGCGTGCCGCCCGACGCCGAGCCCGCGCCGATGATGGTGTGGATCTCGTCGATGAACAGCACCGCGCCGGGCGACTGCTTGAGCGCCTTGAGCACCGCCTTGAGCCGCTGCTCGAAGTCGCCCCGGTACTTGGTGCCCGCCAGCAGCGCGCCCATGTCGAGCGAATAGACGACCGCTTCCGCGAGCACGTCGGGAACATCGTTCTGGACGATGCGCCACGCCAGGCCTTCGGCAATCGCGGTCTTGCCCACGCCGGCCTCGCCGACCAGCAGCGGATTGTTCTTGCGCCGACGGCACAGCACCTGGATGACCCGCTCGACCTCGCTCTCGCGGCCGATGAGCGGATCGATCCGGCCATCGCGGGCGGCGGCGTTCAGGTTCTGCGTGTACTGCTCGAGCGCGCCCTGCTGGCCGGAATTGCCCTCGGCCTCGACTTCGGCGGGCTCTTCCTTCTGCTGTTCGCGCGGCTGCGGGGTCTTGGTGATGCCGTGGGAGATGTAGTTGACGACGTCGAGGCGCGTGATGCCCTGCTGGTGCAGGTAGTACACCGCATGCGAATCCTTCTCGCCGAAGATGGCGACCAGTACGTTCGCCCCGGTGACTTCCTTCTTGCCGTTGGAAGTGCTCTGCACATGCATGATGGCGCGCTGGATGACGCGCTGGAAGCCGAGCGTCGGCTGGGTGTCGATTTCCTCGGCGCCCGGAACGACCGGGGTGTTCTCCTTGATGAACCCGGTCAGGTTCTTGCGGAGTTCGTCGATGTTGGCTGCACAGGCGCGCAGCACTTCAGCCGCCGACGGGTTGTCGAGCAGCGCCAGCAGCAGGTGCTCCACGGTGATGAACTCGTGGCGCTGCTGCCTGGCCTCGACGAACGCCATGTGCAGGCTGACTTCAAGCTCTTGCGCGATCATGCTTCCTCCATCACGCATTGCAGCGGGT
>JBAYRO010000120.1:0-8040 GCA_041676645.1 Burkholderiaceae bacterium | reverse complement strand
GGTGATGCGCTCCATGTTGATCCGCAGTTGGATCGCATGGCCGCGGGGCGCGCTGCCGGTGTCGGGGCCAAGGCCGAGCTGGTTCAGGCTGCGGCCCCGGGCGATCTCGAACTGCAGCTGCACGAGATCGAGTCCGAAGATCTCTTCGGTGATGGTGTGCTCGACCTGGATGCGGGGATTGGCTTCGATGAAGAAAAGCTCCTCGCCTTCGTTCCCCTGGACGTCGAGCAGGAACTCGAAGGTGCCCAGCGAGCGATAGTTCGTGCTGCGGGCGAGCGCAAGCGCATGGCCGAGCAGGCGCTCGCGCTGCGACTGGGTCAGGGTGGGACTGGGCGCGATCTCGACCACCTTCTGGTGGCGGCGCTGCAGCGTGCATTCGCGTTCGCCGAGATGGATGCAGTCGCCCGTGCCGTCGCCGAGGATCTGCACCTCCAGGTGGCGGGCCGCCGGCAGGAAGCGCTCGACATAGACCTCCGGATTGCCGAAAGCGGCCTCGGCTTCGGAACGGCAGCGTTGCCAGGCGTTCCCGAGTTCCCCGGCCGCGGTGACGATCCGCATGCCGCGGCCGCCGCCGCCGGCGACCGCCTTGATCAGCATCGCGGCACCGGCGGGCAGGCCGGCGAGGAAATCGGCCGCCTCTTCCAGACTGGTCGGGCCCGTGGTGCCGGGCAGGATCGGAACCCCCAGTTCGCTGGCCCGCCGCCGGGCGCTGGTCTTGTCGCCGAGCAGCGCCAGGGCCTCCGGCGTCGGGCCGATGAAGATGAGCCCCGCCTCTTCCACTCGTCGCGCGAAGCCGGGGTTCTCCGACAGGAATCCGTAGCCCGGATGGATCGCGTCCGCCCCGCAGGCGCGCGCCGCTTCGAGCAGTGCGTCGATGTCGAGATAGGCTCGCGCACCGCGACCCGGTAGCGCATGCACTTCCTGTGCGCGCCGGACATGCAGGCTGGCCTCATCGTCGGTCGAATGGACCGCGACCGTCGGGATGTCCATCTCGGCGGCGCTGCGGGCGATGCGCAGGGCGATCTCGCCGCGGTTGGCGATCAGCAGCTTGCGCAGTGGGCGTGCCGAGGCGGCCGCCGGGGCGGTTGCAGTTGGCATGGGGAGTTTTCCGGTCGATTCCTGGAACGTCGCCGCCGAACGGGCTGGGCAGCGACGCGCTACGATGGCAGACTGACATTTGTCAGGATAGAAGGTGCCCGGGAAGCGGTCAAGAAAGCACGCTGCGGCAAGGCCGGCGGCGTGGCCGTTTTCCGGCGACCGCGCAGGAGATTTCATGGCGACGAATGGCCTTCTGGGCGATGGCCCCCTGGGCGGCATCCGCGTGGTCGAGATCGGTGGCGGCGTGGCCGCCGCCTGGTGCGCGCGGATGCTCGCCGACCTCGGCGCCTCGGTGCGCCGGCTCGAGCCCGAGGGCGGCGATCCCCTGCGGCGCCGGCGCGAGCTGCCCGATGCGCCCCGGACCGAAGGACTGCTGTTCGCCTGGCTCGACCAGGGCAAGCAGGACCTGCCCGCGGCCGAGCTCGAGGCCGCCGTCGCCGAAAGCGAGCTGCTGCTGGTCGGCGAGGCGGCGCCCCGGCATGCGCTGGCCGCCAGGCCGATGCGGGCGAGCATCGAGCTGAGCTGGTTCGGGCTCGATGGTCCGCTGGCGCACTGGCGCGGCGCCGACAGCCTCGCGCAGGCGCTCACCGGCATGATCTTCCCCTGCGGGCCGGTCCAGGGGCCGCCCCACCAGCTCGGCGACATCCAGGCGGCGGTCATCGGCGGCGCCACCGCGATGAGCGCGGCGCTGGCGGCCCTGCTCGATGATGGCGGGCACCGCCGTGTCGAAGTGAGCATCCTCGAAGCGTGCATGGTGCTCGGCGAGCTGCAGGTGGCCGATGCCCAGATGCATGATCGCCCGGTACCGCGGCTCGGCGTCAACCGCTTCCTGCCGACCTGCCCGATCAGCATCCATCGCTGTCGGGAGGGCTGGCTCGGCACGACGGTCATCACGCCTGCGCAATGGGCCGCGTTCTGCGGGATGCTCGAGCGGCCGGATCTTGCCGCAGATCCGGGGCTGGCGACGATCCACCTGCGCGCCGAGCGGGCCGACGAGCTGGAAGCCATCCTCGACGAGAGGTTCCGCGAGAAGACCGCCCATGAATGGGCGGCGATCGCGCGGGAGATGAAGGTCCCCCTGGTGGTGGTGCCCGATGCGGGCGAGCTGGCGGCGCATCCCGTCTTTACCCGGCGCGGCACCATCGCGCCGCTTGCGGACCGGCCGGAGCTGATCGCCCCCGGTTCGCCGCTGCGGGTGGCGGCGCCGGGGGTGGCCGGAGATCCGGCGGCCGGCGGCGAGGCCGCCAGGCTGGGTGCCGGTGCGCGTGCGGACGCCGGCCGGGACCCGGGCGCCGGCGACGGCAGGACCGATGCGCTGCTGGCCGGCTTGCGGGTCACGGATTTCTCGATGGGCTGGGCCGGACCGATCGCGACGCGGATCCTGGCGGACCTGGGTGCCGATGTGATCAAGGTCGAGGCCGGTCGCTATCCCGACTGGTGGCGCGGAACGCAATGGGAGGCGGAAGCGATCGCGGCCCGCCAGCACGAGAAGAGCTGCCGCTTCGCCGCGGTCAACCGCGGCAAGCGCAGCGTGAGCTTCGACCTGACGACACCGGAAGGCCGCGAGCTCGCCCGCCGCCTCGTTGCCGCGAGCGATGTCGCGGTGGAGAACCATGCGGCCGGCGTGATCGAGCGCCTCGGCATGGGCTGGGCCGAGCTCTCGCGGGATCGCGACGACCTGGTGATGCTGTCGATGTCGGCTTTCGGCTCGGGCAACGAGCTCTCCGACACCCGGGCCTACGGTTCGACCCTCGAGCAGGCTTCGGGGATGCCGAGCTTTCGCGGCAACGCATCGTGGCCGCCGATGATGGGCCACATCGCCTACGGCGACCCCATCGGTGGCCTCTACGGCGCCGCGGCGATACTGGCGGCGCTGGTGCACCGGCGACGCACGGGCCAGGGGCAGTGGCTCAACATCAGCCAGGTCGAGTGCCTGCTGCCCTTCACTGCGCCGGCGCTGCTCGCGCGATCGGCGACCGGGCGCGAGCCGCCGCGGATCGGCAATCGTCATGTCACCATGGTGCCGCACGGCGTCTACCCGGCCGCGGGCAAGGACCGCTGGATCGTGATCGCGGCGGATTCGCCGCAGGCATGGCGGGCGCTGGCACGCGCCATTGGCCGGGAGGACTGGCTCGATCCGGCGCTCGCGGACATCGAGGCACGCCGCGCGCGCGAGGACGAGATCGATGCCGCGCTGGCCGAATGGACGCGCGGCCGGGACGCGCTCGAAACCAGCGGGCAGCTCCAGGAACTGGGCGTGCTCGCCGCGCCGGTGCTCACGCCCGAGGAGACCATGGGGCAGGAACAGCACGCGCGCCGGGATTTCTACTTCGACACCCGGCGCGAGCATATCGGCGAGCAGCGCCAGATCGCGCTGGCCTGGCGAATCGACGGCCGGCGCCTGCCGCTGCGCGGCACCGCGCCCCTGCTCGGGGCGGATACCCTCGATGTGATGCGCGATGTGCTGGGCGAGAGCCGCGAGCGCTACGAGGCGCTCATGGCGGCCGGCGTGATCAGCTTGGAGCCGACGACGCTGCGCAGTGGCCCCGCGTGAGGAGACCGGGCGAGGTCATCAGGGCAGTGCCAGTTCTTCGCACAGCTCGGGAAGCGTTTCAGAGGAACGAAAGTCGGCGCGGGAGCATTCTTGCAATCATGGAGTGTCATTCCATGATTGCAAGGTTCATGCGGCC
Source organism: Burkholderiaceae bacterium (assembly GCA_041676645.1). Lineage (GTDB taxonomy): Bacteria > Pseudomonadota > Gammaproteobacteria > Burkholderiales > Burkholderiaceae_E > JAMLIN01. The sequence continues at coordinate 4,252 of JBAYRO010000120.1, read as the reverse complement.
GGGCCTCTCTGCCTTCCCACGCCCGGATTGACAGATTCAGTCGGCGTATCCGGGCAGTTCCCGGTCGAGCACCCGCATCATCGCCTCGAAGTAGAGGCGGTCGCGCTCGCCACGCGGATGGGTGTCGTCCGGGTTGGGACGCTGCACCCGTTCGACGATCTCCGGCGGCAGCACCGCCAGCGGCTGGCCGGCGCCCATCGCCAGCAGCTGGGCGCGGCAGACCCGCTCGAGCCGGTAGAGGCGGCGATAGGCCTGCGCGACGTTGTCGCCGACCACCAGCACGCCATGGTTCTTCATGAACACCACCTGCTTGTCGCCGAGCAGCCGCGCGAGGCGCTCGCCTTCCTCGAGAGTGTCGGCCAGGCCGTTGTAGCCGTCGTCGTAGACGATCTGGCCGCCGAAGAAGGCGCTGGTCTGGCTGGTGGGCAGCAGCCGGTTGTCGGCGAGCATGTTGAGCGCGAGCGCCCAGGTCTGGTGGGTGTGGAGCACGACGTTCACACCGGCGACCCGGTGGATCGGGGCGTGGATGCACTTGGCCGAGATCTCGACGATGCCCTTGCCCTCGATCGTCTCGCCGGCTTCGTTGAAGACGATCATGTCGCTGGCGCGAGCCTCGGACCAGTGATAGCCGAAGGGCAGGATCAGGTAGCGGTCGGCCTGGCCGGGAACCGCCACCGTGAAATGGTTGTCGATGCCTTCCTCGAGTTCATGCAGGACCGCCATGCGCAGCGAGGCGGCGAGATGGACCTTCGCTTCCTGGATGGGGTCATGGGAGGGAGTCTTGGCCAGCGAATGGACGGACATGGATGCTCCTTCGGATCGGGATGAGGGGGCCGGTTGCCCGGCGCGAACCCGTGATTGTGCCTGTGCTGCGTCCGGGGCGCTGCGCACGATGCGCCCGACGGTGGCAACATCGGGGATTCGCGTCGGCGGCCACGTCGAAATGGGGCATCAAAATGGGGTCAGACTCCATTAATCTTGATTAATGGAGTCTGACCCCATTTCGACCAGACAGGAGACTTCCGATGGAGTACACCCGACTCGGGCGCAGCGGCCTGAAGGTTTCCCGACTCTGCCTCGGCTGCATGAGCTACGGCGAGCCGGAGCGCGGCAACCATGCCTGGACGCTGCCCGAAGCTGAAAGCAAGCCCTTCTTCAAGCGGGCGCTGGATCTCGGCTTCAATTTCTTCGATACCGCCAATGTGTATTCGGACGGTACCAGCGAGGAGTTCCTCGGCCGGGCGCTGGCCGAGTATGTGCCGCGCGAAGAGGTCGTGATCGCGACCAAGCTCAATGGCCGGATGCGCCCCGGCCCCAACGGCAAGGGTTTGTCGCGCAAGGCGGTGCTCGCCGAGATCGATGCGAGCCTTAAGCGGCTCGGTACCGACTACGTGGATCTCTACCAGATCCACCGCTGGGACTACGGCACGCCGATCGAGGAAACCATGGAGGCTTTGAACGATGTCGTGCGCGCCGGCAAGGCGCTCTACATCGGCGCCTCGTCGATGTACGCCTGGCAGTTCGCCAAGTCGCTGCGCGTGGCAGAACGCCACGGCTGGGCGCGTTTCGTGTCGATGCAGAACTACGTGAACCTGCTCTATCGCGAGGAAGAGCGCGAGATGCTGCCCCTGTGCCGGGACGAGGGCATCGGCGTGATCCCCTGGAGCCCGATGGCGCGCGGCCGCCTGACCCGCGACTGGGACCAGTCGAGCGCGCGCCAGGAAACCGACGAGTTCGGCCGCAACCTCTATGCGGCGACGGGCGATGCCGATCGCCAGGTGGTCGAGGCGGTCGCCCGGGTCGCCGCCGATCGCGGCGTGCCGCGGGCGCAGGTGGCGCTGGCCTGGGTGCTGCAGAAGCCGGGCATCACCGCGCCGATCGTGGGCGCCACCCGGCTCGAGCAGCTCGACGATGCGGTTGCCGCGATGTCGCTCGCGCTCACCGCCGAGGAGATCGCCGCCCTCGAGGCGCCGTACGTGCCGCATGCGGTGGCCGGGCATGCCTGAGAAACCCTGGCCGAACCGGCCGGCACGCTCATGCGAACGGCGATCTCGATGAACGCCCATCTCGAGACCATCACGCCGGCCGCCACCCTGCTCGGGCGGCGCCTGCTCGGCGTCGATGCCGACACGGGCGAAGTCCGCATGGGCTTCACCGCGCGCGAGGAGTTCGCCAATCGCCACGGTACCGTCCATGGCGGCTTCCTGTCGGCGATGCTCGACTCGGCGGCCGCCAACGCGGTGCATGTCGGTCTCGAGCCCGGCCTGACGGCGCTGACGATGCGGCTCGATACCAGCTTTCACCGGCCGGCGCCGCTCGGCGAGTTCCATTCGGCCGCGCGCGTCGTCGAGCGCGATGAGCGCAGCGTGCTGGTCGATGCCGATCTCTTCGCCGCCGATGGCACACGGGTGGCCAGCGCGCAGGTCCGCTTCCGGGTCAGGCCCGCGCGTTGACCGGCGGTTCGCCCTTCAAAGGGCGCTCTCGACGTCGGTCCGCGCGAAATCCTCGCCGACGTAGAGCAGCGGGCATTCGTGTTCCTTCGCCACGTCGTAGGCAAAGCAATCCCCGAAGTTCAGTCCGGCCGGATGCACTCCCTTTCCCCATCTTTCGTAGGCTTGCGCGATGCGCCGCGCCGATCCGGGGGTAATGCCGACGATCTCGAAGCCCAGTCCGTCGAGCAGGCGATCGACCTCCTCGCCGACGTTGCGCCGCCCGGCGACGATCAAGGTCTCGGCCAGCGTGCCGGCCGAGATCAGTAGTCGACCTTCGGTTTCGAGCGCAGCGGCGCAGGCATCCGCCTCGGGTTCGTTCAGCACGATCGCCATCAGCGCGGAGGTATCGACTGCGATCATCCGGAGAGGCCGTCCTCGCCATAGAGGAAGTCCTGGCTGCGCGCGGCGCTCGGCCCGCTGAGCGCCTTTCCTGCGGCAGAAGCGCGAATCGCGTCGAGAACCGCCTTGCGGGATCTCGCATCGACCACGGGCGTGACCGGCACCAGGCGTACGGCGGCATGGCCGTGGCGGGTCAGGACGATCTCGTCTCCGGCCTCGGCGCGCCGGACCAGCTCGGTCAGTTGCCCTTTGGCTTCAGTGACGGATATTCGCATGGCAGTGCCTTCGAGTTGGCTCGACTGCCAATTTTAGACCATTTCATGGTCCATTCAAGTGATTCCTGGCGGAAGCGCCCCGGTAATCGACGCGAGCCCGGGGTGGGCGGCCGCCGACCTGTGTATCGGTAGAATGGGTGCTCGCCGAAGCGGGTGATTTCGACCTGTCGGCAACCACGGATCGAAGCGGAGACAGCACATGGAATGGTTCATGAAGGCCTTGCGCCAGTACGCGGTGTTCACCGGTCGGGCGCGTCGCAAGGAATACTGGTTCTTCGTGCTCTTCTACCTGCTCATCGCGATCGGCCTGAGCTTCATCGACAGCATGCTCGGCCTGGGCAGCGAGGGCTACGGCCTGCTCTCGGGCCTCTTCGGCCTGGCGATGATCCTGCCCGCGGTCGGGGTCGCGATCCGGCGCATGCACGATACCGGCCGCTCGGGCTGGTGGGTGCTGGTCAGCTTCATTCCCTTCGTCGGCTGGCTGATCTTCATCTGGTTCGCCACCCGTGATGGCGAAGCCGGCCCCAATGTCTACGGGCCCGATCCCAAGGCGGAAGACCAGGCTTTCGCGAGCGAAGCATGACTCCCCTGCGGAACATCAAGGTCCTCGACTTCTCCAAGGTTCTCGCCGGGCCGCTCTGCTCCCAGCATCTGGGCGAGCTGGGCGCCGACATCATCAAGGTCGAGCCGCCGGGCCAGGGCGACGACACCCGCAGCTGGCTGCCGCAGGACAAGGGCGAGTCGGCGATCTTCCTGTCGATCAACCACAACAAGCGCAGCCTCGCGCTCGACCTGAAGTCGCCCGAGGGCCGCGCGATCGCGCACCGGCTCGCGCGCGAGGCCGACGTCGTGCTGCAGGGCTTTGGCAGCGGCACGGCGAAGAAGCTCGGGATCGACTACGAGACTCTCGCCGCGCTCAACCCGCGGCTCATCTACCTCGAGGTCTCCGGCTATGGCCGCGACGGCCCGCTCGGCAAGGAGCCCGGCTACGACGTCATGCTGCAGGCCTTCAGCGGCATGATCAGCACCATGGGCGAGCCCGGGGGACCCATGGCGCGGGCGAGCTTCTCGCCGGTCGACCTCTCGACCGGCATGAACGGGGTGATCGGCATCCTCGCTGCGCTTCTCGAGCGCGAGCGTACCGGC
>JBAYRO010000119.1:0-8091 GCA_041676645.1 Burkholderiaceae bacterium | reverse complement strand
GGGTCGAGCGAGGTGGTCTCGGTGTCGAAGGCCACCAGCTCCGCCTCCCGGATGGTCGCGATCCAGCGATCGAGATCGGCCATCGAGAGGATCGTCTCGTACTGCACGGCAGGCTCGCCGGTGGCCGGTGCCGCGGCGCCCTGCGCGCCGCCCTCGGCCGCCAGCCGGTCTTCGACATCGCGCAGCCAGGTGCGGAAGCTGCAACGCTCGAACAGGGTCCGCAGTTCGGCCAGGGACTCGTCCGCAAAGCCCAGGCTGCCGTCGGCCTCGGTGATCTCGGGGGGCAGTTCGCAATCGAGCTTCACGGTCACCAGTTCCCGCGCGACCGGCAGCCAGTCGAGGGCCGCCCGCAGGTTCTCGCCGACCTTGCCGGGGATCTCGTCGGCATGGGCGATGATCTCGTCGAGCGAGCCGTACTTCGCCAGCCATTTCACCGCCGTCTTGGGGCCCACCTTGTCGACGCCCGGGACATTGTCGACGGTGTCGCCGACGAGACTGAGCCAGTCGACGATGCGCTCGGGAGGCACCCCGAACTTGGCCTCGACGGCCGCCGGATCGAGCCATTCGATGGCGCCGACATCGCGGGGCATGGTGTTGAACAGGGTGACCCGCTCGTCGACGAGCTGGGCGAGATCCTTGTCGCCGGTCGACACCAGGGTCCGGGCGCCCCGGGCGCTGGCCTGTGCCGCCAGGGTGCCGATGACGTCATCGGCCTCCATCCCGGGGAGCATCACCAGAGGCCAGCCGAGCGCCCGCACCAGTTCATGGATGACCGGGATCTGGCGACGCAGGTCGTCGGGCATCGCGGCCCGGTTCGCCTTGTACTCGGGATAGATGTCGTCGCGGAAGGTCTTGCCGGGCGGATCGAAGACGACCGCCCCGTGGGTGGCGCCGCGATTCAATTTTGCGTCGGCGCGCAGACGCCGTAGCATTGCGACCATGCCGTAGATCGCGCCGGTCGGTTCCCCGTCGCGGTTGCGCATATCGGGCAATGCGTGAAAGGCGCGGTACAGAAAACTGGACCCGTCGACCAGCAGGAGCGTTTTTTCGGTCATGTCCCCTAGCAAGCATATTCCGCAACTGCGAGAGATCGCGAGCAGCGAGCGGTCGACCACGCTGAAAGCGCGCGAATCATGGCATATCCTGGGGATTATCTCAGAGTTCATCGAGGCCACCGAAAAGCTCGCCTCGATCCGCCCCGCGGTATCGATCTTCGGCAGCGCCCGGATCCAGCCCGGCCATCACTGGTACGAAACCACCGTCGAAATCTCGCGCCGGCTCTCGGATGCCGGTTTCGCGGTCGTCTCGGGCGGCGGCCCCGGCATCATGGAGGCGGCCAACCGCGGCGCCCACGAGGGCGCATCGCCGTCGATCGGGCTCAACATCCAGTTGCCCTTCGAGGCCCACGGCAATCCCTACCAGGACGTCTCCCTGACCTTCCGGCACTTCTTCGCGCGCAAGGTCGCGTTCGCGAAGTACGCGACGGCCTTCGTCGCCGCGCCGGGCGGCTTCGGCACCCTGGACGAACTCTTCGAGGTCCTGACCCTGATCCAGACGGGCATGGGCCGGCGCATTCCGGTGATCCTGATCGATTCCGCCTACTGGAGCGGCCTGATCGAGTGGATGCGCGCGTCGCTGCTCGCCCATGGCATGATCGCCGCGGAAGACATCGACCTGATCGAGATCACCGACGACCCCGCGCGGGTCGTCGATGCGATCTTCGATTTCTACCAGAAGCGCGGCTTCGAGACGACGTCCGAAGAACGCCAGTCACTCCTATATCTCTGAGCCGGCGCTGGCCGGCCCGACGCTGCGATGGCGGTATTCACCCAGGTTTCCACCGACGAGCTCAGCCGCTGGCTCGAAGGCTACGCGCTCGGCAAGCTGGTCCGGTTCGAAGGCATCGCCTCCGGCATCGAGAACAGCAATTTCTTCGTCGATACCGAGGCCGGACGCTTCGTGCTCACCCTGTTCGAGGTGCTCGACGCCGAGCAGCTGCCCTTCTACCTGCGCCTGATGCAGCACCTGGCGGCACGGGGAATCCCCTGCCCCGACCCGGTGCCCGATCATCGGGGGGAGCTGTTCGGCAGTCTCAACGGCAAGCCGGCGGCCTTCGTCACCCGGCTCGCGGGCCATGTCGAGATGAATCCCGATCTTCGGCATTGCGCATCGATCGGCCGGCTCGCCGCCCGGATGCACCGGGCCGCCGCCGATTTCCCGGGCGGCCTGCCCAATCTGCGAGGCCTGTCCTGGTGGTTCGAGACCGCGCCGGCGGTACGTCCCTTCCTCGATGCCGGGCAGCGCCGCATCCTCGATGACGAGCTCCTTGCCCAGCAGCGCTTCGCGGCCACGCCGGCCTGTCGGGCGCTGGATCGCAGCCCCGTGCATGCCGACCTCTTCCGCGACAACGTCCTGTTCGAAACCGGCCCGGATGGCCCCCGGCTCGGCGGGGTGATCGATTTCTATTTCGCGGGCATCGACACCTGGCTCTACGACCTCGCCGTCGCCGTCAACGACTGGTGCATCGACGAGAACAGCGGCGCGCTCGATCCGGCGCGCGCCGCCGCGATGCTCGACGCCTATCGGGAGGAGCGTCCGTTCACCGAAGCGGAATCCGAGGCCTGGCCCATGATGCTGCGGGCCGCGGCCCTGCGCTTCTGGCTGTCCCGGCTCTTCGACTACCACCGGCCGCGGCCGGCCGAGATGGTGACGCCGAAGGATCCGACCCATTTCGAGCGCATCCTGCGCGCGCGCAGGTCGCGGGAAGGGCGTCTCCACGCCCTTCCCGCCTGAATCGATGCAGGTTCGCCGGGTCGGCGCCGCGTACGGCTGGCGCTGGGTGGTCGGTGGCTTCCGCCTGCTCGCTGCCAGGCCGCTGGCCCTGCTCGCCCTGCTGGTCTTCGATGTCTTCCTGCTCCTGCTGCCCTCGGTCCTGCCCTTCATCGGACCGCTGATGCCGACCCTGCTGACCCCGGTGTTCGGCGTCGGGCTGATGGTCGCGATGCGCGAGACCGACCGTGGCGGCAATCCGGTACCCCAGATGCTCTTCGCCGCCTTCGGCGAAGCGGGCGGCCACGCCTGGCGCAACCTGCTGATCCTGGGCGCGTTCAACGCGATCGCGACAATGGTCGCGGTCGCGCTGAGCTCGATCGCCGATGGGGGCGCCCTGCTCGGATCCGTCACCGGCATGGAAGGCGGCGAGGCGTTGGACACGGGAGTCGGCGACACCGGCGACCAGGCGGGCGCCGACGACGAGCGCGGCGCCGGCGAGCCCGGAATCATGCTGCCCCGGCCGTCGTTCGCGCTGCTGAGCTTCCTGCTGCTGCTGGTGCCGATCCAGGCCGCATCCTGGTATGCGCCGCTGTTCATCGCCTGGCATCGGATCCCGGTCGGAAAGGCCCTCTTCTTCAGCCTCGTCGCGGTATGGCGCAACAAGGCCGCCTTCGCCGCCTACATCGCTTCCTGGGTGGCGGCGGTCTTCGCGATCTCGACCGTCATCACATGGCTCACGCTCATGATGGGCATGACGACGATCACCTCGATGCTCGTCTTCATCATGTCGCTCGCGATCCTGACCGCGATGTACGGCTCGGTCTGGCTCAGCTATCGGGACGTGATCCAGGCCGTTACGAACGAGGACGACGCCACGCCGCCGCCGCCGCTCAGAGTGGAGTGAGCTTCGCCACCGACAGGGCGAGCCATTTCACGCCCGACGGGCCGAAGTTCACCTGGGCCCGGGCATCGTCGCCCCGGCCTTCGATCTCCACCACCACGCCTTCGCCGAAACGGGCGTGCTCGACCGCCTGGCCGATTCGCAAGCCGGTGCCGCGATCCCGGCCCGCCGACCGATCGGCGCCGAGGGGCGCGGCACGCGCCGGCCAGTCGGGCGCATCGTGCCAGGAGCCCATCCGACCCGTGCCGCGTGGCGTCAGCCACTTGAGCGATTCCGGCGGCAGTTCGTCGATGAAGCGCGACTTCAGCCCATAGCGCGTCTGCCCGTGGAGCATCCGTGTCTGGGAATACGAGAGATAGAGGCGCTCCCGGGCCCGGGTGATCGCCACGTACATCAGGCGGCGCTCCTCCTCGAGGCCACCGGGCTCGGCCGATGAGTTCTCGTGCGGGAACAGGCCTTCCTCGAGGCCGGTCAGGAAGACCGACTGGAACTCGAGCCCCTTGGCCGAATGCACGGTCATGAGCTGCAGGGCATCGGCGCCTTCACCGGCCTGGTTCTCGCCGGCTTCGAGCGAGGCATGGCCGAGGAATTCGGCAAGCGGCGTCGAGCGCGCGCCATCGGGCGTCCCGGCATCGAGCACCTCGACGCCATCGCCGGCGACCGGCAGCAGGCCCTCGGCCGGCGCATCGGCCGATGCCACGCCGGCATTGGCCGGGACGTCCTGGCCGATGCCTTCCTCGGCGAGGAAGGTGACCGCGGCATTGACGAGTTCACGAAGGTTCTCGAGGCGTTCCTCGCCCTCGCGTTCGTTCTGGTAGTGCTGGCGCAGGCCGCTGCGCTCGATGAGCTGCTCGATCATCGCGGGCAGCGGCAGCTCCCGGGTCTGGCCCGCCAGCCCGTCGATCAGGCCGACGAAGGCGGCCAGCCGGGCGCCCGCCGCTCCGGTGAGCTTCGCGCAGGCGTCGTGGAGGCTGCAGGCGGCCGCTGCGGCGACATCGCCGAGCGCCTCCAGGCTGCGGGCTCCGATGCCCCGGGTGGGGAAATTGACAACCCGCAGGAAGGCGCCGTCGTCGTGCGGATTGGCGATCAGGCGCAGGTAGGCGAGCGCATGCTTGATCTCGGCGCGTTCGAAGAAGCGCAGGCCCCCGTACACCCGGTACGGGATGCCCTGGCTGACGAGGGCATGCTCGATGACCCGCGACTGGGCATTGGAGCGATAGAGCACCGCGATGTCGCTGCGCATCGCGCCCTCGGCCACGAGGTTGCGGACCTCCTCGACCAGCCACCTGGCCTCGAGGGCATCGCTCATCGCCTCGTAGACCCGCACCGGCTCGCCTTCGCCGGCATCGGTCCAGAGGTTCTTGCCCAGGCGCGATTCGTTGTTGCGGATGAGCCGGTTCGCGCAATCGAGGATGTGCCCGTGGGAACGATAGTTCTGCTCGAGCTTGATCAGGTTGCGGACCCGGAACTCGCGCTCGAAGGCCGCCATGTTCCCGACGTTGGCGCCGCGAAACGCGTAGATGCTCTGGTCGTCATCGCCGACGGCGAAGACCGCGTTGTCTGCGCCGGCCAGCAGCTTGAGCCAGCGGTACTGCAGGACATTGGTGTCCTGGAACTCGTCGACCAGGATGTGTCGGAAGCGCGACTGGTAGTGCTCGCGCAGCAGCTGGTTGCGCTCGAGCAGCTCGAACGATCGAAGCAGCAGTTCGGCGAAATCGACAACGCCCTCGCGCTGGCACTGGGCGTCGTACTCGGCGTAGAGCTCGACGTGGTGCCGGTTGAAATCGTCGATGATCTCGACATCGGGCGCGCGCAGGCCCTGCTCCTTGGCCGAGTTGATGAAGTACTGGATGTTGCGCGGCGGATAGCGTTCGTCATCGACCCCGAGCCGCTTGCACATCCGCTTGATCGCGCCGAGCTGGTCGGCCGAATCGAGGATCTGGAAAGTCTGCGGCAAGGCCGCGTCGCGGTAGTGCGCCCGCAGCATTCGATTGCACAGCCCGTGGAAGGTCCCGATCCACATGCCCCGGGTATTGATCGGGAGCATCGCGGTGAGCCGGGTCGTCATCTCGCGCGCGGCCTTGTTCGTGAAGGTGACCGCGAGGATCCCCTGCGGACTCGCCCGGCCGGTGGCGATCAGCCAGGCGATCCGGGTGGTGAGGACGCGGGTCTTGCCGCTGCCGGCACCGGCGAGGATCAGGGCATGCTGCGCCGGCAGGGTGACCGCGAGGCGCTGCGGCTCGTTGAGCGAATCGAGGAAGCGTTCCATGGCCCTGTGATTTTACACAGGGGAAGCCGCGCGATTGGCTTCGACCAGAAGGCCGACGAGGCAGACCGGTCCCGCCAGCCAGGCCAGCGATGCCTCGGGCCAGGCGAGCCCCTGCGCAAGCAGCGCCAGGGGCACCAGCCCCACGAGCAGGATCGAGGCCGGACGGCGTGGTCCGGCGATGAGCCGGATACCCAGCGCGATTCCGAGCAACACCCCGGCGATTCCCCCGATCACCGGCGCCGCGGCAGCCGGCACCAGGCCGGCCAGGGTCGCGGCCCCGGCCGCCATCGCATCGACCGTGCCGACAGCCAGCGGACGCGGCCCCTGCGCCGCCCAGTCGAGGACCGCGGCCGCCCCGCCCACGCAGGCGAGCACGGCGAGCGCCATCGTGATCGACGGGGCCAGCGCGAGCCAGAGCGCCGCCCCGGCCACGGCCGGTGCGAACAGGCCGCCCCAGAAGCGACCGCCCCGCAACCGCCCGCCGTGGGCCGGGCGCTGCAGGCAGCCGATGCCGCCCAGGACCAGCGCCAGTCCGAACCCGAACCACCAGTTGGGGCTCGGCTCTCCCCCGTGGGCGAGACGAGACATGAACAGCCACAGGGCGAGCGCACCGCCCGTGGCGGGCAGTGCGGCGATCCGCCAGGGCGAAACGGGTAGGGGCAAGGGGGAGCGGGAAGGACTCATCGGTGCTGGCAGTCTCGCGGGGACGCAATCGGGGAATCGGGCAACCGGGGAAATCGGGTCGCGCATCACAGGCACGGCGACCCGAGCGCATCCCATTGTCCGACAAACCCGGGCCGACCGATGCCGGGCCGACCGATGCCGGTCCGCTATCATCGGCAGCCTGCATCCGAGCGAACCATGTCGAAGCAACTGATCCTGACCCTCTCCTGCCCCGACCGCCGCGGCATCGTCCATGCCGTATCAGGCTTCCTCCTGGAGCATGGCAACAATATCGTCGAGGCGCGCCAGTTCGAGGACCGCTCGACCGGCCTGTTCTTCATGCGGGTGCAGTTCAGCGCCGACGAGGACACCTCGACCGGCGGCTTCGCCGACGAATTCGCACCCATCGCGGCCCGCTTCGAGATGCGCTTCTCGTTTCGCGAAGCGGGCCGTCCGGTACCCACCGCGATCCTGGTCTCACGCCAGGGCCATTGCCTCAACGACCTGCTGTTTCGCTGGAAGTCCGGGCTGCTGCCGATCGACATCCGGGCAATCGTCTCGAACCACCGGGATTTCTACCAGCTCGCCGCCTCCTACAACATTCCCTTCCACGAAATCCCCGTCAGCGCCGCCACCAAGCCGCGCGCCGAAGCCCGGCTGGTGGAAATCCTGGAGGCGGAAGCCGTCGAACTGGTGGTGCTCGCCCGCTACATGCAGGTGCTGTCCGATGGCCTGTGCGAGCGGCTGGCCGGGCGCGCGATCAACATCCACCACTCCTTCCTGCCCAGCTTCAAGGGTGCGCGACCCTATCAGCAGGCCCACGAACGCGGCGTCAAGCTGATCGGGGCAACGGCCCACTATGTCACCGCGATGCTCGACGAAGGCCCGATCATCGAGCAGGAGATCGAACGAGTCGACCACTCGATGGACGTCGCAAGCCTCGCCGCCATCGGGCGCGACGTCGAGAGCGTCGCCCTCGCCCGGGCGGTGAAATGGCATGCCGAGCACCGCATCCTGCTGAACGGCGCCAAGACCGTCATCTTCCGCTAGCAGGAAAGAACGGAAATGGGGTCAGACACGATTATCTCTACGAGATAATCGTGTCTGACCCCATTTCCTGCATTTCCTGACCCCATTTCCGCGTTCACCATTCCAGCGTGAGCGACATGGCGTCGGCAGCGCTGCGGATGTCGGGAATGAATTCCAGTATCTGCGCAAGGCTGGTTCGCTCCAGCGGGGCATGGACCGAAATCGCCGCCACGACCGCGCCGTCGGAATTGCGCACCGGCAACGCGACCCCGCAGATACCCGGCAGGTATTCCTCGTTGTCGATCGAATGCCCGCGCTGGCGGATCGACTCGAGTTCGAGCAGCAGGGCCGACGGTTCGACCTGCGTCCGATCGGTATAGCCGATCAATGGCGAGATGCGCACGAAGCGTTCACGCGCCCGCCTGGGCATGGCCGACAGGAACAGCTTGCCGCTGGC
>JBAYRO010000118.1:0-8201 GCA_041676645.1 Burkholderiaceae bacterium | reverse complement strand
GTGCGTCCATTGAAGAAGACCACCTTCGCCTCGTCGCCGCGCGCCCGGCGCCCGCGCGACATCACCGCCATCAGGTCGTCGATATGGTCGATCCGGTATCGGGGCGCGTCCGGAAGGCCCGATTCATCGGCGACGAACACCTCGAGCGAGTCGCGCACATCGTCGATGCTCCATTCGAGCGTCGACTTCGGGTGCATCGTCACCAGATCGATGAGCAGCTCGCGATCCTTCGCCGAAAGGCCGTCGCGCCAGGAAGGATGCGCCGGCATCAGGGTGGTCGGCAAGCCGGCCACGATCCTCTGCTCGACGAGCGCCCGACTGAGCGTGGTTTCGTCGCGATTGAGCGCCGGCGCGATGTAACCGCCGCGATCGGCGCCATGGCAGACCGCGCAATGCTGCGCGAAGACGCGCTCGGCGCGGGCCATATCGAAGCCATGGGCGATCGCGGATACGCTCGACATCGCGATCACCATGATCGTCATGCGCAGGCTGGTCACGGCGGATTCACCCTCCCGGACGAAGCGAGAAAACCGATACGGAGACGGCCCCCGGAACGCCCGGCGTTCAGGCCGAAGGCGCCGGCAGTTCGAGCTCCACGCAATCCGATGCGCAGGCGCCCGGCGCAACCGGGGCGGGCCGCGGCGCGGGCCGGTGCAGCACGGCCCGGCTCGGACGCACCCGCAGCGAACCATCATCGAGCGCGCCCTCGCCGTCGACGATCAGCGAATACTCGGCTTCGGTCTCGGGTGGCCAGACCAGGCTCACCCAGGGCTGCGCGAGCAGGTTTTCGCGAGTTCGTCGACCGACACCGTCGATCCGGAGCTCACCCTCATCGAGGATGGGCACCACCGCGACCGCATGGGGGGCGCTGCCGGCCCGGTTCGTGAGCAGGTAGGCGAAGCGATAGCGCCCGATGGCGTCCGCAAGGCTGCGCAGCTCGACAGGGATGCTCATGTCGACTCCCGGTGGATTGCCGGACGACGACGCCGCCGCGGTTTCGCCCGGACAGGGAACTGGTCACTCGGGCATGCTCCCATGAACCCGGCACCGCATTCTTGTCGCAGATCAAGGCCTGGCGCGCCCCGGCGCCATTAGCCCTGATGCAGAGGGGTTTACTCCGCGGGGCAGGCCGCTCGCAAGTAATATACCCGCTGCCGCGACGGGCGAAACGATCACGATCCTCCGCTCGTTAGCTGCCGCGGCGCAGCCCTGCGCCGCTTCGTATTGACCTATCGTCGAATATCCGGCGCACGCGCCTGCCAACACCGCAGGCGTGGCGTCGCGCGGGGGCCGCGTGCACCGAAATACCTACAACGACCAGATCGTTCGCCTCTTCCTGCTCTCGGCCGCCGCCTGGGGAGTCATCGGGATGTCGATCGGGGTCCTGGCAGCGGCCCAGCTGGCCTGGCCGGCCCTGAATACCGACATTGCCTGGCTTTCCTTCAGCCGCATCCGACCTTCCCATACCTTCGGCGTGATCTTCGCCTTCGGCGGATCGGCGCTGATGGGCACCTGCTACTACGTCGTGCAGCGCACCGGGCATGTCCGGCTGGCCTTCGAGAAACTCGCCACCTTCACCTACTGGGGCTGGCAGATTGCCTGCCTGCTCGCCGTCGTCACCGTGCCCCTGGGCTTCACCCAGAGCAAGGAATACGCCGAGCCCGAGTGGCCGATCGACATCCTCATCGCGGTCGTATGGGTCTCGTTCGGAGTCGTCTTCTTCGGAACCCTGGCGCGCCGGCGCATCCAGCACATCTACGTCGCCAACTGGTATTACGGCGCCTTCATCATCGCGGTCGGCCTGCTGCACATCGTCAACAACCTCGTCGTTCCGGTTTCACTGACGAAGTCCTACCCGATCTACTCGGGTGTGGTCGATGCCATGGTCCAGTGGTGGTACGGGCACAACGCGGTGGCCTTCTTCCTGACGGCGGGCTTCCTCGGGATGATGTACTACTTCGTCCCGCGCCAGGCGCAGCAGCCGCTGTGGAGCTACCGCTTCTCGATCGTCAACTTCTGGGCGCTGATCTCGATCTACATGTGGGCCGGGTCGCACCACCTGCTTTTTACCGCCCTGCCCGACTGGGTACAGTCGGTCGGGATGGCGTTCTCGCTGGTGCTGCTGATGCCCAGCTGGGGATCGGCCGCCAACGGGCTGCTCACCTTCAATGGTTCATGGCACAAGGTGCGGGTCGATCCCGCCGCCAAGTTCATGGTGGTGGCCCTGGTCTTCTATGCCGCCTCGACCTTCGAAGGCTCGATGATGGCGATCAAGACGGTCAATTCGCTGTCGCACTACACCGACTGGACCGTCGCCCATGTGCACTCCGGCTCGATCGGCTGGGTGGCGATGATCACCATCGGTTCGCTGTACGCGATGGCGCCGCGCGCGCTCGGGCGCCCGGCGATGCACTCGAAGGCCGGCATGGAACTGCATTTCTGGCTTCATGTCGGCGGCCTGATGCTCTACATCATCTCGATGTGGGTCGCCGGCGTGACCGAGGGCGTGATGTGGCGCGCCACCAACCCGGACGGTTCGCTGGCCTATTCGTTCATCGCCAGCCTGGAGGCGATCAGGCCACTCTACGTGGCGCGCTTCCTCGGCGGACTGATGGTGCTCTCCGGCATGTTCGTGATGGCATGGAATCTCTGGCACACCGCCGCGGATGCACGTGCGCACCTGATCGTGCCGGTACCGATCCCGGTGCCGGAACCGGTCGCGCACCAGGTGCCCAGTCCCTTGCCGGCGACGAACTGAGGAGTACCCATGGCAAGTGGTTACAGGATCTTCGAGAAGATCGAGAAGAATGCGGTGCTTCTGGGCATCGGCATCGCGATCATGGTTTCCCTGGGCGGCCTTGCGGAAGTCACGCCGCTGTTCATGCGCGCCCAGGCAGTGGAGCCGCCGGCCCACATCAAGCCCTACGATCCGCTGCGCCTGATCGGCAAGGACATCTATGTGCGTGACGGCTGCTACCTGTGCCACACGCAGATGATCCGCGCCCAGCGCTTCGAGGTGCAGCGCTACGGCCCGTATTCGACCGCCGATGAATCCGTCTACGACCGGCCGCACCAGTGGGGCTCCAAGCGCACCGGACCCGATCTCGCCCGGGTCGGCGGCAAGTATTCGGATGAGTGGCACCGGCTGCACCTGCTCGATCCCCGGCAGGTCGTGCCGGAATCGAACATGCCGGCCTACAAGTGGCTCGACGACCGGAGGCTCGATCCCGCCGACGTGCAGGCGCGCATGCGGGTGCTGCAGTTCCTCGGCGATCCGTACACCGACGAGGAAATCGCCGCGGCGCCCGAGGCGCTCGCAGGTCGCACCGAGATGGACGCACTCATCGCCTATCTGCAGGGACTGGGCACGGGCCGCTCGCCGGCCGGCGCCAGCGAGGCGGTCGGAAACACCCCATGAGCGATGGATGGGGGCACTTCGCCGGCGTCATCACCGTGGTGCTGATGGCGGTCTTCATCGGCATCTGGATCTGGGCATGGCGGGGACGGCACAAGCGCACGTTCGACCGGATGGCGCGACTGCCCATGGAAGACGAGAAGAACACCAGGGGCGAACTGCCGGACACCGAAGGCAACGCAGAGGCTAAAGAGGACGAACCCAAATGACCACGTTCTGGTCCGCCTGGATCATGTCACTGGTGACCTTCAACCTGGGGATCACCCTGTTCCTGTTCATCTGGAGCACCCGGGTACGGATCCCGACGCTTCCCGATGGCACCACCGGTCATGTCTGGGCCCATGGCGTGCTGCGCGAAGGCGTTCGCCCCCTGCCGATGTGGTGGGTGGTGATCTCGGCGGCGATGTTCGTCATCGGCATCGGCTACCTCGTGCTTTTCCCCGGCTTCGGCAGCCACAAGGGCCTGCTCGGCTGGACCATGCACGGCGAGCTGGCGCAGGACGTCGAGAACACCCGGGCGAAGCTCGAGCCGCTCATCACGCGGCATGGCGAGCTCCCGGTCGAGGAACTCGCCGGGGACCCGGTGTCGGTCGCGATCGGCGAGCGCCTGTTCGTCGACAACTGCGCCGCCTGCCACGGTGCGCGCGGCCAGGGCAACCAGCTCCTGGGCGCGCCTGACCTCACCAACCGCGCCTGGCTCTACGGCGGTGATGGCGAATCCCTGATGACCAGCATCCTCGACGGCCGGCGCGGCGTCATGCCCCCTTCGGGAGTCATCCTCGGCCCGGCCGGTGTGGAGCAGGTCGCGCAGTACGTGCTGAGCCTGTCGGGCCAGGAAACCGATCCGGTCAAGGCGGCGCTCGGCAGGGAGCAGTTCACGACCTGCATCGCCTGCCACGGCCCCGACGGCACCGGCAACCCGCTTCTCGGCGCTCCCGATCTCACCGACGACATCTGGCTCTACGGCGGCAGCCGGGCGGCGATCGAGCGAAGCATCCGCGATGGCCGCAGCGGCGAGATGCCGGCCTTCCGCGAGCGCCTGTCCGAAACCGAGGCCAAGGCGGTTGCCGCCTGGGTCTACAGTCGGTCGAACCCCGCCGGAACCCCCTGATGAACAGGACGAGAAGCCACGCTCCCTGGTATCGCCAGCCGCTCTTCTGGCTGGGTTCGTTCATCCTGATCGCGTCGCTCGCCGGCTGCGTCTGGATGATCGTCATGGCCGCGCGCTATCCCGATCCACCCCTGGACACCGGCAGCCAGCAGATGTTCCGAATGCCGCTCGATGGCGCGACGGCACCCGCCTCTTCACGATGAACGGGGCATCGCCACTATGAGCATCCTGCCGGTGATGATCCTGGTGTCGATGCTGGTCGTGCTCGGTGCGGGAATCGCGTTCTTCTGGGCCGTCGAGCACGACCAGTTCGAGGATCTGCAATCGCCCGCGTTCCTGCCGCTGCTGGATGAATCCGAAGCGCGGCCACCGGCGGAGGCGGCCGCAGCCGAGGAAGCGCCTTCGGAGCCTCGATCCGGCGCCTAGTTTCCGCCTAGTTCCCGAGTAGCGGACAGGTGGATTCGGACAGGGGCTGGAAGGCTTCCGCCGCCGGAATCGTGGCGATCAGCTTCGAGTAGTCCCAGCCGCCCCTGGATTCCTCCGGCGTCTTGGCCTGGTACAGGTACATGTCGTGAATGACCCGGCCATTGGGCTGGATGCTGGCATTGCGCATGATCGGGTCGCGGATCGGCAGCTTGCGCATGCTGGCGGCGACCTTGTCCCCATCGGTGGAGCCGGCATCGACGACTGCGCGCAGGTAGTGCAGCACGCTCGAGTAGACGCCGGCCTGCACCATGGTCGGCTTCAGGCCGTCGAAGGCCTTCTCGAACCGGGCCGCCCACTGGCGGGTTTCATCATCGAAGTCCCAGTAGAAGCCGTCGACGTAGGACAGCCCCTGCGCCGGTTCCAGCCCCAGCGCCCGCAGGTCGGACAGGAACACCAGCAGCGAGACCAGGCGCTGTCCACCCTGGACGATGCCGAACTCGCGGGCCTGCTTGATCGCGTTGACGGTGTCCTGCCCACCGTTGGCCAGCGCCACCACCTGCGCCCGGGAGGCTTGCGCCTGCAGCAGGAAGGAGGCGAAGTCGGCGGTGTTGAGCGGATGATGGACGCTGCCGGCGACGGTGCCACCGAGGCTTTCCACCATCTTCGCGGTATCGGTCTCGAGCGAGTGGCCGAAGGCGTAGTCGACCGTGATGAAGAACCAGGACTCGCCACCGTCGGCGACGGTGGCCCGCGCGCCGCCGGCCGACAGCGCATAGGTATCGAACATCCAGTGAAAGCCCACCGGCGAGCATTCCTTGTTGGTCAGGCTGGTGGTGGCGGGACCCGAGAACAGCGCGATCCGGTTCTTCTGGCGGGTGAGGCCCTGCACCGACAGCGCCACGGCCGAGTTGGTGAGATCGGCGACCGCGGTCACGCCGTCGCGGTCGAACCACTCCCGGACGATCGCGGTGCCAAGATCGGGCTTGTTCTGATGGTCGGCCGACACGAGGTCGATCGTCATGCCCTTGCATTCGGCGGCGAGGCAGTCGGCGATCGCCAGCCGGGCCGCGGCGACCGAGCCCGAACCGCCCATTGCGGCATAGGTGCCCGAGACATCGCCGAGCACGCCGATCCTGACCTCCGGCTGGGCCTGCGCCGGTACGGCGCCGATGCCCCCCAGGGCCAGGGCGACGGTCGACGCCAGTGTGCCCATGATCCGGCTGCGCAAGCGCGAGGGCGGTTTCAGGGATTTCGACATGGAACTCCTCCTCTCGTACGGGATCAATCGGCTCGCTTCATGGAGCGGCTTCTGATACGCAGTGTAGTTGTGTGAAAATCACGACAGCATGTCGATCGATGCACATGGCTTGTGCATCCATGCACAAGCACTGCGATCGACACCAGCCGAGGCCAGGCCCATGGCAACCCCGGAGAACCAGTTCGACTGGGACAACCTGCGCTTCTTCCTGGAGGTGGCGCGCGCCCAGCGTGTGAGCACGGCGGCACGCCGCCTGCATGTCGAACACACCACCGTCGCCCGGCGGATACGGGTGCTCGAGGCCGAACTCGGCACCCAGCTCTTCGAGAAGTCGCGCAGCGGCGGATATTCCCTGACCGGCGACGGCCAGCGACTGTTCGTGCATGCCGAGCAGATGGAAAGCGCCCTGCATACGGCCCATGAAGTCGTCTCGGGCCGTGGGCAGGCGCTGTCGGGCCACATCCGGATCGGCACGACCGACGGCTTCGGCAGCTTCGTCCTGACCTCGCTGCTGGCCGCCTTCCAGCTCCGGTATCCCCACATCACCATCGATCTGCTCCCCGCCCCGCGGCTGATCAGCCTGGCCAGGGGCGAAGCCGACCTCTCGATCACGATCGAGCAGCCGGTGCGCGGCCCCTATGTCTGCAGCCGGCTGTGCGACTACACCCTGCTGCTCTACGCGACGCGCGAATACCTCGGGCGCCACGGGCCCATCCGCTGCGCGGCCGATCTCCGCTCGCACGACTTCATCGGCTACGTCGACGAACTCGCCTTCAGCAGCCACCTGCGCTATCTC
The DNA here is from genome assembly GCA_041676645.1 of Burkholderiaceae bacterium. Lineage (GTDB taxonomy): Bacteria > Pseudomonadota > Gammaproteobacteria > Burkholderiales > Burkholderiaceae_E > JAMLIN01. The sequence goes on along the minus strand of JBAYRO010000118.1, from coordinate 1,195 downwards.
CACGATCTTCTGCCGCAGAGCCGGATGGTGTTTCGCAGCACGAGCGTGATCGCGCAGTACCATGCCGCGCTGCAGGGCAATGCGCTGGCGATCCTGCCCTGCTTCATCGCGGCGCGCGACCCGCGGCTGCAGGCGGTCCTGAGCGACGAGATCCGGGTCGTGCGTTCGTTCTGGATCTACTGCCACGAGGAACTGCGCCGGCTCAAGCGCATCACCGCCGTGTGGGACTTCCTGCGCGAGGCGATGGTCCACAATCAGGCCTTGCTCGACGGCGAGTCGGACGCCCTGGCCCTGCCCGGGCCGACCGTCCCCGAACCGGCATCCTCCCGAACCGAAATCCTGCCTGGAGCCCATTCCACATGAACCCAGCAAGCAAGCGCCCCCTCGGCCGCAGCGGCCTCGAGATCGCCCCCCTCGTCTTCGGCGGCAACGTCTTCGGCTGGACCGTCGACGAGCCGACCTCCTTCGCATTGCTCGATCGTTTCGTCGACGCCGGCTTCGACGCCATCGACACGGCCGACGTGTATTCCGCCTGGGCGCCCGGCAACCAGGGCGGCGAATCCGAAACCATCATCGGCAACTGGCTCGCCGCCGAGCCCTCGCGGCGCGATCGCTGCGTGATCATCACCAAGGCCGGCGCCGCCCTCAAGGAGAAGGGCGGCGGCCTGAGCGCGACGAACATCGTCTCCTCCGTCGAGGCATCGCTGCGTCGCCTGCGCACCGACCGCATCGACCTCTATTTCAGCCACTTCCCCGACCCGGTCACACCGATCGAGGAAACGCTGCGGGCGCACGATGCCCTGGTCCGGGACGGCAAGGTACGGGCCATCGGCGCATCCAACTACGACGCCGGGCAGCTGCGCGCGGCCCTGTCGGCATCGGAGAAGGCCGGCCTGGCGCGCTACGAGGTCATCCAGCCCGAATACAACCTCTACGACCGCGACAGCTACGAAGGCCCGCTGCGCGAGCTCGCGATCGCCGAGGGACTCGGCGTCATCACCTACTACAGCCTCGCCTCGGGCTTCCTCACCGGCAAGTACCGCTCGCAGGACGACCTCGGCAAGAGCGCCCGCGGCACGCGCGCCGGCGGCTACCTGAATCCTCGCGGCCTGCGGATCCTCGACAGCCTCGACGAGATCGCCAGGGCGCATGATGCGGCGCCCGGCGAGGTCGCGATCGCGTGGCTGATCGCCCG
>JBAYRO010000117.1:0-8209 GCA_041676645.1 Burkholderiaceae bacterium | reverse complement strand
GGACGAACCGAAGCGCATCGATCTTCTGCTCGAGGTCAGCGATCGGCTGTTCGAAGTCTAGGAACGTGGTCTTCATCGATTCTCCACTGGCAGCGGATCGAGGCAGCGCCACATGTACCAGGTGGCCAGGCTTCGCCACGGGCGCCAGCTCTCGCCGATGGCGAGAGCCTCGCTGCGCGTGGGCGTCGCGCCGTCCGTGTAGTTGCGGGCGATTCCACGCAGCAATCCGACATCATCGACCGGAAAGACATCCGGCCGGTGCAGATTGAATATCAAAAGCATCTCGGCTGTCCAGCGACCGACCCCGCGCACCCGGGTGAGTTCGGCGATCAGTTCATCGTCGGTACGCTCGGCCCAATGGGCCGGGTCGACCTCGCCGCTGGCGAACCTGCCCGCGAGATCCTTGAGGTACTCGGCCTTGCGCGCCGACAGGCCGCAGTCGCGCAGGGTGGCGATGCGCATCCGCGACAGGCGGTCCGCATCGACGCGGCGGGCGCGCGCGACGACCCGTCCCCAGACCGCCTGGGCGGCGGCCACCGAGATCTGCTGGCCGACGATCGAACGGGCCAGTGTCTGGAAGGGATCGCCTCGTCGCACGAGATGGGCCTGGCCGCATTCCCGCATGACCCGTGCGAGCGTCGGGTCCCGGCCAGCGAGCGCGCAACCCGCCTCGTCCCACCAGGCGGGCTTCATCGCGCCATCCCCGGTTCGTCGGCCGTCATTGGTGGCGCCAGGTGGTGCCGGTCGGCGAATCCTCGAGCATGATTCCCTGCCGGGCGAGTTCGTCCCGGATCCGGTCGGCGGTCGCGAAATCGCGCGATTTCTTCGCGGCGGCGCGCTCGGCGATCGCGGCGGCGATGGCGGCGTCGTCCGGGGAATCGGCCGCGGCGGCGTCGCTGCCCACCAGGCCCGATCGCCGGACCTCGCGAGGATCGCGGGCGAGCAGTCCGAGGTGGCCGGCGAGCCGACGCAGCGCCTGCTCGAGGCCGGCATCGGGCCGCCGATTGAGCTCGGCCGCCATCTCGAAGAGGACGGCGAGCGCAACCGGCGTATTGAAGTCGTCGTCCATCGCCTCGCGAAAGCGCGCGGCGAAGGCTGCGCCAGACCCGCCATCGGGCGCATCGGCGCCGCCGTCGGAGGCATCGTCGTGGTGGCCGAGCGCATTGTAGAGACGCAGCAGCGAAGCACGCGCATCCTCGAGGTGCGCGTCCGAATAATTGAGCGGGCTGCGATAGTGCGCCCGCAGGATGAACAGCCGCAGCACCTCGGGATCGAAGCGGCGCAGGACATCGCGCACGGTGAAGAAGTTGCCGAGCGACTTCGACATCTTCTCGTCGTCGATCCTCACGAAGCCGTTGTGGATCCAGTAGTTGACGAAGCGCCCTTCGCGGCCGTGGAAATGCGCCCCTTCGCTCTGCGCGATCTCGTTCTCGTGGTGCGGGAACTGCAGGTCGGCGCCGCCGCCATGGATGTCGAGCGTCTCGCCCAGCAGCGCCGTCGCCATGGCCGAGCATTCGATATGCCAGCCGGGCCGTCCCGGACCGAGTGGCGACGGCCAGGTCGCATCCTCGGGTTCGCCCGCCTTGGCCGCCTTCCAGAGCACGAAGTCGAGGGGATCCTGCTTGCCGGCGCCGACGGCCACCCGCTCCCCGGCCCGCAGGTCGTCGAGCGACTTGCCCGAAAGCCGACCGTAGCGCGGGAAGCGGCGCACCGCGAAATTGACGTCGCCATTGTCGGCCTGGTAGGCCAGGTCGTTCTCGCGCAGGCGCTCGATCATGGCCAGCATCTGCGGGACATGGTCGGTGGCTCGCGGCTCGAAATCGGGTCGCTCGACGCCCAGGGCGGCTTCGTCCTCGTGCATCGCCGCGATGAAGCGGTCGGTGAGCGAGCGAATCGACTCGCCGTTGTCGACCGCCCTGCGGATGATCTTGTCGTCGATGTCGGTGATGTTGCGCACATAGCGCAGGTCGTAGCCGCTCGCCCGCAGCCAGCGCTGGATCACGTCGAACACCACGAGAACCCGGGCATGGCCGACATGGCAGTAGTCGTAGACGGTCATCCCGCAGACGTACATGCGCACCCGCCCCGGTTCGATCGGCTCGAACACTTCCTTGCGACGGGATTCGGTATTGTGGATTCGGAGCATCGGGACGAAATCGCGGGTGGCCGGATCAGCGGCGCATCGTACTCGAATTCCGCCGGACGCCCGGCGACCCGCTCCTGTGGCGGGTAGCGGCCGCAGCCCGCCTGATCGGGGAACCCGGGCCGACCGGTGCGCTGCACCGGTGCGCATCGATTCGCACGGCGATTGCTAGAATGCCGCCATGCGATCGAGTATAGCATCGGGCCGTCCGCCCCTTTCGGCCCGAGCCGGCCTCATCGGCGCGCTCTGGCTGGTGGTGCTCGCCGGTCCGGCCGGGGCGCAGACCCTCCCGCCGCCGCAGCTCGAACATCCGCGGACGCCCGATCGGCTGTCCGATCCGCGCCTGGCAGCGACCGCGGTCGAACAGATGCAGCGGCTGATCCGGGAAGGCGCCTACGAGGCGGCGCTCGCGGAGGCCGGCCGGGCCGGCGAGCGACATCCCCGACGAGTCGAGATCGATTTCCTGAGCGGCGTCGCGCAGAGCCGGCTCGGGCGCACCGACGAGGCCATCGCGACCTTCGAGGCCCTGACCCGCGACTACCCCGAACTCGCCGAACCCTACAACAATCTCGCGGCGCTCTACGCCGGGCGCGACGAGCTCGAGCGCGCCCGTGCGACGCTCGAGCAGGCGATCCGGGTGCAGCCCTCCTATGCGCTCGCCCATGAGAACCTCGGTGACGTGCTCCTGCGCCTGGCCCGACGACAATACGATGTCGCGGCCCGCAGCGCCTCCACCACGGCCACCGCGACACGCAAGCTGGAGCTCGTCGACGAGCTGATCCGGCGCACCACCCCCGAACCCGAGCGCGAGCCGCCGGGCGGGCAATGACAAGACGAACACCAACGACGACGGAGTCCCCATGCTGCTCAAGAAAATCCCCGCCATCTGCGCCCTCGCCTTCGGACTGGCGATCGCCCCCGGAGGCGCCTCGGCCGCGTCGAACCCGCAGGTGCTCATCAAGACCTCCGAAGGCGAGATCGTGGTGGAGCTGTATCCGGACAAGTCGCCCAAGTCGGTCGCCAACTTCCTGCAGTACGTCGAGGACGACCACTACGCCGGCACCGTGTTCCACCGGGTGATCAGCGGCTTCATGATCCAGGGCGGCGGCTTCGGCGAGGACTTCTACGAGGGCAACCTGCAGACCCGCAAGACGCGCGCGCCGATCGAGATCGAATCGAACAACGGCCTGAAGAACGACCGCGGCACGATCGCGATGGCCCGCACGGCCGATCCGAACTCCGCCACCGCCCAGTTCTACATCAACGTGGTCGACAACGCCTCGCTGAACTACCCGGGCCACGATGGTCACGGCTACACCGTCTTCGGCAAAGTCGTCGACGGCATGGATGTCGTCGACCGCATCCGCGAGGTTCCGACCGGCACCATGGGGCCGTTCCAGGACGTCCCCAAGACACCGGTGCGGATCGAATCGGTGACCAGGGTTGGCAACTGAAGCACCGCAGGGGATCCGCATCGAGGGCGAGCAGCGCGCGCTGCTCGCATCGGACATGCACCTGGGCGGACACGAGCCCGCGCTCACCGAAAGCTTCCTCGCCGCCCTGGACAGCGCCATCGAGGGGGTGACCGAGCTCTTCCTGCTCGGCGATCTCTTCGAGGCCTGGATCGGCGACGACAGCGCCGACCCGGCGGCCGACGAACTCGCCAATGCCCTTGCCCGACTGGCCCATGCCGGCGTGCGGACCCGGGTGCTGCGGGGCAACCGGGATTTCCTGCTCGGGCGCCAGCCCGCCCCGGCGAAGCTGGCCTCCTATCCCCGGCGCGCCCGCTTCGATCTGCTCGAGGAGCCGCTCGTGGTCGAGGCCTTCGGGCGTCGCGTCCTCCTCTGCCATGGCGATGCGCTGTGCACCGACGATGCCGAGTACCAGCGCTTCCGGACGGCCAGCCGGCAGGCCGCCTGGCAGGATGCCTTCCTCGCCCATCCGGTCGATGAGCGCGAGCGGCTCGCGCGCGGCTATCGCGATGCCAGCGAAGCGAGCAAGCAGGCCAAGGCCGAATACCTGATGGACGTGAACCTCGCCGCGGTCGACCGGCTCATGGACGACTGCGGCGTCGACGTCCTGGTCCATGGCCATACCCATCGGCCCGCGGTCCATCGATGGCTGCGCCACGGCCGGCCGCGTGAACGCTGGGTGTTGCCCGACTGGACGCTGGCGCCGCGTCGCGGGGGTTTCCTGAGAATCGATTCGGTCGGCTGGACCCGGCTCGGCGACTGGTAGCGGCCGACGCCGACGATAAGGGCCGGCCAGGGCCGGCCGCCGCCCTTGCGGCCGCCCCCGCCTATTCGACGAGGCGATTCAGGTCGCCGGCATCGAGCGGCTCGCAGTCCTTCTCGAGCCGGATGCCCATGCGCTTCAGCTCGTCCTGCATCTCCTCGATGCGTCGGTCCTGGGCGGCGACATGGTCTATCAGCCGGTGCAGCGCGACCGACAGCGGGTCGTCCCCGCCGCGGGTCACCGCATAGGCGGAAAAACCCGCGTGGGCTGGCTGCGCTTCGGTGGCGTGGTCCGAGTCCTGCGCCAGGATCCTGGCCGGAATGCCCACTGCGGTCACGCCGGCCGGCACGGACTTCAGCACCACCGAGTTCGAGCCGATGTTGGCATCGTCGCCCACCGTGAAGGGCCCCAGCACCTTGGCTCCGGCGCCGACGACCACGCGCTCGCCCAGGGTCGGATGGCGCTTGCCGCCATTGAGCGAAGTACCCCCCAGGGTGACGCCCTGGTAGATCGTGCAATCGTCGCCGACCTCGGCGGTCTCGCCGATCACGACGCCCATGCCGTGGTCGATGAAGACGCGCCGGCCGATCCGGGCGGCCGGATGGATCTCGATGCCGGTGAGCCAGCGCGACAGGTGCGACACCCAGCGCCCCAGCGTGCGGAATCGATTGATCCAGAACGCATGGCCGATCCGGTGCAGGACGAGCGCATGGATGCCCGGATAACACAACAGCACCTCGAGCGACGAACGCGCGGCCGGGTCCCTCTCCCGGACGGCCGCCATGTCTTCGCGGATGCGCTCGAACATCGTCAGTTCTCCCTCTGCGGCCCCCGGAAGGCCCGGCGGATCCGCTTGTCGTCGCAGTGTAGGCGCAGCCTCAAGCCCCTTGCCGGGGCACGTGTACCCAGCCGCTCATCAGGCGCCGGGCGCTGCGCGACATGAGCGCCCGGTCCATCCGCCAGGCGCCATTGTCGCAGACCATTTCCGCGCCCACAGCGAGTACGCCCGAGACATGCCCGATGCGGGTCGCCACCCCCGGCAGCGTGCGGGCGATCTCGTTGGCGAGGCTGCCCGGCAGCGCAGCCGCCGCGGCCAGCGCGATCGAGCCGGTGCCGGTGTACGCATGGTGCAGCCGCCCCATCGACATGATGCGGGCGAGGATGTCGATACGCTCGGCGCCCACTTCGGCTCCGGCGCTGGTGCGATACGGCGCGGGTTTCGCCAGCCATGAGACCTTGGGCGTCGCGGGGCGCAGGCGGCTCGCCTCGGTCGGCGTGTCGGCAAGTCCCATCGCCACCGAGGCATGGGAGCGGATCGCCTCGAGGCGCTCGAGCAGCCGGCGGTCGCGATCGACCTCCTCGGGCAGTTCACGACCGCTCAGGCCCAGCGCATCGGCCCGCAGGAAGACGGTCGGGTTGCCGGCGGTGATCATCGTCACCGCCACCCTGCCGAGCCCGGGCACCTCGAGCAGGTCCTGCGGATTGCCCGTGGGCAGCAGGGCCGGCGCGCCTGGCACCGGCAAGGGCTCGTGGTACTCGAGCCGGATCTCGGCGCCGGGGAACGGCACCCCGTCCTCCTGGAAGGCGCCTTCCTCGAGCACCTCGCCGTCGCGCACCGGCACGAACGCATCGATGCGCTGGCCGAGGTTGCGCTGCCAGATGCGCACCCTGGTCTCGCCCTCCCGCGCCGGCACCAGGCCCTCGCTGATCGCGAAGGGCCCGACCGCCGCCGAGAGATTGCCGCAGTTACCGCTGTAGTCGATCAGCGCTTCGTCGATCGCAACCGCCCCGAAGGTGTAGTCGACATCGCTGTCGTCGCGACGCGAGGGCGAGATCAGCACCACCTTGCTCGTGCTCGACGTGGCACCGCCCATGCCGTCGGTATGCCGGCGGTAGGGATCGGGACTGCCGACCACCCGCAGCAGCAGGGCATCGCGCTCGCTGGCCGCCCTGGGCAGGTCGCGCTCATGGAAGAACACGCCCTTGCTGGTTCCGCCCCGCATGTAGACCGCGGGGATCCGTTGCTGCTTCATCGCTCGTCCTTCGCGCTGCTGCGCTCGATCTTCGTGCAGATGCCGCGCAGCAGGTCGACCTCCTCGACCCCGAGACGGGTACGGGCGAAAAGCCGACGCAGGCGTGGCATGAGTTTCTTCGGATGCGCGGGGTCGAGGAACCCTATCGTGATGAGCGCGCGTTCGAGATGGGCGAACATCGCCTCGATCTGGACGCCGCTGGCCGGCTCGCCTTCGGGCGTGCCCGGCGCCCGCCGCGGGCCGCTGGGACCGATGCCGTCGTCCGTCGTCCCGGCCCCGAGGGCTTCGCTCATCACGAAGGCCATGACCTGCACGGCCTGCGCGAGATTGAGCGAGCGATAGTCGTCGGCGCCGGGAATCGAGCAAAGCCGCTGGCACAGTTGCAGCTGGCCGATCGACAGGCCGGTGCGCTCGGTGCCGAAGACGAGCGCGACCCGCGTCCGTTCGCCGGCATGCAGTTCGCGGACGAGTTCCGCGCAGGCGGGCCGCGGCGGCCGGGGGCTCGGGCCGAACTCGCGCCCGGATGCGCTCAGGCCCAGGGCCAGGGTGACATCGGCGAGCGCAGCCTCCAGGCTGTCGCAGCGGCGCGCCCGGGCAAGGACGTCGTCGGCCCCACTGGCCATGGCGATGGCCTGCGGATGCTCGAGGATGGCCCGGTCGTGCGGCGTCACGACGACGAGGCGCGAGAAGCCCATGACGCGGATTGCACGCGCGGCTGCCCCGACATTGCCGGGGTGGCTCGGGTCGACGAGGACGAAATCGACGCGCCGGGCGGGCGCGGCTGGACCCGGGTTCATGATCGTCGAGGCGATACCTTAGAATTGACTGTTTGGACTTGTGCGAAGCCCATGCACCCGATGCTCAACATCGCGATCCAGGCAGCGCGCCGCGCCGCCCGGATCATCAATCGCGCCGCGCTCGACCTGGAAACGATCAAGATCGCACGCAAGCAGCGCAACGACTTCGTGACCGAAGTCGACCAGGCAGCGGAAGCGGCGATCATCGAAACACTGCGCGGCGCCTACCCGGGGCACGCCATCTTAGCAGAGGAGTCCGGGCATTCGCCGGGCCAGCAGGATGTTCCGGTCGAGCAGGCCGAGCACATCTGGATCATCGATCCGCTCGACGGCACGACCAACTTCATCCACGGCATGCCGCAGTACGCGATCTCGATCGCGCTTGCCCAGCGCGGCGTCATCACCCAGGGCCTCGTCTACGATCCGAACCGCGACGAACTCTTCACCGCCACCCGCGGCCGGGGCGCCTTCCTGAACAACCGGCGGATCCGGGTGTCGAACCGCACCCGGCTCGACCAGGCGCTGATCGGGACCGGCTTTCCGCAAAGCCGGCTCGAGCACCTCGACGACTTCATGCCACTGTTCAGGATGCTGATCGAGCGCACCGGGGGCGTGCGCCGCCCGGGCGCGGCGACGCTCGACCTGGCCTACGTCGCATGCGGGCGCTACGACGGCTTCTTCGAGATCGGCCTCAGCCCCTGGGATGTCGCCGCCGCCAGCCTGCTGGTGAGCGAGGCCGGCGGTCTCGTCGGCGATTTCGAGGGCGACTCGAACTACCTCTTCGGCCAGCGCATCGTCGCCGGGAATCCGAAGGTGTTCGCCGCCCTCATCCAGCTGATCGCCAGCGCCCGGCTGCCGACGCGCGAGTCCTGAACGCGCTAGGCCATCCGCTGCAGGACACCATCCTTCCTGATGAAGTGATGGTAGAGGGCCATCCCGACGTGGCCGACGACGAGGATGAGCAGCCCCCAGGCGATCGGTGAATGCAGGCCGCCGAGGCT
>JBAYRO010000116.1:0-8431 GCA_041676645.1 Burkholderiaceae bacterium | reverse complement strand
GCGGCCATGGCGCCGGCCACCAACATCGGTGCCGCGACACCGGTGTCGATCGGTGGCGGGCCCTCGCCAGCGTCGCCGGGACAGCCGGAGTCGCCCGACGAGGAATCGGCGACCGAAGGCGAGTCGGGCAAGTCCCGCCCCGACAGCCGGGTGCCGGCACCGGACGGCGCGATGGAACGCAAGATCATCAATGATTCCGCGGCCTGGATACGGGCGCTGGCGCAGTCGCGCGAGCGCAATGTCGAATGGTCCGAGCGCGCGGTACGGGAAGGCCTGAGCCTGTCGGCCGAGGAGGCGCTCGAGAACGGCGTCGTGGATCTCATCGCCGCCGACATGCCGGCCCTGATCGCCGCCGCCGATGCCCGGGAAGTGCGCATGGCCGACGGCAGCACCCGGAGCCTCGCGGTGGCCGGCGCCGGCACCGTCGATGTGCCGCCGGACTGGCGGCTCGAGCTGCTCATGCTGCTGTCCAATCCCACCGTCGCCTATATGCTCCTGCTGGTCGGAGCCTACGGGATCTTCCTCGAGGTCACTTCCCCCGGCTTCGGGGTGCTCGGTGTGGCCGGCGCGGTCCTCCTGCTGACCGGCCTGTTCGGCCTGCAGATGCTGCCGCTCGACTATGCCGGCGTCGGCCTGCTGCTGCTCGGCTTCGCGCTGGTCGTCGCCGAGGTGTTCGTTCCGAGTTTCGGCATGCTCGCCCTGATCGGTACCATCGCCTTCATCATCGGCTCGATCATGCTGGTCGATACCGCTGCACCGGGTTTCGGCATCCCGATCTGGATGATCGTCGGCGTGGCCGCCGCCAACCTGATCGTCGGCCTGGTCTTCGTGCGCCTCGCGCTCGCTGCCCGCCGCCGCCCGGTCACGAGCGGGGCAGAGGAATTGCAGCGCAGCCCGGCAAGGATCATCGAGGTCGGCGCCAACGGCACCTGGGCCTGGGTGCATGGCGAGCGCTGGCGCGTGAAGACCGCTACCACCGACAGACCACTCGTCGTCGGCCAGCATGTCCGGATCGTCGGGCGCGACGGACTGGTGCTCGATGTCGAACCCCTGGCCGGAGAGTCCGCGACGCCGGGCGCCGAGGTCGGGCAACCCGGTCCCCCGGGGCCATGATGGAGAACCCCATGTCAGTCCTCTTCGGCTACGGATTCATTCCGATCATCATCATCCTGCTGGCGGTCGCATCGCTGCGCATCCTGCGCGAGTACGAGCGTGGCGTGATCTTCCAGCTCGGCCGCTTCTGGAAGGTCAAGGGCCCGGGACTGGTGATCGTCATTCCCGGCTTCCAGCAGATGGTCCGCATCGACCTGCGCACCGTCGTCATCGACGTCCCCGCGCAGGATGTGATCACCCGCGACAACGTCTCGGTGCAGGTCAACGCGGTGATCTACATGCGCGTGATCGATCCCGAGCTGGCGGTGATCCAGGTCGAGAACTACATGGACGCGACCTCGCAGCTGGCGCAGACGACCTTGCGGGCGATCCTCGGCAAGCATGATCTCGATTCGGTCCTGGGCGAGCGCGAGCAGATCAACCAGGACCTGCAGCAGGTGCTCGATGTGCAGACCGACGCCTGGGGCATCAAGGTGTCGAACGTCGAGCTCAAGCATGTCGATCTCAACGAGAGCATGGTGCGGGCGATCGCGCGCCAGGCCGAGGCCGAGCGCGAGCGGCGCGCCAAGGTGATCCACGCCGAGGGCGAGGCGCAGGCGGCGGCGCAGCTCCTGCAGGCGGCGCGCGAGCTCGCCGCCCAGCCCGAGGCGATCCAGCTGCGCTACCTGCAGACGCTGACCCAGATCGCCAACGATCGCACGTCGACGGTCGTCTTCCCGATTCCGATCGAACTGCTCGGGGCGATAATGAGCAAGGTGCCGGGGGCTCCGGCGTCCGGCCAGCGGTGATGCGCATGGACACGGCAGGCGATACGGGGGAATCATCGAAGACGGGGCGCGAGCGGCCGGAACGGGAAATCCCCGGCATCGCGGCCGCCTACGTTGCACGCGAAGGCGGTGTCCTGGAATCGCTGGACCTGACCCGCGGGCCCTGGGATCCAGCCCACCAGCATGCCGGCCCGCCCAGCGCCGCCATCGCGCGCGCCATCGAGGCGGCTGCCGCTGGCCATGGCCTGGACCATCTCGCCCGGCTCACCGTCAACCTGCTGCGGCCGGTGCCTATCGGCGAGCTGGATATCCGGGTGCAGGAGGACTACATCGGGCGCAATGCCGGTCACTTCTCCGCGCAGCTGCTCGCGGGCGGGCGGGAGTGCGCCCGTGTCACGGCGCTCGCGTTGCGCCAGGTCGACGTTCCCGTGCCCGCCGGCACCCCGGGCCATCCGCTGCCTCAGCCACCGCGGCCTCCGGGCATGTGTCCGGTGGCCCACATGCCCGTCTTCGGCGAGCAGATCGGCTACGACGATCTCGTCGAGATCCGGGTGGTTCGGGGGCGGCTGTTCGACGGCCCGACCTGCGCCTGGTTCCGGCTGCGCTATCCGCTGGTCGACGGCGAGGAGCCCAGCGCCTGCCAGCGGGTCGCCGTCGCCGCCGATTCCGGCAACGGGATCAGCGCGGTGCTCGACTTCAGCCGCTATGTCTTCATCAACAGCGACCTGACGATCAACCTGCTGCGCCCGCCGCGGGGGCAGTGGATCTGCCTCGATGCCCGGACGGCCTTCGGCGAAACGGGCAGCGGCCTGGCGGAATCGGCGCTCTACGATGAACAGGGCTTGCTGGGCCGGGCAACGCAGAGCCTGCTGCTGCGGGCGCGCGAGCCCTGACGATGAGCGCCTGGACGCGGCGCAGGACGCTCGCCGCCGCCGGCGCCATGGCGGTGTCGGCCGCCGCCTGCGGGGTGCGGATCGGTCGCTTCGAATTGCGCTACGGGACCATCGACGAGAGCCTCGACTCCGGCTTCGTCTTCTCGATCACCCTCGTCGCGCGCAACCGGACCGAATGGATCTCGCTCTGGCAGACGCACGAGGGCGGCCACCTGCCCTCGCGACCGCTGCCCCATGTGGACTTCGGCCGCGACATCGTGGTGGGAGTCTTCCTCGGCCAGCGTCCCGACCGTTGCCACCAGGTGCGCATCGAGAGGGTGCTGCTCATCGACGACAGCGGCATCATCGTGCGCTACCGCGAGGTGGTGTCCCGGTGGGGAACAGCCTGCGCGCCGGCCCTGTCCCATCCGGCCGCGATCGTGCGCATTCCCTTCACCGGGCTGCCGGTGCGCTTCGAGCAGTTGAGCACGCGGTACTTCGATTAGCGCCATGTCCTGTCGGCGCCGTATTCCGATCCGTCGGCCTCATGCGACCCCGAACGGCCTGGATCAGCCCATCGTTTCGATAATGTCGCGGATCTCGCCGGGCTCGAAGGCAACGGCATGTTCCCAGACGCCGAACCCGCCCTTTGCGTTGACGCCGTCGATCCACATGGCCAGCGCCGCTCGTTTCGCCCGATTCTGGTCGTCGTCCACGCCCTTGATTTCGAGCACGAGCGTTCTGCCGTTGGCCAGGCGGACCAGGAAGTCCGGCAGGAAGCGCCGGCGCGATCCGTTCCACATGTAATGGATGACGAAGCCGAGATGGTCGTTCTTCACGTAGGCGAGCACGCGGGCGCTGCTTTCGAACAGGTTGGCTGCGTACCCTTCCCACGTACTGTCGCCCACGACGTGGCTCACTTGTGACTTCAGCGTCGGCAGGGTGGGCTTGGTCGTGTACCAGGTCCTCATGTCGCGGGTGGAGCCGACCGGCATGTCTTCATCGAAGACGAGCTCGATCGTCTCGGTGTTGTGCTCGTGGACGTAGCGCAGCAGATGTCCGACGATCCGATCGGCGTTGAGCGCCAGCAGGATCCGCTTGCGCAAGGGGTCCTGGTGGAACAGGCCCGGAATCACCAGCTTGTCGGATGCGATGAACTCCTCGACCAGACGGATCAGCTGGTAGACGAGATGCTCGCGCCCGCCAGTGAACCTGTCCCTCATCTGGTCGTGCGCCTTGCGGGCTGCGAGGAAAACCAGTCGCTGCAGGCGGAAGGCATCCGGAAGCCGCTCCAGCTCGATGACCGAGATCTTGCTCCAATCGGTCGCCCCGCCGAGAGCCGGCGCGACCTCGGCCGAGATCGGGGTGTCCTCCGGCCTGATCGACAGTGCCGACACCTGGTCCCAGCGCAAGGCGAGAATGGGTTTCACCACCGAGTCGACGCGCAGCACGTTCGGCCAGCGGATCTCCAGGCTGTTGCGCTCGGGCAGGGATTCGACTTGGGTGCTGGGCTTGGGCGGCGGCGGAGGATCGCCCCCGCTGTCGTCCTGGAACACCGACAAGGGCACGCCGAACACGTTCACGTATTCCGGCAGGAACAGGCCGTTCTCGTCGATCTCGTGGCTCACGCGCCGCAGGCCGCGACCGATCACCTGCTCGCACAGCAACTGGCTGGTGAAGGCGCGCAGTCCCATGATGTGGGTGACGTTCTTGGCATCCCAGCCTTCGGACAGCATCGCCACCGAGATCACGTTCTGCAGGCGCTGGCCCGCAGTGCCACGCTTGCCGACGTTGTCCACGATTGACCGCAGGATTTCTTCCTTCCTGGCCGAGAGCAGCGCATCCGCGCGATCGGTCGGTAGGCCAGCCGCCCGCACGATGGTCTTGAGGCGCGCCTCGTAGTCCTTGTCGGCGCTGGCAGTCTCGCCGATCTCGGCCTTCTCCAGGACCCGCGAATCGACGCGCAGCGTCTTCTCGGGCGCCTGGAGTTCCGGCCAGAAGGCATCCCCGCTGGTGAAGTAGCGTTCGATGCGCGCCGCCGTCTCGGTACGATTGCAGACCGTCAGCATCACCGGAGGGGAAGTATGGCCGCTCTCTTCCCACTGTCGGGCGGCTTCGCGCCAGTCCGCGCCGAGCAGGGTGTAGGCGTCCTGGACCAGCTTGGGCAAAGGGTCTTCGGGCTTCGCGCCCTTGCGATTGAGATCCTCGGCGACCTCCGGTTCGCGATACAGGTGATACAGCTTCGAGCGTAGCTGACTGTTGGGCAGGGCGCTGTCGCGAACCACCACCCGCGGCGTCTTGACCAGGCCGCTCTCGATCGCATCGTTGAGCCCGAAATCCGAGGCGATCCAGCCGAACAGACCTTCGTCGGTGCTGGTCTTGCCGGTGGGGGCGAAGGGCGTGGCCGAGAGGTCGAAGCAGCGGATGATCCGCCGCGTCTTGTGCAGGCGATCCAGCCCCTCGATCCAGCGGGTCGCCTCCTCGAGGTCGATGCCGCGCTCCTCGGCGTCCCGTCTGCTGATCTTGATGTCGGCGGGCTTGCGATACGCATGATGGGCTTCGTCGTTGATGACGAGGATGTCCTTGTACGGCGCGAGCTTGCCCAGCACCCGCCGCGTGAAGGCCTCGTCGCTCTCCGTGCCCTTCTTCACGACCGAACGCTCGGGCTGCCGTAGCGGCATCAGCGAATGCCAGTTCTCGATCAGCACCTCGGCCCGGTTGAGCTTCTGGCGCAAGGCCTCGGAAGGACACAGGGCGAACTCGTCGTAGACATTGGCGGGATTGCCGGGCAGCAGCACCTGCAGGCGCTCGCGCACGGTCAGCCCCGGTGCGACGACGAAAATCGCCCGGGAGAAATCCTTGTTGCGCCTGGGATAGGCGAGGGCATTGAGCACCTGCCAGGTGATGATCATCGCCATCACGGTGGTCTTGCCGCTGCCGGTGGCCATCTTGTTGCACACCCGCTCCCAGGGCCCGCCGTCGCCCTCCAGGAAGATGCCCTGGCGGTACTGCGCCGTTGCCTCGACCCACCAGACCAGGGTCTCGATGGCCTCGAGCTGGCAGAAGTAGAAGGGCAGCGTGCGCGCATCCCGGTCGTGCCAGTGCGCCAGCAGGCTGCGCGTGACCCGGGTGACTCCCGGGTAGTCCGCCTCGCGCCATTCCCTCGTGCGATCGCGGATGCGGTTGACGAGTTCGAGTTCCTCCACCCGTCGGGTGTTGTTGCGGGTGTCGAAGACCTCGTAGGCCGCGGGGCGGCGGCCTTCCACCAGGGCCAGCGCAGTGCCGGCGCCCTGTTGCCAGTGGCGTCCCGGTGTCTCGTAGGGGGAATTGATGATCAGGGACCTGGGGGCGCTCATTTGGCTTCCCCGACGGGTACGGCGGCGCGGTAAGCCTGCTGCCGGTGCCTGGGATTCTCCGGGTGGCGAAGTTCGAGTTGTCCCGCCCGCACCATCTTGCTGATGTACTCGTTGCGCAATGCCTCCGGACTGCGGTTCAGCAGTTCAGCCAGCTCTCGTAGACTGAGGAAACGACCGGAACACAGGTCAAGGATGGTGGATCGGACGGTGGCCTGCGGTGTGGCGCCGGCGTCTCGTACCGGGCGAGCGATCCGGACGAGTTCCTCTCTCTCGGCGGCGGACATGCTCACTGCCGAATGCGGCGTGTTCTCCATTGAATCTGGGGTCATAGACCCGGATCTAGGGTCGCCTGCTTCCGAATCTGGGGTCAGCCGGGGCGAATCTGGGGTCAGCCCGGGCGAATCTGGGATCACCCCACTTTCTGGCGAGGAGGCAGGGCCCCCTTGTTCTACGAGGTGGTAGCGTGTCCACCGGCCCTGACCCTCGGGAACCAGGAATCCGTCCTGAACGAGTTCCTTCAGCATGCGGGTGATGTCCACCCGATGTACGGACAGCATTTCCTGCAGCCGCTGATTGGTGACATCTCCCTCGACCTGGGCGGCTACCAGCGCCTGAATCTCATCGGGTGTGCACTGACGCAAGGTAGCCCCGAATCGCATCTCCAGCGCCTGCATCGCATCCGTCGGCAAGGTGCTGATCATCGGCAGGATCAGCCGCACACGATCGGGTCGCCAGGTCTGAATGAGCCGTGGGGATTGCCAATGGGCGGCGGACCAGCTGGCGCGAATACGGTCCAGCCCGGAGCCCGCCTTGTCACCGGCCCCGAGCTTCTGGAACATCAGCTGCAGCGACTTGTTCCGGCATTCGCTCACGCCGCCCTGCAAGAGCTGCTCTCTCGACAGCAACAAGGTGCCCGGATTGGAGAACTCGATATGGTCGAGGTAGCGGTCGATGACGATTCCGCCCTGGCCGCTGTAGTCGGCATGGATCAACGCATTGACGAACGCTTCCTGCAGCGCTTCGTGCACCGAGCTTCTGGTGCGGCGATATCCTTCTGCATCGATCTGGAAGGGCTGCTTGATTCCGGGTCCCGCTCCCAGCTTCACGATGACTCGCTGATAGAACTGGAAGATGTTTCCTTCCCAGTACCCGTCAAGGGTCAATCGGTCTGTCCATCGGACAGCAGGGTCGTCGGTGAAATGCTCGCGATAGTCCAGATGAAATCGCGGAACTCCGGCAGGATCTCGGATGGCCAACTCGCGGCCGAACATGACCAGCCCAGCCTGGGTCAGGCCTTCACGCCCGGTTCGTCGATCCCGACGCCAGGCACCGAGCTTGGCCAGGAGGCCCCTATCGTCCTCCGCCAGCCAGGGATTGTTGGGATCGAACGAGGCGAACCGGTTTCGGAACTGCGCCAATGATTCGGGGTCGAGATCCTCGAAGCCGAAGCCATCGAGCACCTGGCTGTCGGCCGGCTCGTCGGACTGGTCGGCGAACATGCGCCGCACTTCGTCCTCGGTACAGCGATAGTCGCCCTCATGGTCGCGGCGATAGGTGCCCGTGAAGGGATCCTTGCCGACATGGACAGGGCGCTCGCGGCGGCCGGCCTGCGGAACCCTGATGCTGAGCAACGCTCTATTCGATTCCGGCAAGGGGACGATCCGCACATCGCCCTCGGCCAACAACTTGCGGCTGATCTTCTCGCGATTGTTGAGGAGATTCCACAAGTCTGTCCTGAGCTTCTCGATGTTCTCGATGCCCTGGATGTCGAGCCGTGCGTCATCCCGTTGGACGACTCCTAGCCAGATCGTGCCACCGCCGGTATTGGCAAATGCGCTGTAAGTCTCCCAGAGACTGGACGGCAGGCCTCCCCGGGCCGACTTGTACTCGACGTCCGCGCCCTCGTAATAGGACAGGTCGTCAAACAGGTCCAGCTGTTCCCGTTCCGCATTCATGGCAGCGCCATCACCTTCAGCGACTCGATGCCCCGATCGTCCACGATCTTCACCGCCACCTTGCGGTTGTCGCCGGGCTCGAACGGCAGGCTCACCGTGCCGTGCAGCTTGTCGAGGCGGGATTCGTCCAGTTCGGCCTTGATGTCCCTGCGCAGCTTGTTCCAGCCATCCTTTGCGTCGGCCATGGGGAAAAAGACCTGGCGCGGGAACAGGCTGCGCTCGTCGTAGTCGGTATCGAGGCTCCAGGCGGCGATGTTCTTCTTGCCGC
This sequence comes from Burkholderiaceae bacterium, assembly GCA_041676645.1. Lineage (GTDB taxonomy): Bacteria > Pseudomonadota > Gammaproteobacteria > Burkholderiales > Burkholderiaceae_E > JAMLIN01. Next base: position 100 of record JBAYRO010000116.1, on the reverse strand, counting down.
CGGATCGGAGCTCGCCGCTGCCGGTGTCGAAGTAATCGAAGCCGTTGACCTCCACCTCGTAGCGGCCGTCCTTGCGCAGGCGCAGTTCCACGTCGGGCTG
>JBAYRO010000115.1:0-8914 GCA_041676645.1 Burkholderiaceae bacterium | reverse complement strand
GCTCGACATCGTCATCGAGGACTGCGTGAACGCGGTCGGCGTCGACGTCAACACCGCTTCGGCGCCGCTGCTGTCGCGCGTTTCGGGCCTGGGCCCGACCATGGCCCAGCGCATCGTCGCGCATCGGGAGAAGAACGGCGCCTTCGCATCGCGCAGTGCGCTGCGCGATGTGGCGCAATTCGGCGCCCGCACCTTCGAGCTGGCCGCGGGCTTCCTGCGGGTGCCCGACGGCGACAATCCGCTCGACGCGTCGGCCGTGCATCCGGAAGCCTATCCGGTGGTCGAGCGCATCCTCGAGCGGATCGGCCGGCCGGTGGGCGAGGTGATCGGGCAGGGCGGCGTGCTGCGCGGGCTCGAGCCGGCCGCCTTCGCCGACGAGCGCTTCGGCGAGCCGACGGTGCGCGATATCCTTGCCGAACTGGAGAAGCCGGGGCGCGATCCCCGCGGCGAGTTCACCAGCGCCAGCTTCGCCGACGGCATCGAGAAGATCTCCGACCTGCGCCCCGGCATGCGGCTGCAGGGCGTGGTGACCAACGTCGCCAACTTCGGCGCCTTCGTCGACATCGGCGTCCACCAGGACGGCCTGGTGCACATCTCGCAACTGGCCGATCGCTTCATCAAGGATCCGCGCGAGGCGGTGCGGGCGGGGCAGGTGGTGAAGGTCACCGTGCTCGAGGTCGATGTCGCCCGCAAGCGCATCGCGCTGTCGATGAAGAGCGGCGCCCGGCCGGAGGCCGGGTCGAACGATGGCGCCCCGGCGCCCGGGGGCGGGCGTCGCCCGGCCCGCGACGGACGGCCCGGACGCACGGGCGGTCGCGATGGCCGCGATGGTCGCGGCGGCCCCGGTGGTTCCGGTGGCGGGCGGCAGCGCGACGATGCCCGCCGCCGCGAGCCGGCGACCGAAACCGCCCTGGGCGCGGCCCTGGGGGCGGCGCTTGCCGGCGGCCGGCCACGGCGCGGATGACGGTGTCGTCATCCCGGAGCGGGACAAACATGATTAACTGTGCGCTTTGCGCGATCCTCAGGCGGTGCGAGTGATGAAATTCCGTTTCCCGGTCGTGATCATCGACGAGGACTGGAAGTCCGATTCAGCCAGTGGCCTGGGCATCCGGGCGCTTGCCAAGGCCCTCGAGGACGAGGGCATGGAGGTGATCGGCGGCTTCACCTACATCGATGTCGCGATGGTCGCCAACCAGGCGGCGCGCGCCTCGGCCTTCATCGTCTCGATCGACGACGAGGAGATCGACGCCGGCGAGGAGAGCGAGGCGATCGTCGACCTGCGCAAGTTCATCGCCGAGACCCGTCGGCGCAACGAGCACATCCCGATCTTCCTGTTCGGCGAGACGCGCACCTCGCAGCACATCCCCAATGCGATCCTCAAGGAGCTGCACGGCTTCATCCACATGTTCGAGGACACGCCCGAGTTCGTCGCCCGCTACATCATCCGCGAGGCGACCAACTACCTGAACTCGGTCGCGCCGCCGTTCTTCAAGGCGCTGGTCCACTATGCGCACGACGGCTCGTATTCCTGGCACTGCCCCGGGCACTCGGGCGGGGTGGCCTTCCTGAAGAGCCCGGTCGGGCAGATGTTCCACCAGTTCTTCGGCGAGAACATGCTGCGCGCCGATGTCTGCAATGCGGTCGACGAGCTCGGCCAGCTGCTCGACCACACCGGGCCGGTGGCGGCTTCCGAACGCAATGCGGCGCGCATCTTCAACACGGATCACCTGTTCTTCGTCACCAACGGCACATCGACCTCGAACAAGATCGTCTGGCATTCGAGCGTGGGCAGCGACGACGTGGTGCTGGTCGATCGCAACTGCCACAAGTCGGTGCTGCATTCGATCATCATGACCGGGACGATCCCGATCTTCCTGCAGCCCACGCGCAACAACCACGGCATCATCGGGCCGATCCCGCTCTCGGAGTTCAGCCCCGAGAGCATCGCCGCCAAGATCGAGGCCAATCCGCTCATCCGCGACAAGAGCAAGCGGCCGCAGGTGATGACGATCACGCAGTCGACCTACGACGGCATCGTCTACAACGTCGAGACGATCAAGGACCAGGTGGAGGACTACGTCGAGGTGATGCACTTCGACGAAGCCTGGCTGCCGCATGCCTGCTTCCATCCGTTCTATCACGAGTTCCATGCGATCGGCCCCAACCGGCCACGCTCGCGCGATGCGCTGGTCTTCTCGACGCAGTCGACCCACAAGCTGCTCGCGGGCCTGTCGCAGGCATCGCAGATCCTGGTGCAGAACTCGGAGTCGCGCAGCCTCGACCAGCACCGCTTCAACGAAGCCTTCCTGATGCATACCTCGACCAGCCCGCAGTACGCGATCATCGCTTCCTGCGATGTCGCCGCCGCGATGATGGAGCCGCCCGGCGGCACCGCCCTGGTCGAGGAGTCGATCTTCGAGGCGCTCGAGTTCCGCCGCGCGATGCGCAAGGTCGACAAGGAGTTCGACGAATCCTGGTGGTTCAAGGTCTGGGGTCCGGAGGATCTCGCCGAGAACGGGATCGGTAGCCGCGAGGACTGGTTCCTCGCCTCGGATGCCGGCTGGCACGGCTTCGGCAAGCTCGCCGACGGCTTCAACATGCTCGATCCGATCAAGGCGACCATCGTCACGCCCGGGCTCGACATCGACGGCAAGTTCGACGAGCAGGGGATCCCGGCGGCGATCGTCACCAAGTACCTCGTCGAGCACGGCGTGGTGGTCGAGAAGACCGGGCTCTATTCCTTCTTCGTGATGTTCACCATCGGCATCACCAAGGGGCGCTGGAACAGCCTGGTCACCGAGCTGCAGCAGTTCAAGATGGACTACGACGCCAACCAGCCGCTGTGGCGGGTGATGCCCGAGTTCGTCGAGGCCTATCCGCAGTACGAGCGGGTCGGGCTCAGGGACCTCGCCCAGCAGATCCACGACGCCTACCGGCGCCACAACGTGGCGCGCGTCACCACCGAGATGTACCTCTCGAACATGGAACCGGTGATGATTCCGTCCGACGCCTTCGAATGCCTTGCGCATCGCCGCGTCGACCGGGTGCCGATCGACGAGCTCGAGGGCCGCATCACCACCATGCTGGTGACGCCTTATCCGCCGGGTATCCCGCTGCTGATCCCGGGCGAGCGCTTCAACCGCTCCATCGTGGAGTACCTGAAGTTCGCCCGCTCGTTCAACGAGCGCTTCCCGGGTTTCGAAACCGATGTCCACGGGCTCGTCGTCGAGACGGTGGACGGGCGCAAGACCTACTCCGTCGACTGCGTGCGCCAGGACTGAACCGTCACGGCCGCGATCGCCGATCGCATCCGGGACGTCACCGCCTGGCGCGCTTGCGCCGGGGCGGCTCGGGAACCGGCAAGTGCACCAGGCGGGTGCCGGCGATGACATCGTAGAGCGCGCGCCGGTCGGCATCGACGAAGCACCAGGCGTAGGGCACGAGCAGGCTCAGGTAGAGGGCCGGATGGATCTCGTGGCCCAGGCCCAGCCCGATCACGATCCCGCCCAGGGCGGCGGCGAAGCGCAAGAGGGCGCGCCCCGGCGTCAGCAGCCGACCCTGCTGGTCGACGATCTGCATCCCCATCGTCTTCATCGGCACCGTGCGCCGGCCCCGGGCCCAGAAGCCGGCGAAGTACAGCGCCAGCACCAGCACGGTGAAGACCTGGAAGGCCACCAGCATCGGCCCGCGCTCGCCCTGGAAGCGGGTGAGGGCGGAGAACAGGTAGTGCGTGAACCAGAGCACGCCGAACAGCAGCGTGCATTCGTAGATGGCGCCCATCAGGCGCCGCCAGGGATCGGCGGCGGGCGCCGCGGGCGTTGCCGATGCCGCCGCCGTCGCGAGGGTCTCGGCGCTCATCGCGGGCTGCTTTCGCCCGCGCCGCCGCGGGGGCTGGCCGGCGCCGCGGCGGGAGGCGTGCTCGTGGCCGGATCGACCAGGGGCCGGGCGGCTTCGGGTGCGAGCCCGGTGCGCTCGCCGGCGAAGCGCGCCGCCGTGTTGCCGGTGCTGCCGTGCTCGCGCAGCACCGAGCGCTGCTCGGGGGTCATGGAGCGGTAGCGCTGCCACTGCTCGATGCGCTGCTCCTCGGGGATTCGCCTGGCCATGCCGAAATTGGCGCGGGCGGTCTGGCGTTCGGATTCATCGAGCTCCGCCCACTGGCGGATCCGCTCGCGGGCGCGAAGCTGCTCGGCCGGCGGCATGGCGGGAAAGCGCGCCGACAGCGAGAGCCAGGCGCGGCGCTCGCTCTCGGTCCATTGGTCCCATTGCGCCGCGAACGGCGCGAGCAGGTTCTGGTGCTGCGCCTGCAGCTCGCTCCAGGGTGGCGCCGGCTCGGCGCGCGGCTGGGCCAGGACGGGCGAGCCGGCGGCGCAGGCGAACGCCAGCGCCGCGATGCCGAGGAAGCGGCGCCCGGCCGGCGGCACGGCGCTCATCGATGCGTGTTCCGCAGGTAGACGCCGAAGCCCTTGTCGGCATAGGCCGCCAGCGGGACCTCGTCCGCAAGGAGGATGGCGACATCGAGCGCCGCGCGTTCCTGGGCATGGCGCAGGTCGCTCCAGTGCCATACCGCCAGCAGGCAGCCGGCGAAGAGCACGGTGGCGACGGGGGCGGGCAGCCAGCGCAGCCAGGTGGCGTCGGACCGTGGTGCCGGCCGGACGGCCGGGGCGGGCGTCGGGGCTGCCGCCCCGCGAGCGCCCGCCTGGTTGCGCGGCGCCGGGGCCCGGGCAAGGGCGGCCTCGCGCGCGGCCGCCAGGCGCGCGGTGACACGCTCGGGCAGCTGCCCGAGTTCCTCGTCGAGCGCGCGGCATATCCGCCCCGCGATTGCTGGCTCGTTCATTTGATCCCTCTGTCCCTCAGCGCCCTGGCGAGGGCGCGGGTGGCGCGTGAACAGTGCGTCTTGACACTGCCCTCCGAGCAACCCATTGCAGCCGCAGTCTCCGCGACGTCGAGTTCCTCCCAGTAACGAAGCAGGAAGGCCTCGCGTTGACGGTTCGGCAGGCGGCTGATCTCGGTCTCGATTATGCCAAGGACCTGCTGTCGCTCGGCCTTGTCGCCGGCGCTCTCGCCCATGCCGTGGCCCGGATCGGTCTCGATGAAATCGAGCGGATCGGTGTCGTCGGAATCACCGGCGCCGCCCGGCGTGAACGAGGACAGCAGGGTGGTCCAGAGCCGGCGCACCTTCTCGCGCCGGAAATGGTCGTAGATCGCGTTCTGCAGGATGCGTTGGAACAGGGGCGCGAGCTCGCCTTCCGGGCGGTCGGCGTAGCGCTCGACCAGCCGGGTCATGGCGTCCTGGACGAGATCGAGCGCGGTTTCCTCGTTGCGGACCGCGTAGAACGCCTGCTTGAACGCGCGGCGCTCGGTCGCGGCGAGAAATTCGCTGAGTTCCTGCCGTGTGGCCATCGGGGGCGGCGCGGTCGCTGTCCACGCCACTGCTGTTGCGGCAGCGCGAATCGTATCAGAGGGATTGGAACGTCAGGACAGGGCTTGCTTGACCGCCCATGCTGCATAGCAGTATGCTCTCTTGCTCACCCAGGAGCGCTCCCGGCTTTCGTGGTCCGGCCCGACAGGGGCGGGTTGCGGCAGTGGGAGCGTTCGTCTTGCCCGACGTGTTCGCGACGACTGGTTGCGACCGCGCCGGCTCCGAATGCCACGAATGGCCTCACGAGGGTCCGGCCGTGGCGTCCGATCATTTTCGCAGGTCCTGTACCAAGGCCTGCGTCGGGGCGACGGATCCCCGTCGATGCCTTCGGGTGTCGATCGATCCAGGGTCGCGCTGGCGCCGGCGGGCAGGCTCCCTGGACTTGAAAGGAACCTCAAATGGAAATCACCGGCGCTGAAATCGTTGTCCGCTGCCTGCGCGAAGAGGGTGTGAAGCACATCTTCGGCTATCCGGGCGGCGCGGTCCTCTACATCTACGACGAGATCTTCAAGCAGGACGCGGTCCAGCATATTCTCGTTCGCCACGAACAGGCCGCCGTGCATGCGGCCGACGCCTATTCGCGCACGACCCAGGAGGTCGGCGTGTGCCTGGTCACCAGCGGCCCCGGCGTCACCAACGCGGTCACCGGCATCGCCACCGCCTACATGGACTCGGTCCCGATGGTCGTGATCAGCGGCCAGGTGCCGACCCACGCCATCGGCGAGGATGCTTTCCAGGAGTGCGACACCGTCGGGATCACCCGGCCCTGCGTGAAGCACAACTTCCTGGTCAAGAACGTCAAGGACCTTGCCGAGACGATCAAGAAGGCCTTCCACATCGCGCGCACCGGCCGGCCCGGCCCGGTGCTGGTCGACATTCCCAAGGACGTCACCCGCGACAAGTGCCGCTTCGCCTATCCGGAGCAGGTCGCGATGCGCTCCTACAACCCGGTGGTCAAGGGCCACCAGGGGCAGATCCGCAAGGCGCTCAACCTGATCATGCGCGCCGAGCGGCCCATGATCTACACCGGCGGCGGTGTGATCCTCGCGAACGCCTCCGAGGAGCTCAACCGCTTCGTCGACGCCCTCGGCTATCCCTGCACCAACACCCTGATGGGCCTGGGCGGCTATCGCGCCTCGAGCCCGAAGTTCGTCGGCATGCCCGGCATGCATGGCACCTACGAAGCCAACATGGCCATGCAGCACTGCGATGTGCTGATCGCCATCGGCGCGCGCTTCGACGACCGGGTGATCGGCAATCCCAAGCACTTCGCCCAGAATCCGCACAAGATCATCCACATCGACATCGATCCCTCCTCGATCTCCAAGCGGGTGAAGGTCGACGTGCCGATCGTGGGCGATGTCCGCGAAACCCTGCGCGATCTCATCGGCATGCTCGACGAGCAGCTCTCGAAGGGTGAACGCTCCAACGAGAAGGCGCTGGCGGGCTGGTGGAAGCAGATCGAGGAATGGCGCGCGCGCAACTGCCTCGCCTACAAGCCCTCGGACGAGCTCATCAAGCCGCAGTACGTCGTGCAGACGCTGCACGAGATCACCGGCGGCGAGGCCATCGTCACCTCCGACGTGGGCCAGCACCAGATGTGGGCGGCGCAGTACTACCGCTTCGACGAGCCGCGGCGCTGGGTCAACTCGGGCGGCCTGGGCACCATGGGCGTGGGCCTGCCCTACGCGATGGGCGCCAAACTCGCGCATCCCGATCGCGACGTCGCCTGCATCACCGGCGAAGGCTCGATCCAGATGTGCATCCAGGAGCTGTCGACCTGCAAGCAATACGATCTGCCGGTCAAGATCGTCAACCTCAACAACCGCTACCTCGGCATGGTGCGCCAGTGGCAGGAGATCGAGTACGGCAGCCGCTACTCGCATTCCTACATGGATGCGCTGCCCGATTTCGTGAAGCTCGCCGAGGCCTACGGGCACGTCGGCATGCGCATCGAGAGCCCGGCCGATGTCGAGCCGGCGCTGCGCGACGCCTTCGGCCGCTACAAGGACCGCCTCGTGTTCATGGACTTCATCACCGACCAGACCGAGAACGTCTGGCCGATGGTGCAGGGCGGCAAGGGCCTGACCGAGATGCTGCTCGGCGCCGAAGACCTCTGAGGAGAACGACATGAGACACATCATTTCCGTGCTCCTCGAGAACGAACCTGGCGCCCTGTCGCGCGTGGTGGGCCTGTTTTCCGCCCGCGGCTACAACATCGAGTCGCTCACCGTCGCGCCCACCGAGGATGTCTCGCTCTCGCGCATGACCATCGTCACCAGCGGTTCGGACGATGTCGTCGAGCAGATCACCAAGCATCTCAACCGGCTGATCGAGGTGGTCAAGCTCGTCGACCTGACCGAATCCGCCTACACCGAGCGCGAGCTCATGCTGATCAAGGTCCGCGCCGTCGGCAAGGACCGCGAGGAGATGAAGCGCCTGTCGGACATCTTCCGCGGCCGGATCATCGACGTCACCGACCGGACCTACACGGTCGAGCTGACGGGCGACGGTCGCAAGCTGGACGCATTCATCGATGCGCTCGACAAGGCGTCGATTCTCGAAACCGTCCGCACCGGCGCATCGGGCATCTCGCGCGGCGAACGCGTACTGAAAGTCTGAACACCAACGAGGGGTCATATGAAGGTCTTCTACGACAAGGACTGCGACGTCAAGCTCATCAAGGGCAGGAAGGTCGCCATCATCGGCTATGGTTCGCAGGGGCACGCGCACGCGCTCAACCTCAATGAATCCGGCGTGAAGGTCACCGTCGGCGTGCGCAAGGGCGGGCCGTCCTGGGACAAGGTCCGCAAGGCCAAGCTCTCGGTCGCCACCGTGGCCGATGCGGTCAAGGGCGCCGATTTCGTCATGATGCTGATGCCCGACGAGCACATCGCCGAGGTCTACGCCAGCGAGATCGAGCCCAACATCAAGAAGAACGCCACGCTCGCGTTCGCGCACGGCTTCAACGTCCACTACGGCGCGGTCGTGCCGCGCGCGGATCTCGACGTCGTCATGATCGCGCCCAAGGCGCCGGGCCACACCGTGCGCAGCACCTATGCGGGCGGCGGCGGCGTGCCCTGCCTGGTGGCGGTGCACCAGGACGTCTCGGGCGTCGCCCGCGATGTCGCGCTGTCCTACGCCAGCGCGATCGGCGGCGGCAAGGCCGGCATCATCGAGACCAACTTCCGCGAGGAAACCGAGACCGACCTGTTCGGCGAGCAGGCCGTGCTGTGCGGCGGCACCGTCGAGCTGATCAAGGCGGGCTACGAGACCCTCGTCGAGGCGGGCTACGCCCCCGAGATGGCCTACTTCGAGTGCCTGCACGAGCTCAAGCTGATCGTCGACCTCATCTACGAGGGCGGCATCGCCAACATGAACTACTCGATCTCGAACAATGCCGAGTACGGCGAGTACGTCACCGGGCCGAAGATCGTCACCGACGAGACCCGCGAGGCGATGCGCCAGGCCCTGCGCGACATCCAGACCGGCGAG
>JBAYRO010000114.1:0-9038 GCA_041676645.1 Burkholderiaceae bacterium | reverse complement strand
TTGCCGCCAGCGACGCCGGCACCCGCACCGGCAGGTCGAGAAGCATCTGTCCCATACCCTTGCCCAGGGGATCCATGCGGGTCGAGGCCGCGCCGCCACCATCCAGCGCATCGTGCATCACGAGGTTCATCGCATGGATTCCGGGCAAGTGGTAGCGATCGACACGACCATGGACCAGATGCGCGAAATAGGCCCCGACCACTTCGGGCGTCACCCGTTCCCACAGGAGCGGCAGCCACTCGGGTCGGCGCGCGATCAGGCCGATGTTGGACAGATTGCCCTTGTCGCCGCTGCGCGCCCAGGCAAGCTTGACCAGTGGCACCTCGACCTGCGACTCGCCCGCCTCCTCCCGCCAGGACTCGGGCCCGGGTACCGCGGACGCCGGCTCCGGCGCCCGGCCGGCCGGTACCTGCACCGGCCACTCTTGCTCGCCGATCCGTACGCTCACGTTCACGCGCGACTTGTCCAGCAGGAATGCGAAGGGCTTGATATGCGGTGAAGCGCGGGGCCGGCTGAGCCCGGGCCCGGTCGTGCCCGGCGACCACGAGGTTCCGGCCGGCGCGATCTCGCGCGCGAACACCTCCAGTGCCTGCCGCGTCGCATGGTTGACGGTCACGCGCACCATGACCTCTCGCGCTTCGCCGGCACGGCTGTGCGGACCATACAGCGTTTCTGCGCCGAGCAGATCGACGGCCGCGCTGCGGAAATCCTCCATCCCGAGCTGGCGCAACAGGGCACGACTGCGCTCGATGATCGACTCGCCGGTACGCTGCGCCTTGGCTGCCGCATCGATGCCGATGATGACCAGGTTTCCGGCGGATCGATAGCCATCCATCATCGTGGCCGACACCTTGTACTGGGTGCTCGGTGCATGGCCGATGGCTCCGCTGACGCGAACACGCCCGCCATCGAGCTGTTCGATGCGCACCTGCCGGAAGTCGCAAGTGACGTCGGGCAGCAGATAGGCCCCGGGATCGCCGATCTCGTAGAGCAGCTGCTCGGCCACCGCGGCGCGAAGGATGGCCCCGCCGGTCCCGGGCGCCTTGGTGACGTCGAAACTGCCATCGGGATGGCACTCCAGGATCGGATAGCCGATGTTCGGCCAGTCCGGAACCGACTCCCAGTCGGTGAACAGGCCCCCGGTGGCCTGGCAGCCGCATTCGGCGATATGCCCCGCCAGGGCGCCCCCGGCGAGCCTGTCGTATTCGTCCGGCGCCCAGCCGAACTCGTGGATCAGCACACCCAGCGTTACCGCACTGTCCACGCCACGACCGGTGATCACGATGTCGGCGCCCTCGGCCAGCGCCTTCGCCACGGGCAAGGCGCCGAGGTAGGCGTTGGCCGACAGGACCTTCTCGGGCAGCGGCTCGCCGCTGAACATGTCGACCGCCCCGGCCTCGCGCAAGGAGGGCATCAGCGCGCTGACATCGTCGCCCTCGACGATGGCGATCCTCGGGCTCAGGCCCAGTCCATCGGCCATGGCCTGCAGCGCAGTAGCGCAGCCTTGCGGATTGATGCCGCCGGCATTGGCCACGACCTTGATGCCGCGCTTCATGACCTCGGGCAGCACACTCTTCATCGCGATGTCGACGAAATCGGTGGCGTAGCCGTGCTCGGGCTTGCGCGACCGAGCCGCCGCCAGGATGGCCATCGTGGTTTCGGCCAGGTAATCGAACACGAGGTAGTCGATCAGGCCGGAGTTCACGAGCTGGGGGGCGCCCACCATGCTGTCGCCCCAGAATCCCGATGCGCCGCCGATGCGGATGAGATTGCGTTGTGATGCCATTGGATTCTCCCAGAACCTGCCGGGCCCGGTCGCACGGTGCCCGACGACGATGCGAGCAAGCTACCAAGCGCTATGGCGCCTGGCTTGCGGGAATTGGCTGGGCGCCGCGACGGGCTCGTGGCTCGACCCTGTTCGCCGCCACGCTTAGCCGGTTGGCGCAAGACGGCCCGAGGGATCCGCGACAGGATGGCGCCATCAGGCTCGCGCCCGTGAATGAAGGTGGAAGTCATGTCCTTGACATCATCCTCCTCCTCATCCGATCCACGCCCGCGGATGACCGTTCCATCACCAGCGCCCAGCGCCTGCTTCGTCAGCGGGCTGCACCCGGACGATGGCGAGCACCTCGTCAGCCTCGCGCTCATCCACGCGCTGCGCGCGCAGCGGCTCGACGTCGCCGCCATGACACCGCTGGCCCCGGGCGGCGAACTGGGCCGGGAGGGCCGGGCCAGCCCGCAACTGCGGCGGCTGGCGCAGGCCGGCACCGTCACCTGGCCGATATCCGCATTGTGCCCCTACCGTTTGCCGATGGCGAACACCCCGGCGGAAGCCGCTCGCCTGGCCGGGGTCACCGTGGATCCCGAGGTCGTGATGGACACACTGCAGGTCCTGTCGACCTGGACCGACATCGTGATCGTGCAGGGCGCCGGCGGTCTTGCCACGCCCATCGGGCCCGACATGACCGTGCAGCACCTGGCCGCCCGTCTGCGCCTGCCCCTGATCCTGGCACTGCAGCCGGGGCCCGACGGCGAGACCCGCGCCCGGGACGCGGCCGCGCATGCGCTCGCGGCGCGCCTGCGCGTGGTCGCCTAGGTGGCCACGCCGGTCGACATCGAGCCATCGACGCGCATGATCGCGCGCATGCAGCAGGCCCTGGCCGGCGCACCCTGCCTCGGGCTGCTGCGCCGGCGCGCCGATGCGCAGCCGGAGGTGGAGGCCGATATCGCGGCGCTGGCCGGCGGGGCGCTGGACGGAGCTCGCCTGGTAGCGTTATTGCAGGCTGCACTGTCGCCCGGCGCCGGGGCGCGCACCGCCCGGCTACAATCCTCGTGGCGCGTCCCCGATTCCGATACGGGGCGGGACGCATGGTCGGCCGAGAACTAGATCCGGCCCCGGCCGCCTTATCCCGAAACGCGTCCTGGAGACCCGCATGAGTGAACCCATCCTTTACGAAGTCGTCGACGGCGTCGCCCGCATCACCCTGAACCGCCCCGACGTCCTCAATGCGATCAGCCCCGAGCTGATCACCGCCTACGGCGAGGCGATCCAGCGCGCCGGCAGCGACGAAACCATCCGTGCAGTGCTCGTGACGGGCGCGGGTCGCGGCTTCTGTGCCGGAGCCGACCTGAATTCGTCGGGATCGCCGGAACGCAAGATGAGCTCGGGGCAGTTGCTGCGAACCCTCTATCACCCCGCCATCGTCGGCATGCGCTCCATGCCCAAGCCGGTGATCACCGCCGTCAACGGCGTGGCCGCCGGCGCCGGCATGAGCATCGCGCTGGCCGGCGACATCATCATCGCGGGGCAGTCGGCGAGCTTCCTGCAGGCCTTCTCGAAGATCGGCCTGGTGCCGGATGCGGGCAGCACCTGGTTCCTGCCCCGCCTGGTGGGCGACGCCCGCGCCCGGGCGCTCGCCCTGCTGGCCGACAAGATCCCGGCCGAGGATGCGCGCCAGATGGGCATGGTCTGGAAGGTCTACCCCGACGAACAACTCGTCCCCGAGGCGCAGGCGCTGGCCGCAAGGCTCGCCAGGATGCCGACCAGGGCCTATGCGCTCATCAAGGCGGCGCTCAATGCGAGTGGCGACAACCCCCTGGCTGCACAACTCGAACTCGAGGCCGACTCGCAGGACATCGCCAGCAAGACCGAGGATTTCCGCGAAGGAGTGCAGGCCTTCCTGCAGAAGCGCCAGCCCGATTTCAAGGGACGCTGAAGCCCCCGGTTTCAGCCTTCGAGGAAGGTCCGGCGAATATCGACCGACGAGCGCTTGCCGACATCGCGCAGGCTGGTGGCCAGCCATGCGTCGGCGGCCGCGCGGCCGCGCTCGTGCAGGTCGAGCAGGAAGGGCATCGAAGTCTGGTACTTGCTGTCCGTCCCCAGGCCTGTCAACGCCCCGTCGGCGCGGACCAGGTGCACGAGGACATTGCGCAGCCTCGCTTCGTACGGCGTCTTCAGCCAGCCTTCCCCGAGCAGCTTGTGCACGAATGCGATAGCCCGCATTTCGGCGATCAGTGAAGCATTGAAGGACAGTTCGTTGATCCGGTCGAGGATGTCCCCGGGCTGGTTCGGCGTCGCCTCGCGCTCGAGCGGATTCACCATGACGACGAGCAGGTCGGGGGTGGAACATTCGTAGAAGAACGGGTACAGCGGCGGATCCGCGAGGTAGCCGCCGTCCCAGTACGCTTCGCCGTCGATCTCGACCGCGTGGAACACCATCGGCAGGCAGGCCGACGCCATCACCACGTCGACACTGATCTCCTTGCCGTGAAACACGCGGGCATGGTTGGTTCGCACATTGGTGGCCGAGATGAACAGGCGCAGGCCGGTCGATGCGCGCAGCCGCTCGAAGTCGATCTGGCTCGCCAGCAGCGAGCGCAGTGGATTCAGGTTGGCTGGATTGAACTGGTAGGGTGACAGCGTCCGGGTAAAGAAGGCCACCCAAGGACCGGGGGGCGCGCTGCCGAAGATGCCCGAGGCTCCACCCACGGCACGCCAGAAGCGCGAGAGCGCCTCGCGGGCGCCGTCGCGACCGTCCTCGAGCCAGCCGTGCGCGAACAGCGCCGCATTGACCGCTCCGGCGCTGGCGCCCGACAGTCCCTCGAAATCGAGACGACCATCCTCGAGGAGGCGATCGAGCACGCCCCAGGTGAAGGCGCCGTGCGAGCCCCCACCTTGCAGCGCAAGATTGACGACGGGCGACGAATTGGCATTCATGGTGCGAGATGCTACCACTGCGCCTCGAGACCACCGGGCAGAACCCAATGCCCCGACCGACCCGGATTCGATCCTACAATGGAGCGAAGGCTCCCCTCGCCTGCCACGGAGGAATCCCGCCATGAACAGCTTCGACGCCCGCTCCACGCTGCGTGTCGGCCAGCACGAATACGAGATCTTCCGCCTGGACGCGCTCGCCCGCGCCGGCGTGGACATCTCGCACCTGCCGTATTCCCTGCGCATTCTGCTCGAGAACCTGCTGCGCACCGAGGACGGCGTTTCCGTCACCCGCGAGGACATCCTGGCGCTCGCCAACTGGCGCGGCGACACCGTTCCCCAGCGGGAAATCTCCTTCTCGCCGGCCCGGGTCCTGCTGCAGGACTTCACCGGAGTGCCGGCCGTCGTCGATCTCGCCGCCATGCGCGACGCAATGGCCGAGCTCGGCGGCGACCCCACGAAGATCAACCCGCTTCAGCCCGTCGAGCTGGTCATCGACCACTCGGTGCAGATCGACGCGTTCGCCAGCGTCGATGCCTTCCAGATCAACGAGCGCCTCGACTACGAGCGCAACCAGGAACGCTACGGTTTCCTCAAGTGGGGACAGAAGGCGTTTCGCAACTTCAAGGTGGTGCCTCCGAACACGGGCATCTGCCACCAGGTCAACCTCGAGCATCTCGCCCGGGTGGTGTTCGGCGCCGCCGAGCAGGTCGCGACCGGCGCCAGCGGCCTGCCGCAGGCCTACCCCGACAGCGTCGTCGGAACCGACAGCCACACGCCGATGGTCAATGGCCTCGGCGTGCTGGGCTGGGGCGTTGGCGGCATCGAGGCCGAGGCAACGATGCTCGGCCAGCCCATCAGCATGCTGATCCCGCAGGTCATCGGCGTACGACTCGAAGGCCGCCTTGCCGCCGGCGCAACGGCCACCGACCTGGTGCTGACGGTGGCGGAGATGCTGCGCAAGAAGGGGGTGGTCGGCACATTCGTCGAGTTCTATGGTCCTGGAGTCGGCAGCCTCGCGCTCGCCGACCGCGCCACCATCGGCAACATGACCCCCGAGTACGGCGCAACCGCCACCATGTTCCCGGTCGACCAGGTAACCCTGGACTACCTGCGCTTTACCGGTCGACCCGAGGAACGGGTCGCGCTGGTCGAGGCCTACATGAAGGCCCAGGGACTGTTCCATGATGCCGACAGCCCCGAACCGGAGTTCAGCGCCGTCCTGCATCTCGACCTCGGCAGCGTGGAGCCCTCGATCGCCGGCCCACGCCGTCCGCAGGATCGCATCCCCCTGTCGCGCTCGCGGGAATCCTTCGAGGCGGAGCTGCCTGCCCTGCTGCCCGCCGGCGGCACGGTCGATGCCGGCAAGGCCGATGCCGAAGGCCTGCAGCATGGATCCGTGGTCATCGCGGCGATCACCAGCTGCACCAACACGTCCAACCCTTCCGTGATGGTGGCCGCCGGGTTGCTCGCGAAGAAGGCGCACGAACGCGGACTCGAGCGCAAGCCCTGGGTCAAGACTTCGCTCGCGCCGGGGTCTCGGGTGGTTGCCGACTACTACGAGCGCTCCGGGCTGCAGGCGCCCCTCGATGCCCTCGGATTCAACATCGTCGGCTATGGCTGCACGACCTGCATCGGCAACTCGGGTCCCCTGCCGCCCGAAGTCTCCGAAGCGATTCACGAGGGCAGCCTGGTGGTGGCGTCCGCGCTTTCCGGCAATCGCAACTTCGAAGGACGGATCCACTCCGAGGTCAGGGCCAACTATCTGATGTCGCCACCGCTGGTCGTGGCCTTCGCTCTGGTCGGCCGTATCGACGTCGACCTGAGCACGGAACCCCTCGGGCTCGATCGCGACGGCAAGCCGGTGATGCTGGCCGATATCTGGCCGACCCGCGAAGAGATCGAGGCCGTCGTGCACGACTCGATCGGATCGCAGATGTACCGCGACGCGTACGGCAAGGTCTACGACGGCGACACCCGCTGGCGTGAACTCGAAGTCACCGGCGGTGAGCGCTACGCCTGGGACGACGATTCCACCTATGTCCGTCGCCCGCCCTACTTCGACGGCATGTCGCGCGAAGCACCCGATCATGTCGATGACATCCGCGGAGCGCGCGCCATCGCGCTGCTCGGCGACAGCATCACCACCGACCACATTTCGCCGGCAGGCGGCATCGGCAAGGACACGCCCGCGGGTCGCTACCTGATCGCCCGTGGCGTCGAGCCTCGCGACTTCAACAGCTATGGCTCACGCCGAGGCAACCACGATGTCATGGTGCCGGGCACCTTCGCCAACGTTCGGATCCGCAACCGGCTGGCGCCCGGCACGGAAGGGGGTTTCACCACCTATCTTCCGACCGGCGAGGTGATGTCGATCTTCGATGCCGCCGAGAAGTACCGGGCCGACGGCACGCCACTGGTCGTGCTGGCCGGCGCCGAGTACGGCAGCGGATCGAGTCGCGACTGGGCCGCCAAGGGGCCGAGCCTGCAAGGCATCCGCATGGTGATCGCCGAAAGCTACGAACGGATTCACCGCAGCAACCTGGTCGGCATGGGCGTCCTGCCGCTGCAGTTCGCGGGCGGCGCAAGCGTCGACT
Organism: Burkholderiaceae bacterium; assembly: GCA_041676645.1. Classification (GTDB taxonomy): domain Bacteria; phylum Pseudomonadota; class Gammaproteobacteria; order Burkholderiales; family Burkholderiaceae_E; genus JAMLIN01. The sequence continues at coordinate 1,727 of JBAYRO010000114.1, read as the reverse complement.
CCCTCGGGCTCGACGGCACCGAGACCTATGAAGTGGTGGGCGTGGCCGAGGCGATCGCCGAGAGCTTCGCACGAGGTCGCGACGTCGCGGTCCGGGCCACCCGAGCCGATGGCTCCGTGATCGAGTTTCCCGTCCTGATCCGCATCGACACGCCCCAGGAAATCCACTACTACCGCCATGGCGGGATCCTGCAGTACGTGCTGCGCAATCTCCTGACCGGCGGACAATCCGTGCCGACCGACAAGGGCAAGTTCGCAGCGAATCCCGAGCCAGCCGTTTCGCGCTTCGATACCGGTCGCGTCGACGAGAGTTCCGACGAATCGTTCCCGGCCAGCGACCCGCCGGCACACTGATATCGCTTGCTCAGGGTCGGCGATGCACGTCGGGAAGCACACGGGTACGCCGCAGCTTCCCGCTGACCGGATTGCATTCCGGAGGAACGGGGTCGAGTTCGATCCGTACCGGCGCCGCGCCCTGCTGAAGAAGGAAGCGGGAGAGGACCGCCCTGACACGGTGAAACGCCGCGGCGCCATCTTCCCCGCTCTCCGCCTCGAGCCGCAGGCACAGGTTGCTCGCCCCGGTCTGCGTCAGCTGGAAGCGATGGATGCCGGCCTCCTCCTCGATGACGGTCTCGACAGCCAGCGGCAGGATCCGCACGACGCTGTCGCCCGGTCCGTCTTCCGCATCGGGGTCGCGCCGGGACTGCGCCGATGCCAGCATGAGCACATCGTCGCCCCGCCCCTCCACCCGCAAGCTCGGTCGATCGCAGCCGCAGGGGCATGTCGTCGGATCGAAGCTCACGCTGTCGCCCAGATCGTAGCGGATCAGCGGCTGTACCCGGTTGGCCAGGTTCGTCACCAGCACCGTTGCCGAAGGCTCGCCCACGGGTACCGGTCTGAAATGCTCGTCGACCGGCTCGAGCACGACCCAGTCGTCGTTGAGGTGCAGGCGGCCCTGGCTGCAGCCGAAGGCCATGTTCATGCATTCGGAAGCGCCGTAATCCTCCATGACTCCGCAGCCGAAGGCGCCCTCGATATCCTCACGATCACTGTGTGACAGGCCTTCGCCGCCACACCACAGGCCGCGCGGCGAAATATCGAGCCGACCCGCCCGGCGTTCGGCGGCAAGCAGGGACAGCATCGTCGGGTACGAGGAAATGAAGTCCGGACGCCAGTCGTTGAGCTGGGCGACGAGATCGGGCAGCGGTTGCAGGATCGAGAATGCCCGGGAAGCCAGGGCGATCGCCGGATAGAGCCGGCGCTGCCGTTCCCAGGACACGATCCCGGCGAAATGCCCATCGACCGCCGCCAGGAAGGCAAGCCGCCCCGGCCCCGCGCCGGGCTCCCCACCGAATTCGAATCGGCTGGTCATGAGCGCCGAGTAGATCGCGAGCGCATCCGGATCCTGGACATAGACGCCGGGCACACCGGTAGTGCCCGAACTCGTCCAGACCGTGTACCTGCCCAGGTAGGGTTCGGCGATGCGAGCCGGATCGGCGACGAAGCGCAGCAGCTCGGCCTTCTTCAGCTCCGGATCGGTAACCCAATCGTCGAAGCGCGCCATCAGCATCTTGCGCGTAACCGGCGGATACGCGGTGATGTCCATGCTCCCGGGTGTCACGCATCGGTAGTGATCCCGGTAGAAGGCCGAAGCCGAGCGCCCATGCTCGATCATCGACGCCAGGCGACGCCGGCGGATCGCCGCTCGGGTCGGCCCGTCGGCGCGAT
>JBAYRO010000113.1:0-9436 GCA_041676645.1 Burkholderiaceae bacterium | reverse complement strand
GTCACCGAGTTCTGGATGCTGCATGCGCTCGCCCGCCATCCCGGCCACGTCAAGGATCGCGATGCGCTGATGCGCGAGGCAAGCATGGTGGTCGACGACCATACCGTGACCTCCTACGTGAAGCGGATGCGCCGCAAGTTCGAGGCGGTCGATCCCGGGTTCGACGCGATCGAAACCGTCTACGGACTCGGCTACCGCTACGTCGTCCGTGGCTGAGGCTCCGGTGCGCCGTCGGCTCGACGGCTGGCGACCGCGCTTCGGCCTGCGCCTGATGCTGCTGGTCGCCCTGCTGCCGCTGCTGGGCCTGCCCTGGATCGGCCTGCGATTCGTCGAGCAGATGGCCGAGCTCGCCCGCAACGAACGCCTCGAGAACCTGGTCGTCGCCGCCCGCAACCTCGCGACCTCGCTGCACGAGCGGCCCGAGCTGTTCGCCGCGGCCTCGGGATCGGTTGCCGGGGCGCCCGACACCGAGCCGATCACCCTCGACCTGCTCGGCCCGGCGCAGGTCGACGGCAATGCGGGCGAATGGGTCGAAGTCGCCCGCCGGGCGTTGCCGGTGACGGTTCTCGGGGATGCGCCGCCCGAAACCCTCGCGCCGCGCATCGCGGTCGCCCGTTCGCAGGAACACCCCGGCCGGGTCTTCGTGCTCGCCGAAGTCGTCGACGAGCGCTACGTCGCCCCCGATTCCGAAGGCCCGGGCGACCGGATGCGGATCTTCCATGGCGACGACCCCGATGCGATGCAGGAGATCACCGCGCTGGCGGTAGCCCGTCAGGGCGGCTGGATCGCCGAGGCCGAGGCGCCCGAATCGATGCTGCTGCGGGTGCTCATCGAGGATGTCGACTACCTCGGCAGCCGTCGGCTCGAGGCGACCGCCGACTCGGGCCTGCTCTCGCTGTCGCGGCCACCGGGCGGCCAGGCGGACGAGGCACGCGAACGCCAGTGGGCGCTCACCATTGGCGCCTTGTCACGGGCCAGTGGCCGGGTCGCGGTCTACGATGTGGCAGGGGTGCAGATGGCCCGCCAGGGCAGTCTCGCGAGCCCCGAGCAGCCCGCCCGCGGCTGGTCCTCGCAGCTCGCCCGCTGGCTGCTCGCGGTGGCCTCGACGCTGCGTCCCGAGATCGACACGATCAACCTCGTCGACAGTGGCGACGGCAGCGACCAGTCCCGCGCGGCGGTATCGGCGCTCGCCAAGGCGCTGACCGGGGTGCCGGCCCAGCAATGGCTGCGCACCGGGCTGGTCGGCGGCATGCCGGTGTGGCTGCTCACCGTCGCCCAGCCCGTCTGGTCGGGCGACCGGGTGGTCGGCGCCCTGGTGATCGAGGAGAGCACCGGCTCGCGGCTGGCGCTCGGCCAGCAGGCGCTCGAGCGGCTCACCCTGCTCGCGGCGGTCGCCCTGGCGGGCACCGTCGTCGCCCTGCTGCTGGTGGCGACCATCACCGTGGCGCGCATCGTGCGCCTGCGCCGCGCCGCCGAAAGCGCGATCGATTCCCGCGGCAGGGTGGTCGGCACGATTCCGCAGTTCCGGATGCGCGACGAAGTCGGCGAGCTCGCGATCGGCTACGAACGGGTGCTGGGCCGGCTGCGGGAGCACCAGGAATATCTCAGCAAGCTGCGCGGTCGCCTCGTCCATGAGCTGCGCACCCCGATCATGGTGGTGCGCAGCTCGCTCGAGAACCTTGCCGCCGAGGACGACGCCGAACGCCAGGCTGCCTATGCCGAGCGCGCGCAGCAGGGCGCGGCGCGGCTCGAGAGGATCGTCGCGAGCATGGGCGAGGCCTCCAGCCTCGAGACCATGCTCGGTGACAGCCAGCTCGAGAAGGTCGACCTCGGCCGGCTCGTCGCCAGCTGCGTCGAAGCCTATCGCAGCGCCTATCCGGCATCGGTCTTCGAGCTGGCGTGTCCGGCGGGCGGCGCCGATGCGGAAGTGGTGCCCGAGGCGATCGCCCAGGCGCTCGACAAGCTGGTGGCCAATGCGGTCGATTTCGCCGTGCCGGGCACCACCATCCGGGTCGAGCTCGCCGGGCGCGAGATCGCCGATCCCGCCCGGGGGCGGCGCTCGGTCGCCGGCTGGCGGCTGTCGGTCTTCAACCTCGGCCAGCCCCTGCCCGAATCGATGGGCGACAGCCTGTTCGACTCGATGGTCTCGGTACGCGATTCGCGCAGCGTCTCGGGCAGCCATCTCGGGCTGGGCCTGTTCCTGGTGCGCCTGATCGCCGAGTTCCACGGTGGCCATGTCTTCGCCGAGGACGAGGCGGGCGGCGTGCGCGTCGGCTTCACCATGCCGGTGGCGGCCTGATGGCGTCCGGTGAACCACACTCCGGGGCGCCGGCGAGCCGGTCGGCGGGCGACGCCCCCTATGCGGGCCTGACGCCCGACGCCATCCTCGATGCGCTCGCGGCAGTCGGTTTCGAGGGCGACGGACGGCTGCTGGCCCTGAACAGCTACGAGAACCGGGTCTACCAGGTCTGGCTCGACGATGGCCGGGTCGTGGTGGCCAAGTTCTACCGCCCGCAGCGCTGGCGCGACGAGCAGATCCTCGAGGAGCACGCCTTTGCCGCCGAACTCGTCGAGGACGAGGTGCCGGTGGTGGCGCCGCTTGCCGTCGACGGCGCGACCCTGCTTTCCTCGGGAGGCTTTCGCTTCGCGGTCTTTCCCCGCCGCGGCGGACGCACCCCGGAGTTCGAGGACCCGAGCGTGCTCGAATGGGTGGGTCGCTTCATCGGTCGCATCCACATGGTCGGCGCCCGGCGCGAGTTCGCAAGCCGCCCGGCGATCGATATCGAGCGCCTCGGCCACGAACCGCTCGCCTTCCTGCTCGAGGCCGAACTCGTGCCCGTCGCGCTGCGTCCGGCCTGGCGCGCCGCGGTCGACCAGGCGCTCGAGGCGGTGACGGCGGCGTTCGAGCGGGCCGGCGCCTGGCGGCGCTTGCGCCTGCACGGCGACTGCCATGCCGGCAACGTCCTCTGGACCGATGCCGGGCCGCACTTCGTCGACCTGGACGATGCCTGCAACGGCCCCGCGATCCAGGATCTCTGGATGCTTCTTTCCGGCGACCGCGCCGGCATGACCCGGCAGCTGTCCGATGTGCTCGCCGGCTACGAGGACTTCGTCGAGTTCGACCGGCGCGAACTGGGCCTCGTCGAGCCCCTGCGTACCCTGCGCCTGGTCCACTACAGCGCCTGGATCGGACGGCGCTGGGAAGACCCCGCCTTTCCCGCCGCTTTCCCCTGGTTCGGAACCGAGCGCTACTGGCAGGATCGGATTCTCGAATTGCGCGAGCAGATCGCCGCCATGAGCGAGCCACCACTCGGACCTGTCTGAAGGAGGGCGGTGATGCGGGAGTCCTACCACCAGCCCGGTGCGCCGGTCGGCGGTGCCGGCCTGCTGCTGATGGGCGGCGGCGCCCGGACCGCCTACCAGGCCGGCGTGATCAGCGCCATCGCCGGGCTCGTCCCCGACGGGCCGGCCAGCCCCTTCGACAAGATCGCCGGAACCTCGGCCGGCGCGATCAACGGCGCCTTCCTCGCCGCCAGCGCCGGTCGCTGGCCGCTTGCGGCCGCGGAGCTCTGCGAACTGTGGCGGGGCCTGACCCCGGAACGGGTTTTCTCGACCGAATGGCTCGACTGGTATCTCCGCGGGGCGCGCTGGATCTCCTGGCTGGCGGTGCCGCGCCTGATGCGCAGTCGCCCCGAGTCCCTGCTCGACAATGCGCCCCTGGTGCGCAGCCTGCACGAGGCGATCGACGTCGAGGCGATCGAGGCGGCGATCGACGCCGGGACGGTCGACTACTTCGCGGTGACCGCGTCCAGCTATACCTCCGGGCGCCATGTCACCTTCTATCGCTCGGGACGGGCCCTGCGTCCCTGGATGCGTCCCGGGCGGATCGCGGTCGCCGCCCGGATCGGCGTCGACCACCTCGTGGCATCGGCCGCGCTGCCTTTCGTGTTCGCGCCGGTCGCGCTGCCGATCGACGGCGGCACCGAGTACTTCGGTGATGGCACCATGCGCCAGTCGACGCCGCTCTCGCCGCTGATCCACGCCGGCGCCGACCGCATCCTCGCGATCGGCGCGGGGCCCGGCGAGCGGGCCGGGCTCTTCGAGCGCGGTCCGGGGCACCCCGGCGCCCATCCCGGCAAGCCGACCCTGGCGCAGATCGCCGGCCATGCGCTGGCCAGCGTGATGTTCGATGCCCTGCCCGCCGATGTCGAGCAGATGGAGCGCGCCAACGAGGCGCTCGCACTGATTCCGCCGGACCTGAGGGAGGCGTTCCCGTTCCGGCCGGTCGAGATCATGACCATCAATCCGAGCCGGCCGATCGAGGAGCTCGCGCTCGAGCACATTCGCGAACTGCCGCCCCGGGTGCGCGCCTTCCTGCGCACCTTCGGCGGCACGGAGCAGAACGGGATGGCGCTGGCCAGTTACCTCCTGTTCGAGCCGAGCTTCACGGTCGAACTGATTGCCCTGGGCCGCGCCGATGCCTTGCGCCGGGCCGCGGAGATCCGCGAGTTCTTCGGGGTGCGGCCGGCTTCGCCGCCACCACGGCTTGCCGCTGGCGCCTCCGCGTCTCCCTGAATCGGGGTGGCAACATATCGGTACCCGCGTCGCCGACATAGTTCGACGGCCGCGGCCGATATGTCGCAAGCCCCTGTTTTTTCTGTGATTTATCGCACCGAGGCGTTGCATTCGGGTGACATGCCGGGTGCCTGGAAGCAACGTGTAAGTTTCGCTTAAGTTTCGGATGTTGGAATTGCCCCTCACTTGCTGCAGGCCCTCCCAGGAGGGTCGGCGCAGGTGAAGACTGTCTCCAGGCGGTGTTGATCACCGCATTGCAAGGGCCGCGCAAGCGGCCCTTTTTCTTGTGCGCCCGGCGGCTAGAATTCCGTCAGGCTGGCGCGCCGGTGGCTCGCCGGCAGCGCCATGCGGCGCCCCTACCGATTCACGATCCAGCGAGGAGCAGCATCATGAGCATCCAGACCGTCGGCATCATCGGCGCCGGCACGATGGGCACCGGCATCGCGCAGGTCTGCGCGAGCACCGGTATCGACGTCATCGTCCAGGACATCGGGGCGGGCGCACTCGAGCGCAGCCTCGGTGCGATCCGCGCCCAGCTCGACAAGCAGGTCGGCCGGGGCAAGCTCGAGGAGGCCGCCCGGGATGCCGCCCTGGCGCGGATCCGGACCACGCCGGAGCCCGCCGGGCTCGCGGCGGCCGACATCGTCATCGAGGCGGCCACCGAGAACGAGGCGCTCAAGCTCGAGATCCTCGGCGGGCTCGAGCCGCTGCTGCGCCCCGAGACCATCATCGCGACCAATACCTCGTCGATTTCCATCACCCGGCTCGCCGCCCGGCTCGCCCGGCCGGAGAAGGTGGTCGGGATGCATTTCTTCAACCCGGTGCCGGTGATGGCGCTGGTCGAGATCATTCGCGGCCTGCGGACCGACGATGCCACCGTCGAGGCGGTCACCGCCCTGTCGGAGCGGCTGGGCAAGACGCCGATCGGGGTGCGCAACAGCGCCGGCTTCGTGGTCAACCGGATTCTCTGCCCGATGATCAACGAGGCGATCTTCGCGCTCCAGGAAGGACTGGCCAGCGCCGAGGAGATCGACGCCGGCATGCGGCTGGGCTGCAACCATCCGATCGGCCCGCTCGCGCTGTGCGACCTGATCGGACTGGATGTCGAGCTGGCGGTGATGGAGGTGCTGTACTCGGCCTTCAACGACCCCAAGTACCGGCCGGCGCCCCTGCTGCGCGAGATGGTCGATGCCGGCCAGCTCGGGCGCAAGACCGGCCGCGGCTTCTACGACTACGCGAAGAAGACGGCCTAGATACCATGGTCGCCCGGGGCATGGCGGGCGACCATGGTGCCTAGCCTTCGAAGGCGTCGAGCCGTTCCACCGACACGACCGTCACGCCGCCGTAGGAGATCTCCAGCAGGCCGCGGGACTCGAGCTGGCGCAGCGCCCGGTTGACGCGCTGGCGCGACAGACCGGTGAGCAGGCCGAGCTCGGACTGCGAGATCCGCAGGCGCGAACGGGTGGATGGATAGAGCCGCGGATTGAAGAGCTGCGCGAGGTAGCGAGCCACCCGCGCCTCGGGCCCGAGCAGGCGCTGGTGCTCGAGGGCGGCGATGAAATGCCCGAGCCGCTCGTTGAGCAGGACGAGCAGGAAGCGCGAGAAGGCCGGACTGTTGTCGATCAGCCAGTGAAAGATCTGGCGCGGCATGATCGCGATCCGGCTCGCGCGCAGGGCGACCACGTCGTAGCGCCGCGGTTCGTCCTTGAGCACCGATCCTTCGCCGAACCAGCCGCCGGCCGGTATGCCGGCGAGCGTCATGGTGCGGCCATCGGCCGAGTCGGTCGAGACCTTGACCAGGCCGTCGACCACGCCGAGCCAGCCCTCGACCGATGTGCCGCGGGTGGAGACGAACTGTCCCGCGGCCACGTCGCGAACGATGATCCCGGCAAGCACCCGTTCCTGCTGGCCGGCGTCGAGCCTGGGCCACCAGTCGGATTCCTCGAGCATCTCTTGCAGGCTCTGCATTACAGGCGCCGCACGGCAGGGCCGGCAGCTCGTCGATCAAATGTCACGCTGGCGACAAATATACCGCGCGCGCATCGCTAGACTTGGCGCGCCCTGTGCGGGGGCGTTCCGGCGAGGCGCGTGTTTTCGCGAATTTCCGAAGCGGCGCGCATGGGATAAGCTCGCCAGCACGCATGTGATGTAGCGTGCCGTGCATGAATTCAGGAGGGGAGACGATGGCGGTATCCGACGCGGCGGCCCAGCTGGCCAGGCTGGGCGATACCACCTTCCCGCGACTGCTCGCCCGGCACGCCACGGAGCGTCCCGACGCGCCGGCGATGCGCGAGAAGGATCTCGGGATCTGGCAGGCGATGTCCTGGGCCGAGCTCAAGGCGGAAGTCGAGATCGTCGCCGCCGGGCTTGCCGCGGCCGGCTTCGAGCGCGGCATGAAGCTCGCGCTGATCGGCGAGAACCGCCCCCGGCTGTACATCGGCATGATCGCCGCCCAGGTGCTGGGCGGCGTGCCGGTGCCGCTCTACCAGGATGCGGTTGCCCAGGAAATGATCTACGTCTTCCGCGACGCCGGGATCAGTTTCGCGATCGTCGAAGACCAGGAGCAGGTCGACAAGCTCCTCGAGCTGCGCGAGGACTACCCGGCCCTGGGCCATGTCTACTACGACGATCCGCGCGGCCTGCGCAACTACGCCGAGTCGGGCCTCGCGTCCTACGACAGCCTGCTCGAGGCCGGCCGCGCCCGCCTTGCTTCCGATCCCGGCCTGTTCGACCGGGAGGTCGCCGCCGGTTCGCCATCGGACCCGGCCGCCATCTTCTATACCTCCGGGACCACCGGCAATCCGAAGGGCGTGGTCCATGGCCACGACAACCTGATCTCGGTGTCCGAAGCCGCCTCGCGCCTCGAGAAGCTGGGCCCCGACGACGACGTCCTTGCCTACCTGCCGATGGCCTGGCTGGGGCAGAACATCTTTTCCTATACCCAGTGGCTGGTCAACGGCTTCACGGTGAACTGCCCCGAGTCGGACGAGACGGTTGCCTCCGACATGCGGGAGATCGGCCCGACCTACTACTTCGCGCCGCCCCGGGTGCTCGAGGCGCTGCTCACGCAGGTCACGATCCGCATGGAGGACGCGGCCCCGATCAAGCAGAAGATGTTCCGCTACTTCCTGGACGTGGCCAGGCGGGTCGGCGAACGCCTGCTCGAGAGCGACTCCTCGGTCGGCTTCCTCGACCGGCTGCTCTACCGGATCGGCGACCTCACCGTCTACGGCCCGCTGCGCAATGCGCTCGGCATGAGCAAGCTGCGCATCGCCTACACCGCCGGCGAGGCGATCGGTCCCGACCTGTTCGTCTTCTTCCGCTCCATCGGCATCAACCTCAAGCAGCTCTACGGCTCGACCGAGACCGCCGTGTTCGTGTGCATCCAGCCCGATGGCCAGGTGCGCGCCGATACCGTGGGCGTTCCGATCGAGGGCGTCGAGGTCGTGGTGTCCGACTCCGGCGAGCTGCTGATCCGCAGCCCCGGCCTGCTGCGCGAGTACCACAACAACCCCGAGGCGACCGCCGAGGTCAAGGATGCCGACGGCTGGTATCACACGGGAGATGCCGGCTACTTCGACGCCGATGGCCAGCTGAAGATCATCGACCGCGCCAAGGATGTCGGCAAGCTCGCCGACGGCAGCATGTTCGCCCCCAAGTACGTCGAGAACAAGCTCAAGTTCTTCCCCTACATCAAGGAAGCGGTGGCCCTGGGCGACGGCACCGACCGGGTCATGGCGATGCTCAACATCGACTTCGAGGCCTGCGGCAACTATGCCGAGCGGCGCAACATTCCCTATGCCGGCTACGTCGATCTGGCCGGCCGGGCCGAGATCGGCAAGCTCATGAAGGAGTGCGTCGAGAAGATCAACGCCGACCTCGCCGCCGATCCGATCATGTCGGCCTCGCAGATCCATCGCTTCCTGGTCCTGCACAAGGAGCTCGATGCCGACGACGGCGAGCTCACCCGCACCCGCAAGGTGCGCAGGCGCTTCATCGGCGAGAAGTACCGCGCCCTCGTCGACGCCCTCTACGACGGCAGCGAAAGCTGCCACATCGAGACCCAGGTTCGTTTCGAGGATGGCCGCACCGGCTCGGTCTCGGCCGATATCCGGATCATCGAGGCCCGGGTCTTCCCGCCGGCCGCGGCGACCCGGGCCGCCTGAGCGCAGGTCCCGAGCACACTTCCCGGCTTCCAATCCATGCGCACCAAGAGAATCGGCGACGTCATCCTCGACCTGCAGAACATTTCCCTCGCGTTCGGCGGCGTCAAGGCGCTCACCGACATCTCCTTCGATGTTCGCGAGCACGAGGTCCGTGCGATCATCGGCCCCAACGGCGCCGGCAAGAGCTCGATGCTCAACGTGATCAACGGCGTCTACACGCCGCAGCAGGGTCGCATCGTCTTCCGCGGCCAGACCTTCGAGAAGATGAATCCGCGCAAGGTCGCCGAGATGGGCGTGGCGCGCACCTTCCAGAACCTCGCCCTGTTCCGCGGCATGAGCGTGCTCGACAACATCATGACCGGGCGCAACCTGCGCATGAAGACCGGGGTGCTGGCGCAGATGCTGCGCATCGGCCCGGCCGAGCGCGAGGACATCGCCCATCGCGAGGAGGTCGAGAAGATCATCGACTTCCTCGAGATCCAGAACTACCGCAAGGCGCCGGTCGGGCAGTTGCCCTACGGGCTGCAGAAGCGCGTCGACCTCGGCCGGGCGCTCGCCATGGATCCGACCATGCTCCTGCTCGACGAGCCGATGGCCGGCATGAACCTCGAGGAGAAGCAGGACATGAGCCGCTTCATCCTCGACGTCAACGACGAGTTCGGCACCACCATCGTGCTGATCGAGCACGACATGGG
>JBAYRO010000112.1:0-9473 GCA_041676645.1 Burkholderiaceae bacterium | reverse complement strand
CGTTGCCCCGCTGCCTCGGCAGACAGTGCTCGATGCGTGCGAACTGTTCGGGTGTTATTTCCATGCCCCCGAGTCTGCATCACATCGAGCATAAAAGCTATTAGTGTTAACACGCCCTAGTCGAGTCGGTACAGGAAGCTCGTGATGTCGCGGATCTGGCCGGCATCCATGCCCATGGCGGGCATCGCCGTGGCGGGGTCGATCGCCGGCGGATCGCGCAGCCAGGCTTCGAGGTTGCCCGGGGTGTTCGGCAGCCGGCCCGCGATGTAGCTGCGCCGAGCGAAGCCCGCCAGGTCCGGGCCGACGTTGCCGCGCGCATCGGCGACCCCGGGAATCCGGTGGCAGGCGCCGCAGCCGAAGGCGCGGATGGCTTCGCGGCCGGCCTCGGGCGAGCCGCCATGCGGCAGCAGCGGTGGTGGCGGATCGGTGCCCCGCGCATCCACGGTTCGCGGGGTGAGACCCGCGAGCAGGCCGACCGCGAGGGCGAAGAGCATGGGCCGGCCCGGCGGTCGCATCACTGGCCGGCGTCGGCGCGCGGCGCTGCGTCGACCGGACGCGCCCGCGAATAGTAGGCGGCGATCGCGTCGATATCCTCGTCCGACAGCTTCTTCGCGATCGCGCTCATCACCTGCATCGCGTCGTTGTGGCGCTCACCGTTGCGGAACAGGCGCAGCTGCAACGCGATGTATTCGGCATGCTGGCCGGCCAGGTAGGGCACCGAAGGGGGCAGCCCGGCGCCATCGGGGCCATGGCAGCTCAGGCAGGCGGGCACCGCGCGATCGGTTGCCCCGACCGCCGCGATCTGCTGGCCCCATTGCAGCATCCTGAGGTTCCCGGCGGGCGGCATGCGCGGATGGGGCGAATCGAGCATCGCGTAGTAGGCGGAGACGGCCTCGCGCTCGGTGTCGCTCAGCTGCCTGGCGATTCCCGTCATGGATGCACTGTCGCGGCTGCCGTCGGCATAGTCGTTGAGCTGCTTGTACATGTACCAGGCGGGCAGGCCGGAGAGGCGGGGCACCGCGCCCGCCGGATCGCCGGCGCCATCGGCGCCGTGGCAGGTAAAGCAGGCCATGGCGGCGCCGCCCGCGCCGCTTCCGCCCGCGGCGACCAGCCGGCCCTGAGCGATGAGATCCTCGTCGGGGCGCTCCCTGATCGTGGCGTTGAACAGTCGTTCCGGTGTCGGGCCGACCGCCGCGGCGTCGGACTGCGCCTGCACCGCATCGGCCAGCCAACCGGCGGCGACGATGCCGCCGGCGATTCCGAAGGCGATAGTGTGTGCGTGATTCATGTGCTCACCAGGCTGCGGGGGTTCTGGAGGTAGTCCTCGCGGATCGCCGCCAGGGCCCAGTAGGCGAGGCCCATCAGCGTTCCGGTCGGGTTGTAGCCGAGGTTCTGCGGGAACAGCGAGGCGCCGAAGACGAATACGTTGTGCTGGTCCCAGGACTGGCAGTAGGGATTGACCACCGAGCGGGTCGGGTCGGCGCCCATGATGGTGCCGCCGGTGTTGTGAGTGGTCTGGTAGGGAACGATCGTGTAGGCCTTGCCGAACGCCGCGCGGTTCTCGGTGTCGTAGCGTTCGACCCGCTCCATGGCGCGCGCGATTTCCTCGGCCCGCTCGACGAGCCATGCGGCCATGCGCCGGTCGTTGTCGGGAAAGTCGAAGGTCATGCGCAGCAACGGCCGGCCGAGGTGGTCCCGGTAGGTGGGATCGAGATCGAGATGGTTGTGGCGGGTGGCAACCGAGGAGGCATGGATCGAGAGGCCGGCATGGCGCAGGTAGTAGTCGCGGACCGCGCGTTTCCATTGCGCACCCCACTCGGGTGTGCCTTCCGGCACCGGGTTGTACTCGATCGGCCGGCCATTGGTCTGCGAGCAGCCGATGTAGCCACCGCCGATGAAGCCGAGCTCGCTGTGGTCGAAGTTGTCGCCGTTGAAGTCGTCGATGGCGTAGCCGAGCGCGCCGGCGCCCATGAACGGATTGGTGCGCACGCCTTCCTCGAAGAAGACGTTGCAGGCGGCCATGGTCTGGTAGCAGTAATTCCGACCGACCACCCCTTCGCCGGTCTCGGGATCGTAGGGACGACCCAGGCCCGAGACGAGCATGAGATGGGTGTTCCAGAGCGCGTAGGCACACAGAAGCACGAGGTCGGCCGGCTGGAAGTATTCATTGCCGCCGCGATCGACATAGGTGACGCCGGTGGCGGTCTTGCCATCGGCGCTCTTGTCGACGCGCAGAACCTCGCACTCATGCCGCAGGTCGAAGCTCTCGTGGCCTTCCAGCTGGCCCAGCACCGCGCTCAGCGGCTCTCCCTTGGCGAAGTAGCTGCAGCCGAAGCGCTCGCAGAAGCCGCAGTAGACGCAGGGATGGAGCGTTGCCCCGTAGGGATTGCGATACTCCTGCGAGCAGTTGCCCGCCGGAAGCGGGAACGGATGCGCACCGGTCTCGCGTGCCGCCTTCTCGAAGAGCGCTCCGGCGAAATGCTGCTTCAGCGGCGGATTCGGATACTCGCTCGATCGCGGCCCCTCGAACGGATTGCCGCCCTCCCGGGTTTCGCCGCGCAGATTGCCCGCCCTGCCCGATGCGCCGAACACGCGCTCCGAGAAGTCGAAGTAGGGTTCGAGCTGGTCGTAGGTCACGCCGTGGTCCTCGATCGTGAGTTCCTCGTCGAGGATCCCACGGCCGTATCGCTCCTCGTGGTGGGAGCGCAGTCGCAGGTCGGAAGGCAGCGGGCGCCAGAACACGCCGTTCCAGTGCATCATCGAGCCGCCCACGCCCTCGCCCGGCAGGAAGGAGCCGAGCCGGCGCATCGGCAATGCACGCTGCTGGCGATTGTTGCGGAATGTCAGCGTGTTGCGCCGGACATCGACCTGGTGTTCATGGCGAATACCGTAGCGCAGCTCGTCGTGCTGTTCCGGGCTCTGGAGCGTGGGCGAGGTGCGACGCATCGGGCCGCGCTCGATCACCACACAGCGGCGATCCGCATGCGCGAGTTCGTAGGCGGCGACCAGGCCGGTCGCGCCGCCGCCGACGATGACGACATCGGTCTTCGGCAGTTTCCTTGCCATCGGTTCAATCCTCCCTCGCCCGCTTGCGGGCCATCAGGACCGAGAGCGGCGCCGGGGACCCCGGGCCGGCGCGGTACGCGATGCCCGCCGGCTGGCGCTCGTAGGCCATGTTGTGGCGGTCGACCTCGGTCAGGTAATAGGCATGCGCGCCGGGAAAGCCGATCATCTTCCAGCCGACGGCATCGCGATTGCCGGTGTAGACCGGATCGGCGAAGTAGCCCTCGATCGTGTTCTGGCGGACTTCGGTGAAGAAGCGCTTGCCGGGAACCTCGCCGGCATCGCGCTCGCCGGCCTCGAGCGCGGCGATCAGCTCCTGGCGGGCTGGCGGCGACAGGGTCGCGAAGCTCGCGCCGTCGAGGGAATCATCGATTCCCCGGATTCCCTCCCGGTAGAGCCGGGCCGGCGTGAGGCCGAGCTGGTAGCCCTGGCTTTCGGTGCCGGTTTCATGGGGGCCGTCGAGGTAGAGGCGCTCGCCGGCGCCATAGCCGGTGGCCAGCTGCAGGTCGATGAACTCGATGACGCCGGCCTCGCTGGCCGACGGATAGTCGTCGGCCGGGATCAGTTCGTCCACGAAGGCGGTCAGGAAGGCAGCTTCCGGAAGGGTCAGGTAGAAGTACTGCGGCGACTCGCCCGCCGCTACCCGTTGCCGGTTGTTCGCTGCCAGGGCGGGTACCGCGGCGGCTATCCCGCCAGCAGCGAGTCCTGCAAGAAACGCACGTCGATTCGCGTCCATGGCGTGGAGCCTCCGTCGGCGATCGGTATTCGGTAAGCATCGCAATCGTCATGCCCGATGCCGTTCCAGCAGCATGCTCGCAAGGCGCAGCGCGGCGATGAGATACACGGTCGCTGCGACACCGAGCATGAGCACGCCGCCCAGTTGCAGATCGGCCATTGCATCGAGTCCGGTCGTCGCGCTGCCGCACAGGCCGGCGCCATAGGGGTCGCGGCCGGCCAGCGCGAGAACGCCGCCGAGCAAGGTCATGTGCATCGATGTCAGCAGCAGCGCCAGCACGGATTGCGCCATGGCGCTCCGGTCGCGCTGCAGGGCGGCATCGATTACCGTTGCCCAGAGCAGCCAGGCGCCGGCGACGAAACTCGCCTGCTCGAGGAGGAATCCACCGATGCTGGCGCGGGCGAAGGCGTGCGCCGACGGTGCATGCCAGGCCCAGACCGCCAGGAGCTCGATGAAGGCGGCGACGACAGGCGCGGGAAGCCAGGCTGGCCGATGCCCGCGCGTCGCCAGCGCGGCCAGCGGCGCGACGAGCGTGATGTTCAGGAGATGGATCGCCATGTGTCCCGTGAAGCCGCCGGCATCGGCGAGCCCGAAGACAGCCGCCATCGCCGCGAGCCAGCCGGCCGGCGCAAGGAGGGCCACTGCGCGGAGCCTGGGGCGCGGGCCGGCGGGCCGCGCGGTGGTGCGTGCCAGGGCATCGCTCATGAGCAGCTCGTCGAAATGAGGGCCGGTAGCGTGCCGAGGATGATCGCGAAGCCCGCCAGCGCGCAGGTCGACAGGGTGATCGCCGCCAGGAAGCGGCGTTCGCGGCGGGAGGAGGTCGGTGTTTCGGCGCCCAGCCGGCGGCGCAGCCGCCAGGCCGGGATGCAGGTCGCCACGAGCAGCGCGAGGGCGAGCACGCTGGCGACGAGAACGAGGATCCTCGTGGTCTCGATATCGGTGCCGCGGCCCGCGCAGAACAGGGCGCTTGCTCCATAGACGAAGCCGAAATGCAGCGCCCAGATCACCGGCGCATGGAGCAGGTGGCGTGGCCGGCCGCCCCAGTGGCGGCGGTCGGCGTCGGTTTCACTGCCGCGAAAGCCGCTGTGGACATCGCCCCGGGGACTCATGATGCACCCCTGGCGGCGAGGACCAGGCCCGAGACGAGCAGGGTGAAGGCGAGGAAGTGCCAGTACAGCAACACGATCCGGATATCGCCGTCATGCTTCGCGTCGAGCCGGCCGCGCAGGCTCGCGACCAGGCAGAACAGCAGCATCACGATGCCGATCGCGAGATGCGCCGAGCACCAGAGCACGAAGGTCGCGGCCATCGCGGCGCTGGCGCTCGAGCTCGGATCCAGTCCGGCAGTGCGCAGGCTGACGACCAGGAGCACCGCGCAGCCGACGGCAAGCAGCGCGCCGGCGAGCAGGGCGATCCGGGCCGGCGAGGGACGATCGCGGCCCGTGAGGTGGCGCGAAGCGATTACCAGGACCCAGGCCAGGGCGCCCGCCAGCAGGCCGGCCAGCAGGGGACCGGATGCCGGCGCCGGGGCTGCCGGCGTGGCCACGGTCCAGTAGAAGAACTCGCTGAAGACGAGGGCGAGGAAGGCCGACTGGTCGGCGATCATCGTGATCAGCATCGCCCACCAGCCGATCGAGGCCGGTCCCGAGACGTAGACCGGCAGCGAGAGGCCCATGCCGACGTCGCGCATCGGTTCCTCCGGTATGCGGCCGGTACCGGTCCACAACCAGACCAGCAGCACGCACAGGGTCGCCACGGCGGCGGCGCCCGCTGCCCACACCCAGTGGAAGGTCGCGAAGATGAAGGTGGCGGCGAACGCCGCCGCCGCGAAGATCGTCAGCGAGGTCGGTCCGGGCACGCGCAGGCATTGCAGGGGCTCGGCGTCGACCACGGTGGTCACCAGGGTCTCGCGCAGGCCCTGGGGCGCATCGGCCAGGTAGTAGTCGCCCCGGGCGACCGCCCGTTCCAGCCCGGGCTGCTCCCAGAGCGGATAGCGGCCCTCGATGACCGGCACGCAGCGCATCAGCTTGCTGGCGCCGGGCATGGCCGCCATCCACTCGAGCGTGCCGGCGCGCCAGGGATTGGCGCCGGCATCGCGGCCGCGGCGCAGGCAACGCAGTGCGTCGAGCACGACCAGGCCGATGCCGGCCGCGAGCACGAAGGCCCCGATGGTGGAGACCAGGTTCAGGCCATCGAGGCCGAGATCCGTGGAATAGGTGAACACCCGGCGCGGCATGCCGGCCATGCCGGTCAGGTGCATCGGCAGGAACGCGATGTTGAATCCGGCGAACATCAGCCAGAACGCGACCCGGCCGGCGCGCTCGCTCATGATCCGCGAGGTGATCTTCGGGTAGTAGTAGTACAGGC
Organism: Burkholderiaceae bacterium; assembly: GCA_041676645.1. Lineage (GTDB taxonomy): Bacteria > Pseudomonadota > Gammaproteobacteria > Burkholderiales > Burkholderiaceae_E > JAMLIN01. Next base: position 3,307 of record JBAYRO010000112.1, on the reverse strand, counting down.
CCGCGAAGAGCGGGAACACCATCCCGCCGAAGAGCACGTAGTGCAGGTGCGCCACGATGAAGTAGGTGTCGTGCGCCTGCCAGTTGAAGGGGGCGACCGCCACCATCACGCCGGTGAGTCCGCCGAGCACGAAGATCGCGAGCGCGCCTGCGGCGAACAGCATCGGCACCGAGCGGATGGTCCGCCCGACCAGGACCGTGCCGATCAGCGCGAATACCTGGATCGCGGCCGGGATCGCCACGGCTTCCGAAGCGGCGGAAACCAGCCCGAGCGAGAGCGACGGCAGGCCGGTGGCGAACATGTGGTGGACCCACAGCCCGAAGCTCAGGAAGCCGGTCGAGATGGCGGCCAGCACCACCCAGGGATAGCCGACCAGCGGGGTCCGGGCGAAGGTCGGCACGACCATCGTCAGGATCGCGACCGCCGGCAGGAAGATGATGTAGACCTCGGGATGGCCGAAGACCCAGAACAGATGCTGCCAGAGCAGCGGATCGCCGCCGCGCGCGGCATCGAAGAACGGCCAGTCGAAGGCGCGGTGCATCTCGAGCATGAGGTCGCCGATGATCAGCGGCGGGAAGGCGAGCAGGATCATCGCGCCGACCACGAGCAGGTACCAGGCGTAGGGCGGCATCAGGTCGAGCCGCATGCCCGGCGCGCGGGACTTGAGCACCCCGGTGATCAGCTCGATCGCGGCGGCGATCGAGGCGACCTCGATGAAGGTCAGCCCGAGCAGCCAGATGTCGACGCCGATCCCCGACTGGCTGGTATCGCTGGTCAGTGGCGGATACATGAACCAGCCGGCCTGCGGGCCGGCGTCGAACAGCACCGATCCGGCGACGAACACGCCACCGAACAGGAAGGACCAGAAGCCGAAGGCGGACAACCTCGGGAAGGGCAGGTCGCGCGCGCCGAGCATGTCCGGCAGCAGGATGATCGCGAAGGCCTCGAGGATCGGCACGGCGAACAGGAACATCATCGCCGAGCCGTGCATGGTCATCAGCTGGTTGTAGGTGCCGGCGTCCAGCAGCTCGTTGCCCGGCACGGCGAGCTGGGCGCGCATCAGCAGCGCGAGCACACCCGCGAACAGGAAGAAGAAGAAGGCGACGACGGCGTACCAGATGCCGATCTGCGTGTTGTTGACTTCGGTCCAGTAGCGGCTGCCCCGCGGCACGGCCCACGCCGCCTGGAGTTGCCTCGCTGCTTCCCGCTGGTTCTCCTCGCGGCCGGCATCGCGGCCCGGCGCCTGCATCCGGCTCATTCGAGCCCCGCCAGGTAGGTGGCGATGGCGCGCAACTCCGCGCCGTCGAGCGCGCGACCGAAGGACGGCATCCGGCTGTCCGGCTTGATCGATTGCGCGCCCGCGATCCAGCCGGCGGTCGTGCCGATGTTCATCGGGTAGAGCCCGGCGGCGACGGTGCTGCGTCCGCCGTAATGGGTGAGGTCCGGGCCGAGTTCGCCCGCGGCCGATGTGCCCCGTATCGTGTGGCAGGCGCCACAGCCGGTGGCGAGGAAGAGCCGGTGACCCTCGCGCGCCTCGGGTCGTTCGGGGTGCCTGGCCTCGCCGCGTTGCCCCGCGAGCCAGTCGCGAAAATCATCCGGTTCGAGCACCCTGACGACGAGCGCCATGTAGGCGTGGCCGCTGCCGCAGAACTCGGCGCACTGGCCGCGGAACACGCCGGTACGTTCCGGCTGCACGACCAGGCGATTGCTGCGGCCCGGGATCAGGTCCATCTTGCCGGCGAGGGCGGGGATCCAGAGCGAATGGATCACCCCTTCGCTGCCCAGCAGCAATTCGGTGGGCTCGCCGCGCGGGATCACCAGTTCGTTGGCGCTTGCCACGAGGCCTTCATCGCCGGGATAACTGATCCGCCACCAGTACTGCTCGCCGTCGATCCTCACGGTCCATTGCGCCGGCACATCGCGCAGGACCGGCATCAGCCACAAGCCGTAGACGAGCAGCGCGATGACCACCGCGGGCGTCACCACCAGTCCGCCGATCCAGACGATCCGGTGGGCGACATCGCGGCTTCGGTTGGCGCGAACCGCCCAGGACGCCAGCGCGATCACGGCCAGCCAGATCAGCAGCCCCACCAGGGTCATCAAGACGAAGAGCTCGAGCACCAGGCGGGATTCCAGCCCGGCGGCGTTCAGCGTCGACTGCCCGCCATCACAGCCCGCCATGACCGCCAGCAGCGGGACGGCGTATCGGTGTCGCCGCCAGCGTATGGTGGCGAGTCGCCGGTGCAGGGACCAGGCCAACGCATCCTCCGGGGCCGCCGGCGCCCGTGAAGCGGGAGCCGGATCGCATGCCCGCGCGACCGATGGACATGGCCGGTGCGACGGGCGAAGCGAACCGATTGCCGGCCGCAACATCCATGCCCAGCGACTGGTGCGGGCGGCCCGGCAAGCGGTGCCGGAACGCCTGGCCGGCCCCCTGGAGAACTATGCGCGGGCGGCGGCTTCGCGATGCGCGGGCGCGTCGTCGTCGGTCGCGTGGGCACGCTCGAGCGCCCGCGCGAGATGCCGGCCCGTGTGGCTGGCGGAGTCGGCCGCGACCGATTCGGGGGTGCCGGTGGCGACCACCTTGCCGCCACCGGCGCCGCCCTCGGGGCCCATGTCGACGATCCAGTCGGCCGTCTTGATCACGTCGAGGTTGTGCTCGATGACGATCACCGTGTTGCCGTGGTCGCGAAGCTGGTGGAGCACGCGCAAGAGCATCTCGATGTCGTGGAAATGCAGCCCGGTGGTCGGCTCGTCGAGGATGTAGAGGGTGCGCCCGGTATCGCGCTTCGAAAGCTCCTGCGACAGCTTGACGCGCTGCGCCTCGCCGCCCGACAGGGTGGTCGCGCTCTGGCCGAGCCGGATGTAGCCCAGGCCGACATCGAGCAGGGTCTGCAGCTTGCGGGCGATCGTGGGCACCGCGGAAAAGAAGTCGTGCGCGAACTCGACCGTCATGTCGAGCACATCGGCGATCGAGCGACCCTTGTACTGGACCTCGAGGGTCTCGCGGTTGTAGCGGCGTCCGGCGCAGACATCGCAGGGAACATAGACATCGGGCAGGAAGTGCATCTCCACCCGGATCATGCCGTCGCCCTGGCAGGCTTCGCAGCGTCCGCCCTTGACGTTGAACGAGAAGCGGCCGGCGCCGTAGCCGCGCTCGCGGGCGATCGGCGTTTCCGCGAATAGCTCGCGGATCGGGGTGAAGAGCCCGGTGTAGGTGGCCGGATTGGACCGGGGGGTACGTCCGATCGGGCTCTGGTCGACGCTGATCACCTTGTCGAAATGCTCGAGCCCCTCGATCGCCTCG
>JBAYRO010000111.1:0-9554 GCA_041676645.1 Burkholderiaceae bacterium | reverse complement strand
GTTTCTTATCTTCACCTTCCCGGAGCCACCTTGTTGGGTTGGGTTTCCTCAGCCGAGGCGCCGTGAGAGCCGAAGTAGATAACATTGTTGACTCCGGTGGCGTTGCCTATCACTTTCCGTGTCCACTGAGTCCTCAATGGGATCCTGACTTTCAAGGCATGTTCTCTGTTGCGTGATTTGCCTGATCATGTCAGTGCGATGCGTGGCAGGGCTTTCGGGTTGTGCTTCGCGTCACTTTGGCCGCTACTCCGATCCGTCTCGGGCCCTCGATTCCGGGTGAGGCAGTGGCGTGTTTGGGTGGTCGGTAGTCTGTCGCGGACTTAAACTAGTGACCCCGGTTCCAGTGGAGCCGATCGATCATCATCCAGCATTCCAAAGCCGTGCCCGAACCCCTGTCCAAGATGTCCGAACCCACCCCGGCCAGGCCGGATGCGGAAGTCCTCGCGTTGCGGGTTCCGCCGCATTCGATCGAGGCCGAGCAGGCGGTCATCGGCGGGCTGCTGCTCGACAATGCCGCGTTCGACCGGGTCGCCGACATCGTTCGCGAGGATGATTTCTATCGCTACGAGCACCGGCTGGTGTGGCAGCAGGTGCAGCGCCTGATCGAGCGCAACCATCCCGCCGATGTGGTCACCGTCTGGGAGGGCCTGCAGAACGCGGGCAAGGCCGAGGACATCGCCGGCGGCCTCGTCTATCTGAATTCGCTCGCCCAGGAAACCCCCTCGGCGGCCAATATCCGTCGCTACGGGGAAATCGTCCGCGACCGGGCGCTGCTGCGCCGCCTGATCACCACCGCCGACGACATCGCCGGCGCGGCCCTCAATCCGGAAGGACGCGACACCCGCCAGCTGCTCGATGAAGCCGAGGCGCGGGTGCTCGCCATCTCCGAGGATCGTTCCCGGGGGCAGGGGGGCTTTCATGGCCTCGCATCCTTGCTGAGCACGGTCGTCGAGCGCATCGACGAGCTCTACAGCCAGGACAACCCGAGCGGCATCACCGGCATCGCAAGCGGTTTCGTCGATCTCGACGACCGCACTTCGGGCCTGCAGCCCGGCGACCTCGTCATCGTCGCGGGCCGCCCTTCGATGGGCAAGACCGCCTTCGCGCTCAACATCGGCGAGAACGTCGCAGTCCACCTGCAGATGCCGGTGGCGGTGTTCAGCATGGAGATGGGCGCGACCCAGCTCGCGCAGCGCATGCTCTGCTCGGTGGGTCGCCTCGACCAGCAGCGGCTGCGCACCGGCCGCCTGCTCGATGACGACTGGCCACGCCTGACCAGCGCGATCGAGAAGATGCAGGACGCCCAGCTCTTCATCGACGAAACCCCGGCCCTGAGCTCGCTGGAACTGCGCTCGCGCGCGCGCCGCCTCGCCCGGCAGTGCGGCCAGCTCGGCCTCGTCATCGTCGACTATCTGCAGCTCATGAGCTCGACCTCCTCGGGCGAGAACCGCGCCACCGAGATCTCCGAGATCTCGCGCGGGCTCAAGGCGCTCGCCAAGGAGCTCAACTGTCCGGTGGTGGCGCTCTCGCAGCTCAACCGCTCGCTCGAGCAGCGGCCCAACAAGCGGCCGGTGATGTCCGACCTGCGCGAATCCGGCGCGATCGAACAGGACGCCGACGTCATCCTGTTCATCTATCGCGACGAGGTCTACAACCCCGATTCACCCGACAAGGGCAGCGCCGAGATCATCATCGGCAAGCAGCGCAACGGCCCGATCGGCACGGTGCGACTGACCTTCGTCGGCCAGCACACCCGCTTCGAGAACTTCACGAGCGAACACTGAAGGAAATGGGGTCAGACACGATTTAAGAAATCGTGTCTGACCCCATTTCCTTCTTTCTTCTGTCTACAGAGCCTCCGTGGCGAAGTCCGCCAGCCGCGAGCGTTCCCCCCGCTGCAAGGTGATGTGCCCCGCGTGCGCCCAGTTGCGGAAGCGCTCGACCGCGAAGCTCAGCCCCGATGAACCTTCGGTGAGATAGGGCGTGTCGATCTGCGCGATGTTGCCCAGGCACACCACCTTGGTGCCGGGGCCGGCGCGGGTGATGATGGTCTTCATCTGCTTGGGCGTGAGGTTCTGCGCTTCGTCGATGATCAGGAACTTGTTGATGAAGGTGCGCCCGCGCATGAAGGACATCGCCTTGACCCGGATGCGGGCGCGGATCAGGTCCTGGGTCGCGTTGCGGCCCCATTCGCCGCCGGCCGGGTCGCCCTGGTTGAGCACTTCGAGATTGTCCTCGAGCGCGCCCATCCAGGGCTGCATCTTCTCTTCCTCGGTACCGGGCAGGTAGCCGATGTCCTCGCCGACCGGCACGGTCGCGCGGGTCATGATGATCTCGCTGAAGCGCTTGGTCTCCAGCACCTGCGCCAGGCCCGCGGCCAGCGCGAGCAGGGTCTTGCCGGTGCCGGCCTGGCCGAGCAGGCTGACGAAGTCGATCTCGGGATCGAGCAGCAGGTTGAGCGCGAAGTTCTGCTCGCGGTTGCGCGCCACGATGCCCCAGACCGCATTGCGCGGATGGGTGAAGTCGCGCAGGGTCTGCAGCGTCGCCTCGTTGCCGTTGATGGCGCCGACCTTCGCCAGCAGCGGCATCTCGCCCTCGAACCAGACGAACTGGTTGACCGACATCTGCCGCACCATCGGCCCGGCGAGGCGATAGTAGGTCAGGCCGTCCTTCTGCCAGGACTCCATGCCGCGGCCGTGCTTGTCCCAGAAGTCGGCCGGCAGCTCGAGCATGCCCGAGTAGAGCAGGTCGGCATCCTCGAGCACCTGGTCGTTGAAGTAGTCCTCGGCGGCCAGCCCAAGGGTGCTGGCCTTGATGCGCATGTTGATGTCCTTGGACACCAGCACGATCTCGCGCTCGGGATGGCGGCGCTCGAGCTCCGCGATCACGCCCAGGATGTGGTTGTCCGCCTTGCCGATCGGCAGGCTCTCGGGCAGCCGGGCCTCCAGTGCCTGGGTCTGGAAGAAGAGCCGTCCGCGAGCCTCGCGATTGCCCAGCGCCGACAGCGGGATGCCGTCCTCGATGCTGGATTCGCTGGCGGCGATCAGGCCGTCGAGCGCGCGGCTAGCCTGGCGCACGTTGCGCGCCACTTCGGACATGCCGCGCTTGTGGGCGTCGAGCTCCTCGAGCGTCATCATCGGGAGATAGATGTCGTGCTCGGCGAAGCGGAACAGGCAGCTCGGATCGTGCATCAGCACATTGGTGTCGAGCACGAACAGGATCCGCCCGCCCGCCGGTTCGCGGCGCCGCCGCGGACCCGGCCGCGCTTCGGCGAGGGGCGCCACCGCGGGGGACCTGGCCACCGGCGGTTTCAGCACCGCCGGCCGGCCGGCGCGGTCCGGCGTGGCCGGCGCCGGGCGCTCGCGGGCCACGGTGGCGGTTTCGTCGCCGGCCGCCATGGCCGCCTCGGGCAGGGCGCTCGCGGCCGCCTCGGCGGCCGGTTTCACGGCAGTCTCGAGACCGACGCTGGACTTGCGCCGGGCGCGCCGCAGCGCCTGTTCATCGAGCTCCAGGATCGTGGCCGGCTTGGCCGGCGGTTTCGGTAGTGGCATCAGCTTTGGGATCCCCGCACCGCTTCCAGCACCTCGTCGACATGGCCGGGCACCTTGAGCCCGCGCCATTCGCGCAGCAGCGTCCCGGTCGGGCCGATCAGGAAGGTGGATCGCTCGATGCCGCGGACCTTCTTGCCGTACATGTTTTTCTGCCTGATCACGTCGAATTCGGTGCAAAGGGTTTCGTCGCCGTCCGAGATGAGCTCGAAGGGCAGCCCCAGCTTGGCCTTGAAGCCCTCGTGCGAGCGCAGGCTGTCGCGCGAGACGCCGAGGATGCTCGCGCCGGCGGCGAGGAACTCGTCGTGGCGATCACGAAAGTCCATCGACTCGGCGGTGCAGCCGGGCGTGTTGTCCTTGGGATAGAAGTAGAGGATCAGGTGGCGGCCGGCGTAGTCCGCCAGGCGGACCGTGCCGCCGGTGGCTTCGGCGCTGAAATCGGGAACGGGCTTGCCTGGTGCGACGGGCAATGGAGGCTCCTGGGTGATGGTCCCGGCCCGCGGCCGGGCTGCTGGGTGGACGATAGCATAGCGATGCGACGGCGATTTTCAGCCGGGCAACAGCGCCAGCAGCGCCCGCCGCCCCTCGCTCATGAGGATGTTGTAGGTGCGACAGGCCGCATGGCTGGTCATGGTCTCGAAGCCGACGTGGGCCGCGGCCAGCGGCGAGGTGACCCGCGGATGCAGGAAGCGCTGGCGCTCGCCGGTGCCGATCAGGACGAGTTCCGGTTCGAGCTCGAGCAGGGTGGCGATGTCGGCCGCCGAGAGTTCCTCGAAGGCGCCGACTTCCCAGCGCTCGACGCTGCCCTCGGGCATGACCCGCAGGGGCGCCTGGTGGCGCTCGCGATTGATCTCGACGTAGTCCGGCCCGTAGGCCGTCACGGTATTGAGCGCGGGGAGCTTGTCAGCGTGGAGTTTCATGACCGCTAACTATATGAAACTGCTACGATATCATCATGGTGCGCCGCGGTGCGCCAATCCCTCGCGCGAGACCCGGATGCTGCCCGGATCCCGGCCGCGGGCTGTACCCGAACCATCCGGCGAATCGCCGACAGGAGTCCTTCCCATGGAGTCGTCGCGGGAGTTTTCTCGCATCAGCCGTCTGCCGCCCTACGTCTTCAACATCACCGGCGAGCTCAAGATGGCCGCGCGACGGCGAGGCGAGGACATCATCGACATGAGCATGGGCAACCCGGACGGCCCGACGCCCGCCCATATCGTCGACAAGCTCACCGAGGCGGCGCGCCGCCCCGATACCCACGGCTACTCGGTATCGCGCGGCATCCCGCGCCTGCGCAAGGCGATCGCCGACTGGTACAAGCGGCGCTACGACGTCGACATCGATCCCGACACCGAGTCGATCGCCACCATCGGCTCCAAGGAAGGGCTCGCCCACCTGATGCTCGCCACGCTCGATCGCGGCGATACCGTGCTGGTGCCCAACCCGAGCTATCCGATCCACATCTACGGCGCGGTGATCGCCGGCGCCGACATCCGCTCGGTGCGCATGACCCCCGGGGTCGATTTCTTCGAGGAACTCGAGCGCGCGATCCGCGAATCGATCCCCAAGCCGAAGATGATGATCCTCGGCTTCCCGAGCAATCCCACCGCCAAGTGCGTCGACCTCCAGTTCTTCGAGCGGGTGGTCGCGCTCGCGCGCACGCACGGCATTCTCGTGGTGCACGACCTCGCCTATGCCGACATCGTCTTCGACGACTACAAGGCGCCTTCGATCATGCAGGTCGAGGGCGCGCGCGATGTCGCGGTCGAGTTCTTCACCATGAGCAAGAGCTACAACATGGCGGGCTGGCGGGTCGGCTTCATGGTCGGCAACCGCGAACTCGTCGATGCGCTCGCCCGCATCAAGAGCTACCACGACTACGGCATGTTCACGCCGGTGCAGGTGGCCGCGATCGCGGCGCTCGAAGGACCCCAGGACAACGTCGAGCGGGTCCGGCTCGATTACCAGAAGCGCCGCGACGTGCTAGCGCGCGGCCTGGCCGAGATCGGCTGGGACGTCGAGATACCGAAGGCGTCGATGTACATCTGGGCCGAGATCCCCGACGCCTACAAGGCGATGGGATCGCTCGAGTTCTCGAAGAAGCTGCTCCAGGAAGCGAAGGTCGCGGTCTCGCCCGGCATCGGTTTCGGCGACTACGGCGATACCCATGTGCGCTTCGCGCTGATCGAGAACGAGCAGCGGATCCGCCAGGCGCTGCGCGGCATCCGCGAAACCTTCCGCCGGGATGGCCTGGTCAAGCCGCGGGCGGCCTGAACGGATTGCGCATGCCGGCCCGGCGCACGGGCCGGCCAGACGGGGAGAACGATTTGGAAAAATTCGGTCCGGTCCGGGTGGGCCTGCTGGGCATCGGCACCATCGGCCGCGGAACCTTCGAGGTCCTCGGCCGCAACCGCGAGGAGATCACCCGCCGCGGTGGCCGCAGCATCGTCATCACCAAGGTGGCCGATGTCGACGTCGAGCGCGCCCGCGCCATCGTCGGCGAGCATGCGCAGGTCTGCGGCGACGGCGCGGAAATCGTGTCTGACCCCGATATCGATATCGTCGTCGAGCTCATCGGCGGCTACACCATCGCCAAGGACCTGGTGCTGGCCGCCATCGCCAACGGCAAGCATGTGGTCACCGCCAACAAGGCGATGCTCGCCGTCCATGGCAACCGCATCTTCGCCGAAGCCTCGAAGCAGGGCGTGATGGTCGCCTTCGAGGCCGCCGTCGCCGGTGGCGTGCCCATCATCAAGGCGATCCGCGAGGGCCTGGCCGCGAACCGCATCGAACGGGTCGCCGGCATCATCAACGGCACCACCAACTTCGTCCTGAGCGAGATGCGCGACAAGGAGCTCGCCTTCGCCGACGCCCTGGCCGAGGCGCAGGCCCTCGGCTTTGCCGAGGCCGACCCGACCTTCGATGTCGAAGGCGTCGACGCCGCCCACAAGATCACCCTGCTCGCATCGCTCGCCTTCGGGGTGCCGATCCAGTTCGACAAATGCCATGTCGAGGGCATCAGCAGCCTGCGCAACATCGATGTGCGCTACGCCGACGAGCTCGGCTACCGGATCAAGCTGCTGGGCATCGCGATCCGCCGCGAGGCGCAGCCCGGCAGCCCCGACGGAATCGAGCTGCGGGTACATCCCACCCTGGTGCCCGAGCGTCGCCTCCTCGCCAACGTCGAGGGCGCGATGAACGCGGTCTGGGTGCGGGGCGACGCCGTCGGCGACACCATCTACTACGGCCAGGGCGCCGGCGCCGAGCCCACCGCCAGCGCGGTCATCGCCGACCTGGTCGATGTCGCCCGGATGCTCACCGTCGATCCGGGCAACCGGGTGCCGCATCTCGCCTTCCAGCCCGAGGCCCTGGTCGACATCCCGATCATGCCCATCGACGAGGCCCGCAGCGCCTCCTACCTGCGCATCCCGGTCGCCGACCAGCCCGGGGTGCTCGCGCGCATCACCGGCCACCTGGCGGACGCCGGCATCTCGATCGACGCCGCGCTCCAGAAGCCGTCCGAGGACGAGCCGCGCACCGACGTGATCCTGCTCACCGATGTCTCCGAGGACCGCCGCATCGTCGCCGCGATCGAGGCCATCGAGGCGATGCCGACCGTGCTCGGCGCCGTGGTCCGCATCCGCCGCGAGGAACTCGACTGAACATGCAATACCTCTCGACCCGCGGCGGCATGCCGGCCGCCGGCTTCACCGAGATCCTGCTCGGCGGCCTGGCGCCCGACGGCGGCCTGGTGGTGCCCGAGCACTATCCGCGCATCGACATGGCGACGCTGGCCGGCTGGCGCGAGCTCGACTATCCGGCGCTCGCCTTCGAGATCCTGTCGCGCTATGTCGGCGACATCGAGCCGGCGGCGCTGCGCGACATCATCGACCGCACCTACACGCCCGAAGTCTTCGGCACGCCCGAGATCACGCCGCTCGAACGACTCGAGCCGGAGCTGTTCCTGCTGCGCCTGTCCAACGGCCCCACGCTGGCCTTCAAGGACCTGGCGATGCAGCTGCTGGGCAATCTCTTCGAATACCAGCTCGCGCGCGAGGGCAGGCAGCTCAACATTCTCGGCGCCACCTCGGGCGACACCGGCAGCGCCGCCGAATACGCCATGCGCGGCAAGCAGGGCGTGCGCGTCTTCATGCTCTCGCCCGATGGCCGCATGAGCGCCTTCCAGCGCGCGCAGATGTTCTCCCTGCACGACGCGAACATCTTCAACATCGCGATCGACGGCGTCTTCGACGACTGCCAGGATCTCGTCAAGGCGGTGTCGGCCGATCTCGGGTTCAAGCGCAGGTACGCGATCGGCACCGTCAACTCGATCAACTGGGCGCGGGTCGTGGCGCAGGTGGTCTACTACTTCAAGGCCTGGCTCGCGGTCGCCGAGGGCGAGCAGCCGGTGTCCTTCTGCGTGCCCTCGGGCAACTTCGGCAACGTGCTGGCCGGGCACATAGCTCGCATGATGGGCCTGCCGATCGCCAGGCTGGTGGTGGCCACCAACGAGAACGACGTCCTCGACGAGTTCTTCCGCACCGGTCGCTACCGGGTGCGCGGCAGCGCCGAGACGTATTCCACCAGCAGTCCCTCGATGGACATCAGCAAGGCCTCCAACTTCGAGCGCTTCGTCTTCGACCTGCTGGGTCGCGATCCGGCCCGGCTCGACGCGCTCTGGAAGCAGCTCGACGCCGATGGCGGCTTCGACATCGGCGGCAGCGATGCGTTCGCCGCCATCGCCGAGTTCGGCTTCGCCTCGGGTCGCAGCACGCATGCCGACCGCATGCGAACCATCCGCGAACTGCGCGAGCGCCAGGGGATGCTGGTCGACACCCATACCGCCGACGGTCTGTTCGTCGCGCAGGGCCACCGGGAAGAGGGTGTGCCCATGATCTGCCTCGAGACGGCGCTGCCGGCGAAATTCGCCGACGCCATCCGCGAAGCCACCGGCTTCGATCCCGAACCGCCGGTGGGCTTCGCCGGCCTCGAGCAGCGGGTGCAGCGCTATGTCCGCATGCCGGCCGACGTGGTGGCGCTCAAGCGATACATCGCCGCCCATTGCGCTTGAGATGAAGGTTTTCGGGTTCGCCGGGTATTCGGGTTCGGGCAAGACGACCCTGATCGAGCGCCTGATTCCCGATTTCACCGGCCGCGGCCTACGGGTGTCCCTGATCAAGCATGCCCATCATCGCTTCGATGTCGACCAGCCCGGCAAGGACTCCTGGCGCCACCGCCAGGCAGGCGCCACCGAAGTGATGCTCACTTCCTCGCATCGCTGGGCCCTGATGCACGAGCTGCGCGGCGCGCCCGAGCCGACGCTGGCCGAGCAGCTCGCCCGCCTCTCGCCCTGCGACCTGGTGCTGGTGGAGGGCTTCAAGCATGCGCCCATCCCCAAGCTCGAGATCTTCCGCCCGTCGCTCGGGCACCAGCCACTGCATCCGTCGGATTCGTCGGTGGTGGCGGTGGCCAGCGACGAGAAGCTCCCGATCGAGCTGCCGGTGCTCGACCTGAATCACCACGCCGGCATCGCCGAATTCATCCTGGGTTACCTTGGCAGTCATGACGCGACCACCCCTGCTGCCCTTCGATGAGGCGCTCGAGCGCCTGCTCTCGCAGGCCACGCCCGTCGACGGAATCGAGACGCTTCCCATCATGGCCGCCCACGGCCGCGTGCTGGCGCGCGCGTTGCGCTCGACCATCGACGTCCCGCGAGCCGACAACACCCAGATGGACGGCTACGCGCTGCGCGCGGCGGAAGGCCCGGCCGGCGCCCGCCTGCCGGTCTCGCAGCGCATCCCGGCAGGCCATGTCGGCGGCGCGCTCGAACCCGGCACCGCGGCCCGCATCTTCACCGGCGGCCTGATACCGCCAGGCGCGGATGCCGTGGTCATGCAGGAGATGACCGAGGCCGATGGCGATACGGTCATCATCCGCGAGGCGCCCGCGCCGGGGCAGTGGATCCGGCGCGCCGGCGAGGACATCCGCGAGGGCGCCGAGATCCTG
>JBAYRO010000110.1:0-9674 GCA_041676645.1 Burkholderiaceae bacterium | reverse complement strand
CTAGTAGGCCTGCGGGTCGCGCAGCGCCTGCAGGGCGGTGCGCAGCACGATATACAGGTCCATGCGCAGCGACCAGTTGCGCAGGTACTCGAGGTCGTAGCGGATCCGCATGGCCATCTTGTCGACCGTCTCGGTCTCGCCGCGGGCGCCGTTGATCTGGGCCCAGCCGGTGATGCCGGGCTTGACCTTGTGGCGAATCATGTAGCCCTTGATGAGCTTGCGGTAGGTCTCGTTGTGGGCCACGGCGTGCGGGCGGGGGCCGACCACGCTCATGCGGCCTTGGAGCACGTTGAAGAACTGCGGCAGTTCGTCGAGCGAGGTGCGGCGCAGGAAGCCGCCCAGGGGGGTGATGCGGTCATCGTCCTTCGTCGCCTGCTTCACATGGGCGCCGTCCTCGGCGACCTTCATGGAGCGGAACTTCCAGACGATGATCTCGCGTCCGTCCAGGCCGTATCGGCGCTGCTTGAAGAGCACCGGTCCGGGCATGGTGATCTTGATGGCGAGGGCCACGGCCAGCATGATCGGCGCGGTGAGGATGACGGCGGTGCCGGCGATCAGCAGGTCCGACAGCCGCTTCATCAGGCCCATCGTGCCGTGGAAGGGGGTCTCGCACACCGCGACCACCGGCATGCCGGCGAAGGTGTCGATCCGCGCCTGGATGATGTCGTACATGAAGATGTCGGGCACGAAGTAGATCGAGGCGGTGGTGTCGCGCAGGTCGTCGAGCAGCTTGAGGATGCGCGGCTGCGAGGCCATCGGCAGCGCGACGTAGATCTGGTCGATCTTGTTGGCCCGCACGAAATTGGCGACCTCCGCCACCCGCCCGGCGATCGGCGCCTCCGTCACCTCGCCGAGCCGCTCCATCTCGCGGTCGTCGAAGAAGGCGGTCACCCGGGTCTTGTTGTAGGGATCGTCGGCGATCGAGCGGGCCAGCGCCCGGCCCAGGCCGCTGGCACCGATCACGATCGCGGTGGTCTCGCCGCGTAGGGCGATCAGGCGCGGCAGGATGTAGGGCGAGACCAGGTGCGCGATGGTCTGGGCCACCGGGGTGCCGATCGCCCAGGTGGCGAGCACGTTCTGGTCGAAAACCCGGACCACGTCGATCGCCAGGCCGAACATCACCAGCAGGCCCAGCACGATGGCCCAGTTGCTCGCCAGCTGGCGCACCAGTCCGTGCTGGTGGTGCCGGAAGGGCACCGTCGACGGATACATCAGCGAGAAGGTGAGCACCCCGAGAATCATTTCGGGTGCCCCAATCGGGTAACCCCAGGCGATGCTCGAGAGGAACAGGCAGGCGACGGCGATGGCCGGGTCGACCAGGGCCTTGAGGAGCGCAACCAGGCTGCTGTTGCCGGTTCTGACCTTGGCCTGGAGCCCGGAGAGAGTGCTGTGTCTGGAATCTGCCATGTCGTTTGTTCGCAACAGCAAGAAAAGCTGGTAAGTTATTGCGGATTCAGGCCCTGGTCGTCGGCGACCATGGACGGACCAGGCCAGATGTTCACGCCAGGACCGCGATTGCCATAGGTACGATTTCTCAGAGGGAACACATGCGCGCGAAACCTACAGGCCGACTGGCCATCATCCTGGCGGCCCTGCTGCCCCTGATGGCGCAGGCACAGAGCCAGGCGATCGGCCAGCAGGATCTGGTCGTTGCAACTCCGGGGCTGGAGGAAGTCAATCCCGATGTCCTGACCTTCAGGGCCGGGCTTTCGCTCGAGCACCACGACAACATCTTCAACCTGCCGGACGGTGTCGAGCCGACGGAGCAGACGTACGGTGGTTCTGGCCGGTCGGACATGCAAGTCCGGGGCCTGTTCGGTGCCAGTTTCGACCGGCAGGTCAGCCTGCAGCGCTTCCAGCTCTTCGGCGAGATCGAACCGGTCAAGTTCATGGAGTTCTCGCGCTTCGACCATGTGGCCTATGACCTCGGCGCCAACTGGGACTGGGCGATCGGCCGGCCCTGGTTCGGAACCCTGGGCATGCGCCTGAGCGAACGGCTGTCGGGCTTCGACTCGATCATCATCACCGACAAGAACGAGGAGCAGCGCAACCGGTACTACGCTACCGCCGGCATGCGCCTGACGCCCGACTGGGCGATCATCTCGGGCATCGACCTCGAGACCGCCAAGAATTCGGCCTCGGAGCTCGAGTACTACGACTACGACTTCCTCAGCTACGAGCTGGGCGCCCGCTACAACCGGGGTCGCCAGGCCGAGTTCGAGTTCGTCTGGCGACATACCGACGGCGATTACCCCAACCGCCAGCTGCTCGATTCCTCGGGCAACGTGCTGCCGGCCTCGATCGACAACGAGTTCTCCCAGGATGCGGCCCTCGTGCGCCTGCAGTACCGGCCTTCCAACGACAGCCGGATCGCCGGTAACGTGGGCTACACGAGCCGCAAGTACGACAACCAGCCCGAACGCGACTTCAGCGGCATGGTCGCCGGCCTGGACCTCGACTGGGCGCCCAGCGGCGCCTTCCAGATGCGCACCTCGCTCATCCACGAGATCCAGCCCGAGGACCTGCTCACCGCCAACCACGTCACCGCGACCTCGCTGATCCTGCGGCCCATGTTCCAGCTCACCGGCCGTACCGGCCTCGAAGGCCTGGCGCAGTACACCACCCGCGACTACGACGGCGATCCGTTGGCAGGGGGCGGCGTGCGCGAGGACGACGTCACGGTCGTGGGCCTCGATGTGATCTACGCGTATTCCCGCACCATCACCGGTCGGGCGGGCGTGCAGTACGTCAAGCGCGATTCCAATATCGACCAGTTCGACTTCGACGACACCCGGCTCACCCTGTCGGTGCTTGCCAGCTTCTGAACGGTCTTGAAACCGGGCGGCGGTGTGCGATGATGCTCGCTCACCGCCGTTTTTTCTTGGTCCCGCGCCGGATCGCAGTGCCGCGGGTGGCCGATTCGATCGGTGGTGAGCATTCCTTCACGCGGCTGCCACTGGTGGCCGAATAAGATTCACCCGGACTGACGCCAAGACCGAGATCCCCCATGATGAAGTTCCTGCTCAGACTCGTCTTTTTCGCGAGCCTCGTCACTTCCGCATCGAGCGCCGCCTTCGCACAGGGCTTTTCCAGCGACCGGCAGATCGACTACCTGCTGGGCCCGGGCGATGTGGTTCGCATCCAGGTGTTCCAGAACAACGACCTGACCGTCGAGGCACGGGTCTCCGAGAGCGACGTCATTTCGTATCCGCTGCTCGGGGTCATCAAGATCGGCGGCCTGTCGCCGACCGACGCCGAACGCCTGATCGCGCGCCGGCTCAAGGAGGGCAACTTCCTGCAGAACCCGCAGGTGACCCTCAACGTGCTGCAGTTCCGCAGCCAGCAGGTCTCGGTGCTCGGCCATGTGCGCACACCGGGGCGCTATGCCCTCGAGACCACCGGGATGCGCCTGTCGGAGATCCTCTCGATGGCCGGCGGCGTGACCGAGACCGGCGCCGACCAGGTCGTCGTCATGACCCGGCGCAGCGGCCAGGTCGAGCGCGTCGAGGTCGATCTCGTCGACATGTTCGCCTCGGGCGATCTCAGCAAGGATATTGCGCTGACCGCCGGCGATGTCGTCTACGTCAATCGCATGTCGATCTTCTATGTCTACGGCCAGGTCAACCGCCCCGGCATGTACACGATGGAGCGCGGCATGACGGTGGCGCAGGCCATCGCCAAGGGCGGCGGCCTCACCCTGCGCGGCACCGACAAGGGCGTGCGCGTGCATCGTCGCTACGGCAACCGCACGGTGCAGGTGGTCGAGCCCAAGCTGGACGATCCGATCAGCCCCGACGACCTGATCTTCGTGCGCGAAAGCATCTTCTGATCGCCGCGCAGCGAACCCGACCGACCGGCGCCCCAGGGCGCCGGTTGCATTTGGGGCGCGGCCTCGCTAGCGCGGCATCATCGCGATGCCGTGCGGCTGTATCCAGCCCAGCTTGTAGGCGAGCATCAGCAGCAGGAAGAGCGCCACCGAAAGGGCGATGCGAACCGTGAGCGCGCGGGCTACGTTGCGGGTCTTGCCCTTGTCGCGCACCAGGAACACGCCCGCCGACACCAGGCTGCCGATGATGAAGACGAAGGCGACGAGGATGATCCAGTTCAAGATGTTTCCCGCTGCGGCGGCGTCGACGGGCACCGCATCATGCGCCGGATTCTACGCCCGGCGGAATAGGCGGGTCGCCAACAGGTAAAATGCCGGTTTTCCTGCGGGGATCCGAGCGTTCACGATGGTGGCCCGAGAAAACCAGGCACAGGCGCAAGGCGATGGCATCGACGCGCGGAGGGCGCGTTCGGGCCGGCGCCAGCTGGTGATCCTCGGCCTGCTGTTCCTGGCGCCCGTCGTCGCCGCCTACATCGCCTATTTCTTCATCCAGCCCGAAGGGCGGACCAATTACGGTGCGCTCATCGAGCCGCAGCGCGATGTCACCGACTTCGCGTTGACGCCGCTGGCGGCTGTCGCCGGCAGCGTGCCGGCCAAGGCCACGATGGCCAATCTGGCGGGGCGCTGGGTCTTCGTGGTGGCCGGGCCGGCTGTCTGCGATGAGCGCTGCCAGGAGAATCTCTACAACATCCGGCAGGTGCGCCTGACCACCGGCGATGATCGCGAGCGCGTCGAACGGCTCTGGATCGTGACCGATGAGCGCGATCCTTCCGCCGAACTGCTGGCGGCCCATCCGGGCCTGTGGCTGGCCCGGGCCGACCCCCATGCCTTCGCTGCGAGTTTCCCGGCGGGGGAAACCGGTGAACCGGACGCGCACATCTATCTCGTCGATCCGCTGGGCCATCTCATGATGCGTTTCCCGGTCGATGCGGATCCGAGCCGGATCAAGAAGGACATCTCACGTCTCCTGAAAGTCTCACGAATCGGCTGAGCCATGAACCCAGATCCCATCGGCCAGGCCACGGGCCCGGCCGGCACACGCCAGCGCCGCGTGTTTCGTCGCCTCGTTCTCGTCACCGTCGTTCTCACCCTGTGCCTCATCATGCTCGGCGCCTGGGTCCGGCTCACCGATGCCGGCCTCGGCTGCCCGGACTGGCCGGGCTGCTACGGCAAGCTCACGCCGACCCAGGCGAGCGAGCACATCGCGCAGGCGGTCGCCGAGCAGGGCGGCGAGCACGGTCCGGTCTCGATGGGCAAGGCGTGGCGCGAGATGGTCCATCGCTATCTCGCCTCCGGACTGGGGCTGCTGATCATCGCCATCGCGGTGCTTGCCATCCGCTGGCGCGGGGTGCTGCGCCAGTCCCCGACCCTGCCCGTGGTGCTGGTCGGGCTGGTGATCCTGCAGGGCCTGTTCGGCAAATGGACCGTGACCCTGTTGCTCAAGCCCGCCATCGTGACCGGGCACCTGCTGGGCGGGATGCTGCTCTTCGCGCTGCTCGTCTGGCTCTGGCAGCGCCAGCGACCCGATCCGGCGCCGATCGATTCCGAGCCGCTCGCGGGCCTGCGGGGCGCGGCGGCGTTCGGTCTCGCCCTGGTATCGATCCAGATCTTCCTCGGGGGCTGGACCAGCACCAACTACGCGGCGCTCGTGTGCCCGGACCTGCCCACCTGCCAGGGTCGATGGTGGCCCGATGTCGACTTCGGCAACGCATTCCACATGTTCCGCGAGCTTGGCCAGACCGCCAGCGGCGACGCCCTGTCGATGCAGGCGCTGACCGCGATCCACCTCAGCCACCGGATAGCGGCCGTGGTGGTCGCCCTCTACGTCGGGTGGCTGGGCCTGCGGGCGATGCGAACCGATGGCGCGCAACGGATCGGCCAGCTGGTCCTGCTGGTGCTCGTCCTGCAGTTCTGCCTGGGGCTGGCCAACGTTGTCTTCGACCTGCCGCTGTCCCTGGCGGTAGCCCACAACGGGGGTGCGGCTCTCCTGCTCGGCGTGGTCACGGTGCTAAACTATCGGGCAGTACGCGCCGGCTATCGCATCTGATTCGGCGCTTCTTCGCGCACTTCCGATGCACCTGACCCAAACCCGAACCGAGGGGCTGCGCAGTGTTGCGGCCCGTTACCTCGCGCTGACCAAGCCGCGCATCGTGCTGCTGGCGGCTTTCTGCGCGTTGATCGGGATGCTGCTCGCCTCGAACGGGCCGGTGCCCTGGGAGGTGCTGGTGTTCGGCACCACGGGCATCGCCATGCTCTCCGGGGCCGGGTTCGCCTTCAATTGCCTGTTCGAACGCCGGCTCGACGCCCGCATGGCGCGCACGCGGCGCCGGCCGCTGGCGCGCGGCTCGGTCAGCACGACCGGCACCCTCGTCTTCGCCGGCGTGCTGGGCAGCCTCGGCGCGCTGTTGCTGTACACCCAGGTCAATCCGCTGACGATGTGGCTCACGCTGGCAACCTTCGTCGGCTATGCGATCGTCTACACGGTGCTGCTCAAGCCGGCAACGCCGCAGAACATCGTCATCGGCGGCGCCTCGGGAGCAATGCCGCCGCTGCTGGGCTGGGCCGCCGTCGCCAACGATGTCGGCGCCGGCGCCCTGGTGCTCTTCCTGATCGTCTTCGTCTGGACCCCGCCGCACTTCTGGGCGCTGGCGCTCTACCGGGTCGACGACTACCGCAAGTCGGGCCTGCCGATGCTGCCGATCACGCACGGCTCGGCCTTCACCCGCCTGCAGATCCTGCTCTACACGCTGCTGCTGGTGGTGACGACCCTGCTGCCCTACCTCATCGAGATGAGCGGGCTGCCGTATCTCGTCGCGGCGCTGGTGCTCGGCGGGATCTTCCTCGCTTACGCGTGGCGGCTGTGGCGCAACTACAGTGATGCCCTGGCACGCCGCACCTTCGGCTATTCCATCTTCTACCTGGCGGCCCTGTTCGGGGCACTGCTGGTCGATCACTATCTCTGATCGCAACGCGGTGACCCGGCCGGGATCCCCGATGCCATGAAACGACTCCTGCTGTTCCTCGCGGCGGTGGCCCTCGCAGGCTGCTCGCCCAAGCCCGTCTCTTTCAATGCCACCGACATCACCGGCGGATCCTTCGATCCCGCGTTCGAGCTGACCGACCACACCGGCACGAAGCGCAGCCTCGAGGATTTCCGCGGCAAGGTGGTGACGGTCTTCTTCGGCTTCACCCATTGCCCGGACGTCTGTCCGGGCACCCTCATCGAGATGAAGGAGGTGATGGCGCTGCTGGGCGATGACGCCGAGCGGGTGCAGGCGCTGTTCATCACCGTGGATCCGGAGCGCGACACTCCCGAGGTGCTCAGCTCCTACGTGCCCGCCTTCGATCCGAGCTTCCTCGGCCTCTACGGCGATCCGGCCGAGATCGCCAAGGTGGCGCGGGGCTACCGGGTGTTCTACGAAAAGGTCGAGGGGTCATCGCCCGACAACTACCAGATCAACCACACGGCGGCGAACTACGTGATCGACACCACCGGTGAGCTGCGGCTGTTCGTCAAGCATGGAGAGGGCGCCGAGCCGCTGGCCAGCGATATCCGGCTGCTTCTGGACCAGGCTTCGAAGTCCTGAAACGGGAAGGAAATGGGGTCAGACTCGATTAATCAATCGAGTCTGACCCCATTTCCTTTTCCTGGGCTCAGGCGTACTCGGCCAGGGCTCCCCGCATCTTCTGCAGGGCCTTGCCCTCGATCTGGCGGATGCGCTCGGCCGACACGCCGAATTCCTCGGCGAGCTGGTGAAGCGTCAGCGAGCCGCCATCGTCGGCGTCGCGCAGCCAGCGTGTCTCGATGATCCGGCGGCTGCGGTCATCGAGCGCGGCCAGCGCATGCTCGATGCCTTCGGACTGGAGCCGGTCGTGCTGACGGGCTTCCATGATCTGCTCGGGCTGGGCGTCGGGCGCCGCCAGCCAGGCGCTCGGCGAATAGCTCTCCTCGCCGTCGTCGACCTGCGAGTCGAGCGCGACGTCGCCGCCGCCCAGACGGGTTTCCATTTCGAGGACATCGCCCTCGCGGACATTGAGCCGTGAGGCGATATCGCCGATTTCGTCGGGCGACAGGGTCTGTGCGCTCGGCTTCATCGAGCGCAGGTTGAAGAAGAGCTTGCGCTGGGCCTTGGTGGTGGCGATGCGAACCAGCCGCCAGTTGCGCAGGACGTATTCGTGGATCTCGGCCTTGATCCAGTGCATCGCGAAGGAAACCAGGCGTACCCCGCGTTCGGGGTCGAAGCGCTTGACCGCCTTCATCAGGCCGATGTTGCCTTCCTGGATGAGGTCGCCGTGAGGCAGGCCGTAACCGAGGTACTGGCGGGAGATGGAGACCACCAGCCGCAGGTGCGACATGACCAGTTCACGGGCCGAATCGAGATCCTGCTCGTCGCGGTAGCGCCGCGCCAGTTCGGTTTCGCGTTCGGGCGAGAGCATCGGCAGCCGGTTGACGGCCGAGATGTAGGAATCGAGATTGCCGACCGGGGGCAGGGCCATGCCGACGCTGGCGGCGCCGGATGGCACGATGGCGGTCGATCTGGCTATGGGCATGTACTGTCCCTCCGCTTAGGCCGCCCATGGCGGCGAACACGTCAATTATAGCACTCTGACCCGATGAGTGCTAACAGCTGTTTTGACGAGTTTCGATAAGCAATGACTATTGTCACGGCTTTCATCGCCATATCCGAAGCAAGGACCGCGCCCAGCCAAAGCAAGGGCCACGCCCAGCCGGGCGGCCAGCCGGGGCTCCCGCGTTGCCGGGGCCGAGCGGGCTTGCCGGCCGGAGCTAGCCGATCAGGGCCTGGGCGAACTCGTCGGCCGAGAACGCCTGGAGATCCTCGATGGCTTCGCCGACGCCGATGAAGTAGACCGGAATCGGGGCGTCCCGCCGTTCGCGGGCAAGCGCCACCAGGGCGCCGCCCTTGGCGGTGCCGTCGAGCTTGGTGACGATGAGGCCGCTCAGCGGTACCGCCGCATCAAAGGCCTTGACCTGGGCGAGCATGTTCTGCCCGGTGTTGCCGTCGAGCACCAGCAGGGTTTCGTGGGGGCTGCCCGGCATCGCCTTGTCGATGACCCGACGGATCTTGCGCAGTTCTTCCATCAGGTGGGCCTGGGTGGGCAGGCGGCCGGCCGTGTCCACCATCACCACGCCGGTCTTGCGCGCTCGTCCGGCGGTGACCGCATCGAAGGCGACGGCGCCGGGGTCGCCGCCCTGTTGCGAAATCACCTGGACGTCATTGCGGTTTCCCCACTCGGCGAGCTGCTCGCGGGCGGCGGCGCGGAAGGTGTCGCCGGCGGCGAGCAGGATCGACTTGCCTTCGCGTTGCAGGTGATGGGCGAGCTTGCCGATGGAGGTGGTCTTGCCGGCCCCGTTGACCCCCGCGATCATCATCACGAGCGGCTCGGCGCGGTCGATGTCGATCGGTTTCTCGAGTGGGCGCAGCAGGTCGGCAAGGATCCGGCGCAGCGCCTCGCGGGCCTGTTCGCCGGTATCGAGGCGCTGTTTGCGCACCACGGATTTCAGCTCCTCGAGTACCGCGGTGGTGGCCTCGTAGCCGGCATCGCTGGTGAGCAGGGCGGTTTCGAGCTCCTCGTAGAGATCGTCGTCCAGCCGCGTGGTGGAGAAGATTCCCGCGATATTGCCGCGGGTGCGCGCCAGGCCGCCGCGCAGCCGGCTCATCCAGCCACGACGATCGGCGCTGGCGGTGCTTGCGACGAGATTCTCCGTCGCAGGCGCAGGCTCCGTCGCAGGCGCAGGCGCAGGCGCAGGCGCAGGCGCAGGCGCAGG
>JBAYRO010000109.1:0-9810 GCA_041676645.1 Burkholderiaceae bacterium | reverse complement strand
GGCCGCGGCCGGATCGGGCGTCCAGGGTTCACCCGTCGAGGCGGCGGCCTCCCGCCAGCGCTCGGGCGTGTTGCGGGCGATCGCCACCCGCACCGTGCGCAGCGCGGCGCGGACCTTGACCGGGTCGACGAACTCGAGCTGCTCGATCACGAAGCCTTCGGCCGGCAGGGAGAGGACGAGCTGCTTGAACGCCGGGTCGAGTCGTGGGTCGTCGAGCAGGCTCGCGAAGGCGTCGAGGAGCAGGCTGGCCCGTGCGGGTTCCCAGGCGCCGTCGAGCACCGCGAGGATCGCGCGCATTCCGAGCCGCTGCAGGGCATCCCAGCGGTTGAAGTGATCGGGGTCGTGGCGGGCGAGTCGGGCGAGTTCCTCGCCGAAATAGGTGGCCTCGATGATCACCGGGGCGCTGAATCCGCGGCCCAGCGAGGCCACCGCCGATTCCTCGATGCCCTCGAAGCTGAAGCTGTGCTCGGCTTCGGTCAGCTCCAGCACCCGCGTCGTCGGTGTGCGGCCGTCGTCGGGCAGCTCGAGCGGCGCGGGCAGGGGCAGGTCGGCGCCGTCGGCGCCGAGCAGGCCGATCGCGAACGGGATGTGCATCGGTTCGCCGGGCTGGCCGTCGGCCTGGAAGGGCACCATCTGGCGCACCGTGAGGACGAAGCGGCCGCGCTCGGGATCGTGGCTCGTCTGCACGCGCAGCCGCGGCGTACCCGACTGCGAGTACCAGCGGCGGAAGTGGGTGAAGTCCCGGCCATTGGCATCGGCGATTGCGGCGACGAAGTCGTCGCAGGTCACGGCCTGGCCGTCGTGGCGCTCGAAGTAGAGATCCATCCCCTTGCGAAACCCCGCTTCGCCCACGAGGGTGTGGAGCATGCGGATCACCTCGGCGCCCTTCTCGTAGACGGTCAGGGTGTAGAAGTTGTTGATCTCGTGATAGAAGTCGGGCCGGATCGGATGGGCCATCGGGCCGGCGTCCTCGGCGAATTGCGCCACGCGCAGCACCCGGACGTCCTCGATCCGCTTGACGGCGCGCGCGCTCGCCGCGGCCTCGGGCGAGTCGGCCTGGCTGGCGAGCCGGTCGGCCGAGAACTCCTGGTCGCGAAAGACGGTCAGGCCTTCCTTGAGGGTGAGCTGGAACCAGTCGCGGCAGGTGACCCGGTTGCCGGTCCAGTTGTGGAAGTACTCGTGCCCGACCACCGATTCGACATGCGCGAAGTCGGCGTCGGTGGCGATCTGCGGATTGGCGAACACATAACGGGTGTTGAAGACATTCAGGCCCTTGTTCTCCATCGCCCCCATGTTGAAGTCGCCCACCGCAACGATCATGAAGCGATCGAGGTCGAGCTCGAGCCCGAAGCGTTCCTCGTCCCAGCGGATCGCGTTGACCAGGGAATCCATCGCGTGGCCGCATTTGTCGAGATTGCCCGGCTCGACATGGATCTGCAGCAGGACTTCCCGGCCCGAGCGGGTGTGGATCCGGCGCTCCGCGCACTCGAATTCACCGGCCACGACGGCAAAGAGGTACGAGGGCTTGGGAAAGGGATCCTCCCAGCGCGCCCAGTGCCAGCCGGGTCTGTCGCTGGATTCGCCCCGGGCGACGAGATTGCCGTTCGACAGCAGGGTGGGGCAGCTTTCACGCGGCCCGTTGAGGGTCACGGTGAACCGCGCCATCACATCGGGCCGGTCGGGATACCAGGTGATGCGCCGGAAACCCTGCGCCTCGCACTGGGTAAAGAAATTGCTGTTCGATACGTACAGGCCTTCGAGCCGGGTATTGTCGGCCGGCGCGAATTCCGACTCGATCGCGAGTTCGCAGGCATCGGGAACATCGTCGATCGCCAGTCCGCCCGGGACGAATCGCCAGCGTTGCGCGGCGAGCGCTTCGCCGTCGAGGCGGATGTCGATCAGGCGCAGGCCTTCGCCGTCGAGCAGCAGGCGACCGTCGGCGGGAGCCTCGGGTGCCGGATTGCGCCGCAGCGTGAGCCGGGATCGCACGATGGTCCGGGTCGGATCGAGATCGAACTCGAGGCCGACATGGTCGACGAGAAACGCCGGGGGCCGGTATTCGGAACGGCGTACGATAATGTTTTGGTCGGTTCGCATGACGGAAGAAGAGTTTGCCGATGCATTCTAAGCTTTGGACCGCCCGCGGGGGCCTTCGCGCACTATTGCAGCGGGTCGCGATCGGATTTGCCGCCATGGTCCTTGCGGCCTGCGCCAGCACCGTGGGCTCGGAGCGCACCGTATTCCATGAATGGCCCGGCACGGTCGAGGAGCGCACTTTTCGCATGGTTCGCGCCGAGGACCAGGCCGAGAGCATCGCCCACGCCAATTTCGAGCGCATCGTGCGCGCCGAGTTCATCGCCGCGGGCTTTCGGGAAACCCCCGATCCCCGGTTCGAGGTCGGTTTCGACTATCGCAGCCGGGAGTTCTTCACCCGCACGGCCGGCGGGTACTACTACCCCCCGTACTTCACGCCGTATTTCGGCTTCGGTTTCGGTGGCCCGCACGCTTTCATGAGCTTCTCGGCGCCGTTGTCCTGGTGGGCCTACGATCGCGACGAGCGCCGCTACGAGCGCAGGCTCTCGCTCACCATCCGTGATCTCGCCGCGCAGCCGCCGCGTCGCGTCTACGAGGCAACGGCGGTCAACTCCGGCCTGTCGCCGGACATGACTTCCGTGCTGCCGTACATGGTGCGTGCGCTGCTCGCGGATTTTCCGGGACGATCGGGTTCGACCCAGTGGGTCGATGTCCCGGTGGAGTCGCAGCAGCAGTAGCAGCAGCGTCGACCGCGGCCGCCGATCGCGCCTGATGTGGACTCCTTCGCGTCTTGTGCAACACCCTTCCGGTATATTTGCGCGACGATAACGAGCTTGCGCCACGGCGGGGGAATACATGGCTGGATTGACGGGCGTGCTGCGTGCGGCGTCGATGCGGATTGCGCTCGAGCCGCGGATGCTCTTCGATGGCGCGGCGGCGGTCAGCGCCGATGCGGCGCCGGTCGAGGCGAAGACCGCTCCCAGTCATGATCGTCCCGAGATCTCGGCCGACTCCAGGGCGAGCGTGCGCGAGGACAGCACCCTGTGGTTCGATGGCTTCGACGGCCTCGGCCATGCGGCCCCGGTGCAGATATCGGATCCGAACGATGCCCCGGGCGACGTCTACCAGATCAAGCTCTGGGTATCGACGGGCGGCGCGACGCTCGCCGACGTGCCGGGGGCGGACCTGCGCTACAACGGCCAGGACTGGGTCGAGCTCACCGGATCGCTCGAGCAGGTGAACGAGGCGCTCGCCGGCCTGCGCATCGATCCTGCCGATGGCTTCGATGGCACGGCCAAGCTCGGCATCCAGGTCAATGATCCCGATGGCTATTGCGTGGAACGCTGGATCACGATCTGCGTGGTCGATGGCAACGATCCGCCGGTGGCCGGCAACGACCTGCGCGAGTTCTCGCTGGGCACGGTTTCGATAAGCGGCAACGTGATCACCGGCGGCAACGAGGGCGAAACCGCCGACCATGATCCGGACGGGGATCCACTGCAGCTCACCGGGATCGCGGTCGGCAATGTCGGCACCGTGCCGCCGGGCGGGATCGGCGAGCCGATCGCGGGCCTGTGGGGCGAGCTCGAGATCGACTGTGACGGCAACTATGCCTACCGTCCCGGCGAGCAGCTGGCCGATCTGGCGCCGGGCGAGGTCCGTAGCGATGTCTTCACCTACCTGATCGAGGATCCGGACGGCGCCACCGATACCGCGACGCTCACGTTCGTGGTGCGCGGCGTCGACGCCTGCCCGGAGCCGGGGTCGCCGCCGCTGGCTGTCGACGACTTCCGCACCGTCGTCGAGGGCAACATCCTGGCCGACGGCGAGGCGGTGCGCGGCAACGATCTCGGCGACCGGGCCGACAGCGACCCGGACGGCGATGCGCTGACGGTCATCGGCGTGACGCCCGGCAGCGACGGTTCGGTGCCGCTGGGCGGAGTCGGCGCCCCCCTTGCCGGCCAGTACGGAATCCTGACGATAGGTGCCGATGGAGCCTATCACTACGATGCCACCGGCGAGGCGGCACGGGCATTGCGCGAGGGCGAGCAGGTCGTGGACCGGTTCACCTACACGATCGCCGATCCGGACGGCAACCTCGATACCGCGACGATCACCATCCAGGTGATCGGCGTCAACCTGCCGCCCCAGGCCAATCCCGATGCGATCTCGCTCGATGCCGACCGTGGCGATCCCCTGACGGGCAACGTGATCACCGGTGGCGCCCCCGGCGACAATCCCGACACCGATCCCGATCCCGGCGATGTGCTGGGCATCGTCGACACGCCGGTCGCGGCAGTGGTCGCGGGAACCATTCCCGTCCCGGCCGACGGCTCGCCGGTCACCGGTGCCCATGGCACGCTCGTGGTGGCTCCGGACGGCGGCTACAGCTACACGATCGATCCGACCGATCCGGCGCTGATCGCGCTCGGCCCGGGCGTGACGGTCCAGGATCGCTTCACCTATACGATCCGCGACCAGGACGGCGCGACATCGAGCACGACCCTGGTGGTGACGATCGTCGGTGTCAACGATGCGCCGACCGCGCCGACCGTCAGTGTCGTCGTGCCCGGCGACGCGGTCTTCGGCGACGATGCCGCGCGCATCACCGACGTGCCGCCGCCCACGGATGCGGACCAGCCGGCCCAGGACCTGACCGTCATCGTGACCGGGGTGCCCGATCCGGCGAACGGCCAGTTCGTGCGTGGCGACGGGACGCCGGTGGGCGAGGGCGATGTGCTGCCGGCAGGCGAGTTGCAGGAGCTTTCCTTCGTACCGGCGCCATCGCCGGCGACGCCGGTCGGCGATGACGGCAACGTGCCGGCTGGCACCATGACCTTCATCGTCGACGACAATGCCGGCGGCCGGACGCCGGGCGGCATCACGGTGGCGATCGTGCCCGCGGTGCCGGAAGGGCCGGGCGGACCAGGCGGACCAGGCGGACCGGGTGGACCGGGTGGACCGGGGACGGGTCCGGGAGCAGGGCCAGGGCCAGGAGCAGGTCCGGGGGCGGGTCCGGGGGCGGGTCCGGGGGCAGGTCCGGGGACGGGTCCCGGCACCGGCATCGGCCCGGGTCCGGACAGCAGCGGTGTCGGTCCGACCCTGCCGGGATTGTTGCCGCCGATGTTCGTCGATCCGCTCGAAAAGGGGCCCCGCTTCGGTGGTGGCGGCTGGCTTCCCGAGGATCCGCTCTCGCCCTTCGGGCCGCGCCATGTGCTCGGCATGGTCGAGGAAGCGCCCGGGCTCGCCGGCGACCCGCAGGAGATCGACCGGCTCGCCACCGCTGCGCTGGCGGCCGACGACGACTGCGTGCCGCAGGAGCCGGTCAAGCCGGTTGCCAAGCCCAAGCCGAAAGCGGTGCCGCGTTCGGCGATGTCCGAGCTGGCGCGCCCGAAGGTTCGCACGTTCTCCGAGCAGGTGGACGTCGAGAAGAAGCGTTTCAAGGCGCCTGCCAAGGTCAGGGTGGTGGCGGGTCGCCAGTGCTGAAATCCGCAGGCCGGCCGGCGGAGGGCTGACGCTAGAATAGCGACGCGATCACGGGGGCGCGCGCGACGAGGCGGGCGCGGCCATGGCAATCACAAGCATTACCAGCACAGGAAGGACGAGCATGCTTCGAAGCGGACGGGCCAGCGTTCGCGCGGCGTGGTCCTGGGGAGGAATCGCGGCAGTCGTCGTTCTCGCCGGTTGCGCGGTGACGCCGCAGCCGCTCACGGTCGACGAGATCGCCCAGCGCGCGAGCGAGGACCGGGCGCGCATGGGCGAGAACCAGGAGCCGGTCGGCGCGCCGCTCAGCTTCGCGGATGTCGCGGCGCGGGTCCTGAAATACAACCTCGACTTTCGCCAGCGCATGATGGAAGGCGCGCTCGCCGATCGCCAGCTCGCGGTCGGCCAGTGGGACATGTTCCCGGCGCTGCTCGCCAACGCCGGCTACGTGACGCGCAACAACGAAGCCGCCTACATCAACGACGCCGGCATCGTCTCGACCACCACCAGCGAACGCACGCGCCGGCTCGCCGGCCTCGAGTTCTCCTGGAACCTGCTCGATTTCGGGGTCTCCTACTACCGGGCGCGCATCCTCGCCGACCAGGTCCTGGTGGCCGAGGAGCGCAAGCGCAAGGCGATCCAGACCCTGATGCAGGAGACCCGCCATACCTACTGGCGGGCGCTGGGCGCCCAGCGCCTGGGCAATCGCCTGCAGGAACTGATGAAGCGCTCGAACATCGCGCTCGCGCAGGCCCGGGTGATCGAACAGGAAGGCCTGCTGCCGCAGGCGCAGGCGCTCGCCTACCAGCGTGCGCTGCTCGATGCGACGACGCTGCTGCAGTTGCGCCGGCTCGATCTCGAGTTCGCGAAGGTGGAGCTCGCCTCGCTGATGAATCTGCCGCATCACGTCGACTTCAGCCTGGTCGACGAGCCCGAACCGGATCTTCCGCCGGTGCCCGCCGAGATCGAGAAGCTCGAGGATCTCGCGCTCGTGCAGCGCCCGGAACTGCGCGAGGAAGACTACCGGCGCCGCATCACCACCCACGACACCCGGCGGGCCCTGGTCCAGACCTTGCCCGGGATCTCCTTCGATACCGGCTGGCAGTACGACTCCAACCGGTACCTGCTGAACAATTCCTGGGTCGAGACCGGGCTGCGGGTGTCGGCCAACCTGTTCCGGCTCGCGTCGATCCCTTCGATCCGGCGCGCCGGCGAAGCACAGGAGCAGCTCGACGACACCCGGCGGCTGGCGCAGGCGATGGCGGTCGCCACGCAGGTGCGGCTTGCCGCGCTGCGCTACCAGATCGCGCGAGAGGGGCTCGACCAGGCCGCCGAGAGCGCGCGCGTCGACTATCGGCTCGCCCAGTACACGCGGGCGGCGGCGAGTTCCCGGGTCGATTCGGAACTCGAGCTGTTGCGTACCGAGGCCCGTTCGCTGCTGTCCGAGTACGAGCGCCACATCGCCTTCGCCGATGTGCAGGCGGCCTGGGGCCGGCTCTACAACTCGGTGGGCTACGATCTCGCCCCGACCGAGCCGGATGCGAGCCTGGCCACGCTGTCGCGCGCGATCCGCGATTCCCTCAACGACTGGCACCGGGCGACCTTCGATCGGCCGCCGCTCGACAAGGCGGCTCTCGCGCCGCTGCGCCTGCGCTTCGCCGGCCTCGATGCCGATGTCGTCGCGGTGGTCCGCTCCGCGGTGGCCGCAAGCCTTGGGCGTGCCGGTCTCAGGCTTGCGGCCGAGGACGACGCGGCGGCCTGGACGCTCGAACTCACACCCCGCTTCGGGAACACGGGGGGCGAGAACGCCATGGGCAGCTGGGCGCTGCTGCTGCGCGACGACGAGGGCCGGCCCGCCCTGCGCGCGAGCTACGCGAGCCTGCCCGCCGGAGAGCGGCTCGCCGAGACACTGGCGGCTTCGGCCGGCGCGGCGATCGAAGCCGCGATGGTCGCCATGACCGACGAGCTGCGCTCGGCGGGACGCACCGAGGTGGCGGCGCGTTGAGGGTCGTCGGCAGGCTCCTGCTCTGCGCGACGCTGCTGGCCGGCGCGGGCATCGCCGGCGCGCAGCCGGCTCGCCCGGCCGGTGATGCGCAGGCTGTTGCATCGGTTCGCGAGGTCGCCAGCGAGCGGCCGCGGGTGCTGCTGATGCCCGAACACGAGACCACGCTGGTCGCCCAGGCGGTCGGGCGCATCGAACGCCTCGGCGGCGGCCTCGGCGATTCGTTTCGCGCCGGCGCGACGCTGGTCGGCTTCGATTGCGCCGAACAGCAGGCGCGCCTGAAGATCGGCCAGGCCGAGCTGGATTCGGCGAGGCGCAATCTCGAAGCCAAGGAGCGTCTCTCGGCGCTGCAGGCCGCCGGCGAGATCGAGGTGCAGATCGCCAGGGCGGCGGTCGACCGGGCGAGCGCCCAGGTCGAGCTGGCCAATGTGCAGATCAGCCAGTGCCGGATCCGGGCGCCGTTCGCGGGCCGCATCGCCAAGCTGCATGTCCGCGAGCACCAGGGCGTGAACATCGGGCAGCCGCTGATGGACATCGTCGCCGTCGGTCCGCTCAAGCTGCGCCTGAACGTGCCCTCGCGCTGGCTTGCCTGGCTTGTCGTCGATCATGGCTTCGAGGTGGCGATCGACGAGACCGGCAAGCAGTACCCGGCAATCGTGTCGGCGCTCAATGCCCGGGTGGACGCAGTCAGCCAGTCGATCGAGATCGAGGCGCGGATCGTCGGCAAGCATCCGGAGCTGCTGCCCGGCATGAGCGGCACCGCGCGCTTCGACTCCGGGACATGAACGCGCCCGCCGCCGATCCAGAACTCGGCCGGGCACTACCCGTCTACGCGCACCTGCAGGAACGCGCCCGTGCCGCGCGTAGCCTGCGCGAGCTCTGGTTCACCATCGCCAACGAGACCTGGCAGCTGCTGCCGTACGCGCAGGCCTACCTGTGGCAGACCGATACGGGCAGGCCCCGCCTGCGCACCGCCGCCGGGCTGGCCCAGCTCGCCGAGGATTCACCGCTGACGGTCTGGCTGAAGCGGCTCGGGCGCTGGATCGACCGCGGGGTCGGCGATGACCCGATGTTCCTCGCACGCGAGGATGTGCCCGCCGATCTCGTCGACGGCTGGGACGAGTGGGTGGGCCCGCTGCTTTTCGTGCAGCCGGTGCTCGCCCCCGATGGCCGGCGCCTGGGCATCGTCGGCTTCGTGATCGAGGATGCGCCCTCCGAGGCGATCCAGACCGTCCTGCTGCGCACCTTCTCCGCCTATGGCCATGCCTGGTCGGCGCTCGCGCCGCGACGGCGGGCGCGGTCCCGCTTCGCAGGCTGGCCGCGCTGGATGGCGGCGGCATTGCTGCTGGCGGCGATGTTCATCCCGGTGCGGCTGTCGGTGCTTGCGCCCGCCGAGATCATCGGGCTCGATGCCAGGGTCGTTTCGGCGCCGATGGACGGGGTGATCGAATCCTTCGCGGTCGAGCCGAACCAGACAGTGGCGGCCGGGCAGCTGCTGTTCTCGCTGGATGCGACGACGGTCGTCAATCGTCGCGAGGTGGCCGCCCGCCAGCTGCAGGTTGCCCGCGCCGATGCACTGGCCGCCGCCCAGAAGGCCTTCTCCAGTGACGCGAGCCGGGCCGATCTCGCGGCGCTCGAAGGCAAGGTCGCCGAACGTGAAGCGGAACTCGCGTATCTCGAGCACTTGCTCGAGCGCATCCAGGTGCATGCGCCGGCGCCTGGCGTGATCGTCTTCGGCGATGCCAACGACTGGATCGGCAAGCCGGTGGCCACCGGCGAGCGCGTCGCGCTGCTCGCCGATCCCGGCGATGCCGGCGTGCTCGTCTGGTTGCCGGTGGCCGATGCGATCAATCTCGAGGCCGGCGCCGAGGTCCGGGTCTTCCTGCAGGTGGCGCCGCTCGATCCGATCGATGCGACGCTCTCGCAGACGAGTTACCAGGCGGTGACCTCGCCCGAGGGCATCTCGGCCTATCGGCTGCGCGCCCGCTTCTCCCCGGATGACCCCGCCGTCGCCCTGGCGCGCATCGGCCTGAAGGGTACGGCGAAGATCTACGGGCGCAGCGCGCCGCTTGCCTACTATCTGTTCCGGCGGCCGCTGGCCGCCCTGCGGGAATGGACGGGGCTCTGAGCGCCCCGGCTCCCGGGCCGCGCGTGGCGCCGCCGACGCGCTGGCCGGCGCTGCGCGAGGACCTGCAGCTCTTCCAGGCGGCGCCCAATCGCGACGGATCGCCGGCCTGGATGATCCAGGATCCGGTGGGCAATCGCTTCTTCCGGATCGGCTGGGTCGAGTT
>JBAYRO010000108.1:0-9924 GCA_041676645.1 Burkholderiaceae bacterium | reverse complement strand
GCCGAAGGCGAGGCCTTCTCGCGGCAACAACTCGATCGCCTGCTCGACTACGCCGGCAGCGGTATCGCCCAGATCGTCGCGCTCCAGCGCGAAGCCCTGGCGACACCGCTGGCGTCGTCGAATTCGTCGGCACGATGATCCCCGGCCGGCGGGTCGTGCTGGCGTCGGGCAACGCCGGCAAGCTCGCGGAACTGGCTGCCTTGCTCGAACCGCTCGGCCTGGAACTCGTCGCGCAGGGCGCACTGGGTGTCCCGGAAGCCGAGGAGCCCTGGCCGAGCTTCGTCGAGAACGCGATCGCCAAGGCGCGCCACGCGAGCCGCCATACCGGGCTGCCGGCGCTGGCGGATGATTCCGGCCTGTGCGTGGCGGCGCTGGGCGGCGCCCCCGGCGTCCTGTCGGCGCGCTACTCGGCGGCGGCCGGGGGCGAGCCGGGTGATGCGGCCAACAATGCCCACCTGCTGGCGGCGCTTGCCGGCCAGCCCGACCGGGGCGCCTTCTTCCATTGCGCGCTCGTCATGCTGCGTCATGCCGATGATCCCCGTCCGCTGATCGCCGAGGGCAGCTGGCGTGGGCGGATCGCGGACGCCGCACGCGGCGCCGGCGGCTTCGGCTACGACCCGCTCTTCCTGCCCGATGGCGAGGAAGGCAGCGCCGCCGAGCTCTCGGCGGCGCGCAAGAACGCGCTCAGCCACCGGGGCAGGGCGCTCGCCCGCCTGCTCGCGCAACTGCGCGCCGAGGCGGCCGGCGGCGCCGGTGGGGTGCAAGCGCAGTGATACCCGGCGGATGGATCGCGCCGGCCGGGAGGGTTCGGCGCGATGACTGAACTGCGTCGGCAGGCGATCTCCCTGCAGCGGCCCGCGCGCGCGGCCGGGGTCGTGCCGCCGCCGCCGCTGTCGCTCTATGTGCACCTGCCGTGGTGCGTGCGCAAGTGCCCGTACTGCGACTTCAACTCCCATGAGCAACGCGGCGAACTCGACGAGCGGCGCTATGTCGACACGCTCGTCGCCGACCTGGAGTCGGCCCTGCCGCGGATCTGGGGCCGCAGCGTGCAGACGGTGTTTCTCGGGGGCGGCACGCCGAGCCTGTTCTCGCCCGAGGCGATCGACCATCTGCTCGCCGGTATCCGGGCACGGGTACCGCTGGTCGCCGGTGCCGAGATCACCATGGAAGCCAATCCCGGCACCTTCGAGCGCGAACGCTTCGAGGGCTTTGCGCAGGCCGGTGTCAACCGCCTGTCGATCGGCGTGCAGAGCTTCTCGGACACGGCCCTGCGCGCCCTCGGGCGGATCCATGACGGTGACCAGGCCCGCGCCGCGATCGAGACGGCGGCGCGCTGCTTCGAGACCTTCAACATCGACCTGATGTATGCGCTGCCGGGCCAGTCGCTCGCCGACTGCGAGGCCGACCTGCGCACCGCGCTCGCGTATCGCCCGCCGCACCTGTCGTGCTACCACCTGACGATCGAGCCGAACACGCTCTTCGCCGCGCATCCCCCGGCGGTGCCGGACCAGGACGAGGCGGCCGACATGCAGGAGATGGTCGAGGGCGTGCTGGGCGGCGCCGGCCTGGAGAACTACGAGATCTCCGCCTGGGCCCGCCCGGGGCACCGCTCGCGCCACAACCTGAACTACTGGCAGTTCGGCGACTACCTCGGCATCGGGGCCGGCGCCCATGGCAAGCTCAGCTTCCATGACCGGATCGAGCGCGAGCAGCGCTGGCGCCATCCGGCCCGCTACCAGCAGGCGGTGGCCGCCGGCGAGCCGGTCGAGATCCTGCGGCGCCTCACGCGCGCCGACCTCTGCTTCGAGTTCATGCTCAACGCCCTGCGTCTCGTCGACGGCGTCCCGGCGGCGCTCTTTGCCGCCCATACGGGACTCGGCATGGACGCCTTCGGCAAGTCGCTGGCGCAGGCCACCACCGACGGCCTGCTCGATCCGGATCCGACCCGGATCCGGGCGACGGAACTCGGGCGGCGCTTCCTGAACGAACTGCAGGAGCGCTTCCTGCCCGAGCGGGCACCGACCTCGGGTTAATACGGCCCCTCGTAGAGTTGCGGCCGATGCTCGCCGCCACTTAAGATCGTTGCCGAATGCGGCCAGGCCCATCCGGCGGGCGGGCCGTTCGCCCACGAGGAGACACCATGAAGACGACGATGCAGCAGCGGCCCCTGTCACTGAACGATATCCTGGAGCGGGCCGGAACCGTCTTCCCGGAGCAGGCGGTGATTTCGCGGCTTCCCGACAAGTCGCTGCGGCGGCACAGCTATCGCGAGTTCCACCAGCGTACGCGGCAGCTGGCCGCCGGGCTGCTGGCCGCGGGCCTGAAGAAGGGCGACCGGGTCGCCACCCTGTGCTGGAACCATCATGCGCACCTGGAAGCCTATTTCGGCATTCCGGCCGCCGGCGGCGTGATGCATACCCTGAACCTGCGCCTCGCCCCCGAGGACATCGGCTGGATCGCCGGCCATGCCGAGGATCGCTTCCTCATCATCGACGACGTACTGCTGCCGCTTCTGAAGGCCGTCGCGCCGCTGCACCGCTTCGAGCGGGTGTTCGTCTACCGCTTCTCGGGCCAGCCGCTCGCGGCGCACGGTGCGATCGAGGGAGCGCCGGCGCTCGAGGACTACGACGAGATGCTGGCATCGCCCGAGCAGGCCGCCGCCTTCGAATACGTCGACCATGACGAGAACGACCCGGTTTCCATGTGCTACACGTCGGGAACCACCGGCCGGCCCAAGGGCGTCGTCTATTCGCATCGCTCGACGGTCCTGCATTCGCTGGTCGCCAGCCTGCCCGATTCAGTGCGCATCGGCTCGCGCGATGTGGTGCTCCCTGTCACTCCGATGTTCCATGCCAACAGCTGGGGCGTGCCCTATGCGGCGGTGATGAACGGTGCCGGGCTGGTATTCCCGGGGCCGCACCTGCATCCGGACGATCTGCTCGACCTGATCCAGATCGAGCCGCCGACCCTGTCACTCGGCGTGCCGACGATCTGGCTATCGCTGATCCAGACCTACGAGGCCCACCCGGGCCGCTGGAAACTGCCCGCGGGCATGCGCAGCCTGGTCGGCGGTTCGGCCGCCCCCGAATCCCTGATCCGCGCCTTCGCCCGCAACGGAGTGGAGCTCGCCCAGGGCTGGGGCATGACCGAGACCTCGCCGCTGGCGACCGTCTTCAACCTGAAGCCCGAGCTTGCCGATGTCGACGAGGATGAATGGTTCCGCCGGCGTGCCCTGCAGGGCATCCCGGTTCCGCTGGTGGACATTCGCATCATGGACGACGAGGGACGGATCGGCGCCTGGGATGGGGTGACCGTCGGTGAGCTCCAGACGCGCGGGCCGTACATCACCGGCTCGTACTACGGCGATGGCGACGAGCCCGACAAGTTCACCGATGACGGCTGGCTGCGTACCGGCGACGTGGCGGCGATCGATTCCCATGGTTTCATGCGAATTACCGATAGAACAAAGGATTTGATCAAATCTGGTGGCGAATGGATCAGTTCGGTCGATCTCGAGAATGCGATCATGGCCCATCCTGCGGTGGCCGAGGCCGCGGTGATCGCCGTTGCGCATCCGAAGTGGACGGAGCGCCCGCTCGCGTGCGTGGTGCTCAAGCCCGGGGCATCGCTCGATACCGAGGAATTGCGCAAGCACCTGTCCGGCTCTTTCGCCGCCTGGCAATTGCCCGATGCGGTGGAATTCATCGACGAGATTCCGCGGACCTCGACGGGCAAGTTCTGGAAGGCCCGCCTGCGCGAGCAATTCGCCGATCGGAAGGCGACGAGCTGAGCGCACCATCAAGGTGCATCATTCCTGGCGCGCCCCATCGAGGGGCGCCCTGCAATGGTGCGCCGGCGCCCGGCCCATGGCGACGGACTCCTGGACACGGGCCGAAGCGCCTGCGGGCGGGCGCGGTCCGCCGGCTGGGTGATGGCATGGAAACTGCTATTACCCCTGCTGCGTTGCCGGTGATCACGAAAACCCCGAGAATCGGCCAACGCGCGAGAGCCGGTTCGTCCGGTCGCAACCCAATCCGAGTCCCGCTCGGCAACCCAGGAGAAGTCGCTCATGGCCACGGCCAAGGAAGTCATCAAGATGATCTCGGACAACGAGGTCAAGTTCATCGATTTCCGGTTCACCGACACCCGGGGCAAGGAACAGCACGTCTCGATACCGGTCTCGCAGTTCGATGAGGACAAGTTCGGTTCGGGCCATGCTTTCGATGGCTCCTCGATCGCCGGCTGGAAGGGCATCGAGGCCTCCGACATGCTCCTGGTTCCGGATCCGGCCAGTGCCGTGATGGATCCCTTCCGGGAGGAATCGACGCTGCTGCTGACCTGCGATGTGGTCGAGCCCTCGGACGGCAAGGGCTACGAGCGCGATCCGCGCTCGCTCGCGCGGCGCGCCGAGGCCTACCTGAAGTCCAGCGGAATCGGCGATACCGCCTATTTCGGTCCCGAGCCCGAGTTCTTCGTGTTCGATTCGGTGACCTGGGGCAACGAGATGGGCGGGGCCTTTTTCCGGATCAACAGCGAGGAGGCATCCTGGTCCACCGGCAAGGAGTTCGAGGGAGGGAATCTCGCTCATCGTCCCACGGTGAAGGGGGGCTACTTTCCGGTCCCGCCGGTCGATTCGCTGCAGGACATGCGCTCGGAGATGTGCCTGATCCTCGAGCAGATGGGCGTGCCGGTCGAGGTCCATCATCATGAGGTGGCCGGCGCCGGCCAGTGCGAGATCGGCACCCGCTTCGCAGAGCTCGTCACCCGCGCCGACTGGACCCAGCGCCTGAAATACGTGGTGCACAACGTGGCGCACAGCTACGGCAAGACGGCGACCTTCATGCCCAAGCCCGTGGTCGGCGACAACGGTTCGGGCATGCACTGCCACCAGTCGATCTGGAAGGGCGGGGAGAACCTGTTCGCCGGCGACAAGTACGCCGGGCTGTCGGATCTCGCGCTGTACTACATCGGTGGCATCATCAAGCACGCCCGGGCCCTGAACGCGATCACCAATCCGGGCACCAACTCCTACAAGCGCCTGGTCCCGGGTTTCGAGGCGCCGGTCATGCTGGCGTATTCGGCGCGCAATCGCTCGGCCTCGATCCGGATCCCGCACGTGACCGATCCCAAGGGGCGGCGCATCGAGATCCGTTTCCCGGACCCCAGCGCCAATCCCTACCTGGCCTTCTCGGCGATGCTGATGGCGGGGATCGACGGGATCCAGAACAAGATCCATCCGGGCGAGGCGGCCGACAAGAACCTCTACGATCTGCCGCCGGAAGAGGGCAAGAAGATCCCCACGGTCGCCAGTTCGCTCGACATGGCGCTGGAGGCGCTCGATCGCGATCGCGATTTCCTCACGCGGGGCGGCGTGTTCAGCGATTCGCTGATCGATGCCTACATCGAGCTGAAGATGGGCGAGGTCACCCGGTTCCGGATGGCGACGCATCCGTGCGAGTTCGACATGTACTATTCGCTCTGATCGGCCACGGGCCTTCGGAACGAGGGGGTGCCGAAGCGGCACCCCTTGTCGTTTTAGCGGGGTTTGTCCTGCCTGTTGTGCTGATTGCGACGGACGCTTTGGCGGGTAAACTGCGCAGCGTGAGGAAGAAAGCATGATCGGCTTCGAACTGACCCGGATACGCGCTGCTGCGCTGGCAGCCACCTGCGCCCTGCTCTGGTGCGCTCCCGCACAGGCGCAGATCTGGCGCTGCGAGAACCCCGACGGTATCGTGGAGTACAGCAATACCCGGCCGGATCGCGACCGCAAGGACTGCCGCCAGGTCGAGCTGCCGAGCCTGACGACGATTCCGGCGCCGCCGGCGGCCACATCGACGCCGACGCCTCGCGCCCAGCCCCGGCAGGAATTTCCCCGGGTCGATTCCTCGACCCAGCGCGCCCGCGATGAAGAACGTCGCCAGATCCTCAAGCGCGAGCTGGGCAAGGCGGAGGAGCGGCTGGCCGCCCTCGAGGCCGAGTACAAGGATGGTGAGCCCGACCGGCTGGGCAGCGAGCGCAACTACCAGAAATACCTCGACCGGGTCGAAAGACTGAAGGTCGACATCACCAGGGCGGAGGCCAACGTCGCGTCGATCCGGCGCGAGATCGATGCCTTGCCGCGCTGAGCGCCGGCACGATCCCGAGTCACGCCTGGCCGGGCTGGATCTTCTCGCCAGCGCCGTGGTGCTGCTCGATGCACGAGGCTGCGCGGCCTACATGAACCTCGCCGCCGAACAGCTGTTCGAGATCTCCTGGCGCCTGCATGCGGCAGAGCGCTTCTCCGCGATCTTCGCCGACGGTCGGGCGATCGATGCCCTGCTGGCCGAGGCGGTATCGAATCGCTTCGAGGAGGTGCGCACCGAGATGACGCTCGAGCGTCCCGGCCACGGCACGCTCGAGTTGCAGGCCACCGCGGTGCCGGTCGACGAGTCGCTGGGTGCGATGCTGCTCGAGTTCCGCGAGATCGATCACCGCCACCGGCAGGAGCGGGAGGCGCACCTGCTTGGTTCGGCCGAGGCCAACCGGGAGCTGGTGCGCAATCTGGCGCACGAGATCAAGAACCCGCTCGGCGGGCTGCGCGGTGCGGCGCAACTGCTCGAGCTGGAACTCGATTCGCTCGAGCTGCGCGAGTACACCCAGGTGATCATCAAGGAGGCCGACCGGCTTCAGGCGCTCGTCGACCGGCTGCTGGCGCCGCATCGCGAGCCGCGGCGACTCGCATCGGTGAATATCCACGAGGTCTGCGAACGGGTCCGTATCGTCGTCCAGGCCGAGTTCCCCGATTCGCTCGAAATTCGCCGCGACTACGATGCGAGCCTGCCCGAGTTCACCGGCGACCGCGAGCAGCTGATCCAGGCGCTGCTCAACCTGGTGCGCAATGCGGCGCAGGCCATGGGTGGCAAGGGCCTCGTGGAGCTGCGCACCCGCATCGCCCGGCAGGTGACGATCGATCGCAAGCCGAGCAAACTGGCACTGGAATTGCATGTGATCGACGACGGGCCCGGCATCCCGGAGGAAATTCGCGAGCGGGTGTTCTTTCCGCTGGTGTCGGGACGGGACGGCGGCACCGGCCTCGGCCTGTCGATCGCCCAGGCCTTCGTGCAGCAGCACGGTGGCCTGATCGATTGCGAGAGCAGGCCCGGGCGCACCGACTTTCGCATGTTGTTGCCGCTGGCCTGAGCCGGGGCGCCGGCTGGACCGGACAGCGGGGGAGCTGAACAGGTGAACGATTCCGTATGGATCGTCGATGACGACCAGTCGATACGATGGGTGCTCGAGCGGGCGCTGCAGCGCGCGGGCTTCGGGGTGAGGGCCTTCGCCTCGGCGCGCGAGTCCCTCGCGGCGCTGGAGCGGGAGCAGCCGCGCGCGCTGGTCTGCGACATCCGGATGCCGGGCGAGAACGGCATCGAACTGCTCGCCATGATGAAGGAGCGCTGGCCGGAACTGCCGGTGATCATCATGACCGCCTTCTCCGATCTCGAGAGCGCGGTATCGGCCTTCCAGGGCGGCGCCTTCGAGTACCTGCCCAAGCCCTTCGACGTCCAGGGTGCACTGGATCTGATCCGCAGGGCGGTCGACGAGCACACGCTGGCGCCCGGACCCGACGAGCAGGCGCGCGGCGGGCTGGACATGCTCGGCCAGGCGGCGGCGATGCAGGAGGTGTTCCGCGCGATCGGCCGGCTGTCCCAGTCGAACGTCACCGTGCTGGTGACTGGTGAATCGGGTTCGGGAAAGGAGTTGGTCGCCCGCGCCCTGCACCGGCACAGCCAGCGCGCAGCGCATCCCTTCGTTGCGCTCAACACGGCGGCGATTCCGCGCGACCTGCTCGAGTCCGAATTGTTCGGCCATGAACGCGGCTCCTTCACCGGCGCCCAGCAGATGCGTCGCGGCCGCTTCGAGCAGGCCGATGGCGGCACGCTGTTTCTCGACGAGATCGGCGACATGCCGGCCGAACTGCAGACGCGGCTCCTGAGGGTGCTCTCCGATGGGCAGTTCTATCGGGTCGGCGGCCAGCAGCCGATACAGTCGAAGGCCCGGGTCATCGCCGCGACCCATCAGGATCTCGAGGATCGTGTCCGGCAGGGCCTGTTCCGCGAGGATCTTTTCCATCGGCTCAATGTGATCCGCCTGCGGCTGCCGCCGCTGCGCGAGCGCGTCGAGGACATCGCGCTGCTGGCGCGCCATTTCATGCACAAGAGCGCGCTCGAGCTGGGGGGCGATCCCAAGCGGCTGAGCCGTGGCGCGCTCGAGGCGATGCAGGCCTTCGCCTGGCCGGGCAATGTCCGCCAGCTCGAGAATGTCTGCAACTGGCTCACCGTGATGTCGCCGAGCCAGACGGTCGATGCCAAGGACCTGCCGCCGGAGCTTCGCGAGTCGCTCGCGCATGTCGCAAGCCCCGGCCCGGTGTCGGTGTCGGCGCCGACGGGTTCCGATGTCGCGGCCTTCCCGGATGGGCCGACGGATATCAGAGGGGGCGATATCGGGGCGGGCGGCGCCTGGGCGGAATTGCTCGAGCGGGAGGTCGATGCGATGTTGGCCGCGCAGGGCGATCTCTCGCGCGAGGGCGGCGAGAGCGACCTGATGGATCGCCTCTGCCGGCAGTTCGAGTCGACGGTGATTCGCGCCGCGCTACGTCACACCCGGGGCCGTCGGATCGATGCGGCGACCCGCCTGGGCATAGGGCGCAATACGATTACGCGCAAGATACAGGACCTGCGCCTGGAGCCGGATTAGGCGGGCGCGAGTTCGACGATCACCGGCGCATGGTCCGAAGGCTTCTCGAGCTTGCGCGGCTCCCGGTCGATGGTGCAGCCGCGCAGGCGATCGGCGAGGCGCTCGTCGACCAGGCCGAAGTCGATGCGCAGGCCCGCGTTGCGCCGGAACGCGAGCATGCGGTAGTCCCACCACGAGTAGGAGCGCTCGGGCTGCTCGAAGCGCCGAAACGCGTCGACGAAACCGGCGTCGATCAGGGAGCGGAAGCGCTCGCGCTCCGGCTCGGTGCAGTGGATCTGGCCGGCCCACGCCGCGGGGTCGTGCACATCGCGATCCTCGGGCGCGATATTGAAATCGCCCAGCAGGATGCGCGGTGCGCGGTCGCGCGTCGAAGCCAGCCACTCCAGGAGCGCGTCGATCCAGGCGAGCTTGTAGGTGAACTTGGGTGAATCGGGCGCCTGCCCGTTCGGAAAATAGGCGCAGTAGACGTCGATGCCATCGAAGCGCGCGGCGATCAGGCGCTTCTGTTCGTCGGGAAAGAGCGGATTGCCGATGCGCACGTCGGCGGCTTCGCCGACGGTGTCGAGCCGGCCCAGCAGGGCCACGCCGTTGTAGGTCGGCTGGCCGCTGTAGACGGCGCCATAGCCGATCTCCCGCAGTTCGTCTGCCGGAAACTTGTCATCGACCAGCTTGGTCTCCTGGATCGCGAGGACATCGACCGGGTTGGACGCGAGCCAGCCGAGCACATGCGGCAGGCGGACCCGCAGGGAATTGACGTTCCAGGTGGCAAGCTTCATGTAAGCTACGTATCTGATTTTATTGGGGATTTGTGCGGGGTTTTGGTAGCGATACCCCCATCTGCACCCCCAACTTGCTCTGGTAGCCCAAGTCGATCTTGTGGGGATCGGCGGTATGTCCACTTCCGGGCGCAGGTGAGTCGCCCCATGGTAGCCCATGGGTCTGCATGGAGTGCGCGAGCAACGCGCCACAGACCCGACCATGAAATTCTGGGAGGGTGTGTCATGAAGCGGACAGCCGAAGGGTTGCCTTGGGAGTGGAGAGTTCTTCCCGGCTGGGTCAAAGAGGAGTTGGTTGAAGGCGACTGAACCGCCCCGGCTTTCCCGGAGACTCGTTGGTGTGAGTCAGGCCGCGAGGGCGAGACTCGGGATTTGTGAATAGTAGACTGCCTCTGCATCGGCCGGCGGGATGTAG
>JBAYRO010000107.1:0-9932 GCA_041676645.1 Burkholderiaceae bacterium | reverse complement strand
CAGCGCCCGGCCGATGAGCTTCTCGATCTCGACGATGTCGTCGGCCAGCGAGCGTCCGACGAACATGCGGTGCGCCGTCTCGACGCTGATCGGAACGCCCTGCTCGCCGACCATGGCGGCGAGCAGCCGGTTGGTGATGGGTTCGCTGTCGACC
Organism: Burkholderiaceae bacterium; assembly: GCA_041676645.1. Taxonomy (GTDB): domain Bacteria; phylum Pseudomonadota; class Gammaproteobacteria; order Burkholderiales; family Burkholderiaceae_E; genus JAMLIN01. The sequence goes on along the minus strand of JBAYRO010000107.1, from coordinate 9,778 downwards.
AGCACTCCGTCGCAATCGAAGACGACGCCGTCGTAGGCGTTCGCGAGCATCAGGTTTCCTTCCAGAGAATGTCCGGGCCGATCCGGTTGACGTCGGTCAGGCCGCAAAAGGCCATCGTGAGGTCGAGTTCGTTGCGGATGATCTGCAGGCACTCGGTGACGCCGCGCTCGCCGCGCGCGCCCAGCCCGTAGAGGAAGGGCCGGCCGATGTAGGTGCCCTTCGCCCCCAGCGCGAGCGCGCGCACGACGTCCTGGCCGCCGCGGATGCCGCCGTCCATGTGGACCTCGATGTCGCTGCCCACCGCGTCGACGATGGGCGGCAGCGCCGCGATCGACGAGGGGGCGCCGTCGAGCTGGCGCCCGCCATGGTTCGAGACGATGATGGCGTCGGCGCCGGTGCGCACCGCGAGCCTTGCATCCTCGGCATCGAGGATGCCCTTGAGGATCAGCTTGCCGCCCCAGCGATCACGGATCCAGTCGACGTCCGCCCAGGACAGCGCGGGGTCGAACTGGCTCGCGGTCCAGGCGCCGAGCGAGGCCATGTCGTCGACGCCGCTGACATGGCCGACGATATTGCCGAACTGGCGGCGCTGGGTGCCGAGCATCGCCAGCGCCCAGCGCGGCCGGAAGGCAATGTCGATGTAGTTCGCGAGCGTCGGGCTGGGCGGCGTGGTCAGCCCGTTCTTGATGTCCTTGTGACGCTGGCCGAGGATCTGCAGGTCGAGCGTGAGCACCAGCGCCGAGCAGCCGGCGGCCTTGGCGCGGTCGATCAGGCGACCGGCGAAGTCGCGGTCGCGCATCACGTAGAGCTGGAACCAGAAGGGCTTGCTGGTGTGCTCGGCGATGTCCTCGATCGAGCAGATGCTCATGGTCGAGAGCGTGAAGGGCACGCCGAACTTCTCGGCGGCGCGCGCGGCGAGGATCTCGCCGTCGGCACGCTGCATGCCGGTCAGCCCGGTGGGCGCGAGCGCCACCGGCATCGCGACCTCCTCGCCGATCATGGTCGAGCGGGTGCTGCGCTCGACCAAGTCGACCGCCACCCGCTGGCGAAACAGGATCTTGGCGAAGTCCGCCTCGTTGGCCCGATAGGTGCTTTCGGTCCAGGAGCCGGTGTCGGCGTAGTCGTAGAACATCCGCGGCACCCGGCGCCTGGCCATGATCCGCAGGTCCTCGATGCAGGTGGCGCGCGACTTGTCGGGCGCGATCGTGTCGATGGCCGACTGGCCGAAGCGACGCAGTTTCTCGACCGTGGGATTCGATGCCGCCATTGGCTTGCTCCGGAAGTTGGGGATTGCCTCGCGAACGAAGCCTAGCCCATGGCGCCGCGCGCCGGCCAGCCCGAAAGCAGGGCGCGCAGTGCGGTCACGAAGGCGATGGGCTGGTCGAGCATCAGGTGATGGCCGGCTTCGGGAATCTCGATGCTGGGAGTGCCGGGCGGCGCCTTCGAGCGCTGCCAGGCGATCACCCCCTCGTCGACCAGCTTCGACTCGCCGCCCCAGATGATCGCCACCGGGCAGCGGGCGGTGTCGAGCCCGACGGTCGGGTCGCCATGGCGGTAGTTCGCCCAGATGCCCGGATCGAAGCGCCAGCACACGCCGTCCTGGCCGGGCTCGCCCGACTCGCGCAGCGACAGGCGCGCGATGTGGTCGACGATATAGAGGTTCTCGCAGTCCTGCGCCGGCAGGAAGCGGTAGCGGGCGAGCGCGCTGGCCACGTCGGGATAGGTCCGGTGGGGCCGCACGGTGGGGTCCTCGCTGCGCGACGGGCCGCCGCGACGCTGCCGGCGCTCTTCGCGCTGCTCGCGCGACATCAGCGGTGAATCGACCAGCACCGCGGCGCCGATGCGCTCGCCGCTGCGCCCGGCGATCGCCGCCGTGGGCACCCCCCCGAACGAATGGCCTACGACGACAGGCCTGGCCGCGGATGAAAAAAGTCCCTCCGCGTCGGCGATCATGAGGGCTTCGGCGACGAAACCATCGAGCGAGTACGCCTCGCGCCAATCGGAGGATCCCATGCCCGACCAGGACAAGGCCACCACACGGTACTGCGGCAGGAAGAACGGCGCGATGAACGACCACCAGTCGGCATGCGCCGAATTGCCATGCAGGAACAGCAGCCCCGGACGGCCACGCTCGCCCCACACGAGGGTCTCGATCCGGGCGCCGTCCACGACATGGAAGCGCCGCTCGGGCGCGAGCGCCAGCATCTCGTGGAACCAGGACGGCGCCGCCGGCCGGGCGCCGCCCAGCGCCGCCAGCGGCGGCGCGATGGTCTGCGCGGTACCCATGCGGCGGCTAGCCCCGGCGCCCGAGCGCGGCCTCGAGATTGGCCATCTGCACCTCGTTCTGGCCGTTGCCGTTGACCGGCACCGTCGCGCCCTCACGGTCGGAGATCTCGCCGAACCGCGCGAGGATCTGCTCGGCGGCGTCGTCCCCGGTGCCGATATAGGCGCCGCGGGTCAGGGTGATGTGCGCCAGCTCGAACGAACCCGCGCCAGCGCACAGGATCGCCCGATTGGGCGCATCCTCGGCCACCAGCGCGACCACGCCGGGCGACACCGCGGCGGGCGCCAGCGCCTTCTCGGCCTCGGGCGGCAGCAGGCCCTCGGTCATGCGGGTCGCGGCGGTGGGCGCCAGGGAATTCACCCGGATGTTGTACTTCTCGCCCTCCAGGGCCAGCGTCTGCATGAAGCCCACCAGGGCGAGCTTGGCGGCGCCGTAGTTGGTCTGGCCGAAGTTGCCGTACAGGCCGGTCGAGGATGTCGTCATCACGATGCGGCCGTACTTCGCCTCGCGCATGATCTCCCACACCGCCTTGGTGCAGTTGACCGAGCCCATCAGGTGCACATCCAGCACCGTGCGGAAGTCCGCCAGGTCCATTTTCGCGAAGGTCTTGTCGCGCAGGATGCCGGCGTTGTTCACCAGGATGTCGACACGGCCCCAGGCGGACATCGCCTGGGCGACCATCGCCTCGACGGCAGCGAGGTCGGTCACCGATGCGCCGTTGGCGATCGCCTCGCCGCCGGCCTCGCGGATCTCGCGCGCAACGGCCTCGGCGCGCTCGCTCGACCCGCCGGTGCCGTCGGTCGCGCCACCGAAGTCATTGACCACCACCCGCGCGCCGCGCGCCGCCAGTGCCAGCGCGTGTTCACGGCCCAGCCCGCCGCCCGCGCCGGTGACGATGGCGACCCGGCCCTGCAATCCAATCCCCATGATTACCCCTGTGTGATCTGGTATTTTCGTAAGAGTCGAACATGCTAATGCATCACGGAGACAAGCCGAAATGAACTCGCTTGCAGATTTCCAGCGCGAAACCCGCGCCTGGCTCGAAGCCAACTGCCCGCCCGAAATGCGCAAGCCGGTCCTCGACGACTCGGACCGCTGCTGGGGCGGGCGCAACTGGCAGTTCCAGTCCGAGGCGCAGCGCCTCTGGCTCGAGCGCATGGCCGAACGCGGCTGGACGGCGCCGACCTGGCCCAGGGAGTACGGCGGCGGGGGGCTTTCGGGCGCCGAGGCCGGCGTGCTCGGCGCCGAGATGCGCGCGCTCGGCTGCCGCAGTCCGCTGGATTCCTTCGGCATCTGGATGCTCGGCCCAGCGCTCCTGAAATACGGCACCGAGGAACAGAAGCTCGAGCACCTGCCGAAGATCGTGCGCGGCGAGATCCGCTGGTGCCAGGGCTATTCCGAACCCAACTCGGGCTCCGACCTCGCATCGCTGGCCACCCGCGCCGAGGATGCGGGCGACCACTTCGTCGTCACCGGCCAGAAGATCTGGACCTCCTACGCGAACTTCGCCGACTGGATCTTCTGCCTCGTGCGCACCGACGCGGGCGCGAAGAAGCACACCGGCATCAGCTTCCTGCTCTTCGACATGGCGAGCCCGGGCGTATCGACCAGGCCCATCGAGCTGATCTCCGGCAAGTCACCCTTCTGCGAGACCTTCTTCGACGGTGTCCAGGTACCCAAGGGCAATCTCGTCGGCGAGCTGAACCGCGGCTGGGACGTCGCCAAGTACCTGCTCACCCATGAGCGCAACATGATCAGCAGCATCGGCGACCGGGGCGCCGCGCCGGCGCTCGGCGTCATGGCCGCCGAGCGCATCGGGCTCGATGCCGAGGGCCGGCTCGACGACGGCGTGCTGCGCGCCCGCATCGGCCGCTTCGAGATCGACGAGGCCGCCTTCCGCCTCGCGATCCGGCGCTTCGGCGAGCAGTCGCGCGCCGGCATTGCGGTCAATCCGGCGTATTCCTCGGCGCTCAAGTACTACGGCTCGGAGCTCAACAAGCGCCGCAACGAACTCCTCATGTCGATCGGCGGCACCGCCGCGCTGGAATGGGAAGGCGCCGCCAGCGAGGAAGGCGCCCGCGCCCGCGACTGGCTGCGCAGCAAGGCCAATTCCATCGAAGGCGGCACCAGCGAAGTCCAGCTCAACATCATCTCCAAGCGCATCCTGGGCCTGCCCGGCGCCTGAACACGAGGAATCCGACATGGCCCTGATCCTGAACGAACAACAGACCATGCTGCGCGACAGCGCGCATGATTTCATCTCCGAGAACGCCCCGGTATCGCACCTGCGCGAACTGCGCGACACGCGCGACGAGACCGGCTATTCGAAGGCCTTCTGGAAACGTTGCGCCGACATGGGCTTCTGCGGCGTGATGGTCCCCGAGGAGCACGGTGGCCTGGAGCTCGGCAAGACCGAGGCCGGCATCATCATGGAAGCCATCGGCCATACCCTGGTGCCCACGCCGATGCTGTCGTCCTCCGTGCTCGCCACGATCGCCCTGCGCGAGACCGGCACCGAGGCGCAGCAGGCGCAGTGGCTGCCGCGCATCGCCAGTGGCGAGGCGGTCGTCGCACTGGCGGTCGACGAAGCCTCGCGGCATCGGCCCGATCAACTCGATACCCGGCTACGCAAGGAGGGCGACAAGCTCCTTCTCGATGGCGACAAGCTCGCGGTCATCGACGGCCATGTCGCCGACATCCTCATCGTCGCGGCGCGCAACCTCGATGGCGATCCTTCGCTCTACCTCGTCGATCCGAAGGCCAGCGGCGTGCACATCGAACGCACCATCATGGTCGACGCGCACAACGCGGCGCGCATCCGCTTCGAGCGCGTGCAGATCGATCCCGCCACGCTGATGTCCGGCGGCAACGGCGCCCGGGCGCTGGGCTGCGCGCTCGATGCCGGCCGGGCCATGCTTGCCGCCGAGATGCTCGGCATCGCCGACGAAGTCTTCGCCCGGACCATCGCCTACCTGTCCGAGCGCAAGCAGTTCGGCCAGCTCATCGGCGAGTTCCAGGCGCTGCAGCATCGCGCCTCGCACCTGTACTGCGAGATCGAGTTCACCCGGGCGGCCGTCGCCCAGGCGCTCGCGAAGCTCGACGAGAACCCGGCGGGCGCCGCCGAGGATGTCTCGATCGCCAAGGCCCGCGCCGGCGCCACCGCCAGCCTCGCGGTCCAGGAGGCGGTGCAGATGCATGGCGGCATCGGCATGACCGATGAACTCGACATCGGCCTGTTCATGAAGCGGGCGCGCGTCTGCCAGGAACTCCTCGGCGACGACAATTTCCACATCGATTTCGTGGGGGTGCTGCGCGGCTACTGATCGTGGAGCAGCGGGCCGAGCGAACCGAAGTAGTCGAGCAGGAACAGGATCCCGGCCGCGCCGGTCAGCATCACCATCAGGAACACGCCGGCGGCGGCCACGTCCTTGATCGCCTTGATGTCGGGGTGGCTCTCGGCGGTGATGTGGTCGCAGATGGTCTCGATGGCGGTATTGAGCGCCTCGATCGCCAGCAGCACGATCGACAGCGCAAAGAAGACGAAGGAATGAAGCCCCGGGGCGTGGATGGCGCAGGCCAGCGCAAACAGGATCAGCAGGATCTCCCGGCGGGCCGCGTTCTCGCGCAGCAGGACCGGGAAGCCCGCGAGTGCGTTCCTGGTGGCGTACAGGAGGTTCCCATTCTTCTTGACGTCCATCGAGTTCCCTGTGCAGGTGGCTGGGCGCATCGCGGGCGCGGCCGTTCCGGGCGGCGACCCCGCGGGTCTCGTGCGAGGATAACCGCGGCAGTGTTCGCGGCAATGACACCGGGCGCCGGTGTGCGGCATGATGCCGCCGGGTTGACCGGACCAGTGCCCAGGACCCAAACTGCGGCAGAACCGCGCGATGGCAATGCAGGGGAAGCGCGGCGAAACCGCGAAAGAGACAAGACCCTGGAGGGCGCATGCACACCGCCGCCGACCGCAATCAGGGCAGTACCGCACGCGAGCGGATCATCGCGACAGCCTGGGCCCATTTTCTCGAGCATGGCTTCGAGGATGCTCGGATCGCCTCGATTCGCACGGATGCCGGCGTATCGAACGGCAGCTTCTTCCATCATTTCCCGACCAAGGATGCGCTCGGCGCGCATGTCTACCTCGCCATCGTCGCCGACTACCAGGCGAGCATGCTCGATGTGCTGGGCGGCCCGCCGGCGCTGGTCGAGTCGCCGATCGCGATCGAGCGGCTGATCCGCCGCCATCTCGCCTGGGTGGTGACCCAGCCCGAACGCGCGGCCTACGTCTTCAATGGATCCCGCACGGAATGGGCCGACCTGGTGAGCGATGAACTCCAGGCGCTCAACCGCCGCTTCCTCGATGCCTTCGAGGCGTGGCGGCTGCCGCGCGTCGAATCCGGCGAGCTGATCGATGTGGAGCGCGCCGATTTCATCGCCCAGCTGCTCGGGCCGGCGCAGATGGTGTGCCGGCGCTGGCTGGCCGGCCATGATGCGTATCCGCCCGATCGCTCGGCCGATACGCTGGTGGCCTGCGCGATCCGGGGGCTGGTGATCGACGATTGAGTGGGCTGGGCGGCAAAGCTGCCTGCGTTCGCGACGCTTCGCTCAGCGGTGGCGGTCGGCTTCGCCGACAACCTGCGTTTCTCGGCAGCCAGCCGCGCGCACATCCGTGCGCCCGCCTGTCTGCCTGCGAGCCTCGGCGCCCCCATTCGCTACGTGTCGCGAACGCAGGCAGCTTTGTTGATGCGAGGGGGACAGAACGGCGCCATCGCGCCGAATCATGCAGCCGCCAGGATTGCGCGACGGAGTGGGTGCGTCAGGTCTATTGGCAGGAAGAACTCTTCCGGGTACAGGTAGTCGTCTCCTGACTCGTCTACGATCCTGACGAGCCCCTTCTTTTCGGCACTGGCGTCTTTGCGGAGCTCATAGAGCTTTCGCCGTTCGAGGGAAGCTTCGTATCCGGAGTTCGAAATGCAGACCACGAAGTGCTTCGCTGTTGCCATGTCTATACAAACCTCTTGATCTTGAATTCCTTCTCCCATACCGCTGGCCTGAACATCCACCGTACTGCACGTTCCAGGGTGAATCTACTCCGTTTATCTCCGCGGAGAGCGGTTCGGAGGCTGATGATCGCCGATTGAGGGTTCGGCGCCCGCGGCAAAGGCGGCTGCGTTCGCGGCGCGTAGCGAATGGGGGCGCCGAGGAGCGCAGCGAGACGGACGCGGACAAGCGAACGCTTGACCGCGGCTGGCTCGGGAGCACCGCAGGTTGTCGGCGAAGCCGACCGCCACCGCTGAGCGAAGCGCCGCGAACGCAGCCGACTTTGCTGATCCGATGGCGATGTGCACTTGATCTACCGTGCCCGCACGTCGCGCAGGCGGTTCGCCCACCAGAACGGCGCCATCGCGCCGATGATGCACACGGCCGATATCGCGAAGCCCAGGCCGTAGCCGCCGGTGGCGTCGTGCAGCTGGCCGGATGCCCAGGCGCCGATCGCGGAGCCGATCGACATCACGGCGAAGATGACGCCGTAGATGGTGCCGGCGCTGGGGCCGGCGAAGATCCGGTTGGTAAGCGTCGACACCACCGGGCCGCGGGCGCCCTGGGCGAGGCCGAAAAGCAGCACGAAGCCGCCCAGCCACAGGCTCGACGGTCCGAGCAGCAGCATCGCGAGGCAGCCGGTGCCGGCGAGCGTCAGCAGAAAGCTCAGGGTGGCGGCGAAGCGGAAACCCACCTTGTCGCAGAGCCAGCCGGCGGTGAGGATCCCGCCCATCGAGAGGCTGCCGGCCAGGCCGAAGAGGCTGGCGGCGACGATCGGGGAGTAGCCGGTATCGACGAGGTAGGCGACCACCTGCGGGATGACGAGGTACATCCCGAGCGCCGTCATGTGGAAGGTGGCGGCGAGATCCCAGAAGGCCGGGGTGCGCACCGCTTCGGCGAAGCTGGGCGCGGCGAGCGTACGCCGGGTGGCGGCGGCACGGCTGCCGCGATTGGCTTCCACCCGGGCCATGGCTTCGGCGGTGCGCAGCCGGGCGACTTCGGGCGAGCCGGCGGCGATGCGCCGCCACGGCAGCAGGGTCAGGGCCAGGCCGACCACGAGCAGGCCGGCGCCCAGGACATGGTAGGCATCGCGCCAGCCCATCCGGTCGATCAGGAACTGCGACAGCGGCACCAGCAGCAGGATGCCGGTGCCGAAGCCGGCGTAGCCGAAGGCGACCGCCCGGCCCAGCCCGGCGTGGAACCAGCGCCCGATCATGACCGAGGCCGGCACCATGCCGATGAGCGAGGCGCCGATGCCGACGGCGACGCCATTGGCCAGCACGAAGTGCCAGCGCGCCTGCGCCCAGCCGGCGACGAAGGTGCCCAGCGCGACGCAGGCCATGCCCAGGAGATAGCAGAAGCGCGGGCCGAAGCGGTCGAAGGCCATGCCGGAGAACGGCGCGGCGAGTCCGGCGACGACGAGGTAGATCGAGTACACCGAGGTCACGTCGCTGCGGGCGAAGCCGAATTCGGCTTCGATCGGCAGCAGGAATACCGCCCAGGTCTCGGCGATGCCTCGACCGATGAAGTTGCATCCGAAGGCGAGCGCGAGGACGATCGCGGTCAGTGGCACGGCCCGGCCGGCGCCGCCGCCCGTGGGCGAGACGGGGCTCATTGCGCCAGCAGCGCCCGGTAGAGCGAGAGATATTTCCGGGCTGCGGCTCCCCAGGAATAGTCCCTGGCCATGGCGCGCTGCATCAGCGAGCGCCAGAGCGCCTGGTCGGCCCAGGCGTCGGCGGCGCGCGCGATCGTCGCCCCCAGGGCTTCGACGCTGGCTTCCTCGAAGGCGAAGCCGGTGGCGGCATCGGCCTGGAGGCTGTCATGGTTGGTGTCGACGACGGTGTCGGCAAGGCCCCCGACCCGGCGCACCAGCGGCAGGGTGCCGTAGCGCAGGCCATAGAGCTGGGTCAGGCCGCAGGGCTCGAAGCGCGAGGGCACGAGGATCAGGTCGCCGGCGGCGATCAGCCGGTGGGCAAGCGCCTCGTCGTAGCCGACATGCACCGCAACCCACTCCGGATCGAGCCGGGCGGCCACCACGAAGGCTTCCTGGATGGCGGGATCGCCTTCGCCGAGCACGGCGAGCTGCATGCCGCGCTCGCGCAAGACCGGGAGCGCGCCCAGCACGAGGTCCATGCCCTTCTGGTCGGTGAGCCGGCTGACGATGACGGCCAGCGGCGCCTGCGGCGTTGCCGCCAGGCCGAGGCTCGCGCGCACCGCCGCCTTGCAGCTGGCCTTGCCGTCGAGGCTGCGCGCCGAAAAGAGCTTGTCGCTATGGCGATCGGTGGTCGGATCCCAGAGCTTGTAGTCGACGCCGTTGAGGATGCCGGCAAGCGAATCGCGCCGGGCGCTGATCACGCCTTCGTAGCCGCAGCCGAACTCGGGGGTGCAGATCTCCTGGGCGTAGCGCGGGCTGACGGTGGTGATCCGGTCGGCGAAGGCGAGTCCGGCCTTCATGAAGCT
>JBAYRO010000106.1:0-10097 GCA_041676645.1 Burkholderiaceae bacterium | reverse complement strand
GCAGCAAGCCCTGAGCGCGTGAGCGCCCAGGGTTCGTAAGCTGAACCCGGGGTTGCCGGCAGCATTGGCAACCCGACTCGCTTTGGTCCCGGGCCCCGCGCGGTCCCGGGACTTTTTTGCGTGCACTGCTGCCGCTGGATTATGCGAGAATTTCGGCACCGCAGGCGCCCGGCCTGCGCCATGACCACGATCGAACCCGCCGCCGAGTCTTCCTGCCGATGTCCCAGACCTTGTGGTTTCTTGTCGAGACGCTTGCCAGCCTGCTCGCAACGGCCTGCATCCTGCGTGCCTACATGAACTGGGTCGGAGTCCTCGCACGGGACCCCATCGGACAGTTCATCATCGCCGTCACCGACTGGCTGGTGCGCCCCCTGCGTCGGATCCTGCCAGGTGTTCGCGGCATCGACTGGGCGAGCGTTGCCGGTGGCGCGCTCGTGGCGCTGCTGCTGGCGTTCATCTACCTGTCCATGGTCGGCCGGCTCGGCCCGACCGCGATTGGCGCGGCCGTCGTGTTCGCGGTCTACTACCTGCTCAAGTGGTCGCTCTACCTGCTGATGGGCGTCGTGCTGCTGTCGGCGATCCTCAGCTGGATCAATCCGGACGCCCCCATCGCGCCGACGCTCAATGCGCTCAGCCGCCCGTTCCTCGCGCCGGTGCGTCGCATCGTCCCGCTGGTTGGCGGGGTGGACCTTTCCCCGCTCGTGGTCCTGATCGTCGTCCAGGTGCTGCTCGGCTTCCTCGCCTCGACCTTCGTGCCGGGGATGCTGCGGCTGATCGGCGGCTGATACGGGTTCGGATTCGATCGTATGACAAGGCGGGGAGCCGCAGACAGTGCGCTTGCACGGCAAGGCGACTCAACGAAGTCATACGGTTGAAGGCGAATCCGTATGATGCCGGAGTGGTTGTCTGGTAATACCGGCCAGTGGCGCCTGAAGCTGCATGTGCAACCCGGCGCGCCGGCCACAGCGGTGCTCGGCGAGCACGACGGCTGCCTGAAGCTCGCGGTCGCGGCGCCACCCATCGACGGCCGGGCCAACGACGCCATAATCAAGTGGTTCGCGAAGCGGTTGCGCCTGCCGCGTTCGGCATTGCGCATCAGCGCCGGCGCGAGCGGCCGGCGCAAGACGCTGCTGGTCGAGGCCGAGCTTGCACCCGCTGCGTTCGAGCAACTGCTGCGCGCGGCATGAAGCGTTCTACCAGGGCCGCTCGCCCCACATCTGCTCGAAGCGCCGGGCGACGATGTCGCGGTCGATCGTGTGGTTCTGCGGCCCCTGGGATTCGACCTTGATCGCACCCATGAGGCTGCCGAGGCGGGCGCATCGCCGCCAGTCCCAGCCGCTGGCCAGGCCATGGAGCAGACCGCCGCGATGGGCGTCGCCGCAGCCGGTGGGGTCGACCACGGCGCTGACCGGAGGCGCCTCGATGTGTTCGCGCTTGCCCTCGTGGTAGAGCAGCGAGCCCTCGCCGCCACGGGTGACGATGAGCGCCTCGACCTCGTTGGCGATCGCCTCGACGCTCATCCCGGTGCGTTCGCCCAGCATCGCCGCTTCGTAGTCGTTCACCACCACCGCGCTCGCCACCTCGATGATCCGGCGCAGCTCGGCGCCGTCGAACATCGGCATGCCCTGGCCCGGATCGAAGACGAAGGGTATGCCCGCATCGGCCAGGCCGCGGGCATGATCGATCATGGCCTGCTTGCCGTTCGGGCCGACAATGCCCCAGCAGGCGGGCAATGCGGTGTCGACGCGCACCAGGTGGCCGACCGACATCGCGCCCGGATGAAAGGCGGTGATCTGGTTGTCGGCCAGATCGGTGGTGATGAAGGCCTGCGCGGTGTAGTGCGCCTCGTCGAGGCGAATCTGCCCGGTGTCCACGCCGCTGGCGGCAAGGCGCTCGACATACTCGAGGCCGTCATGGCCGACCGCCGCGAGGATCACGGGTTCGCCACCGAGCCCTCGCAGGTTGTAGGCGATGTTCGCCGCGCAGCCACCGTATTCGCGCTTGAGGCGCGTGGTCAGGAACGAGACGTTCAGGATGTGTGTCCGATCGGGCAGGATGTGGTCCTCGAACCGGCCATCGAAGACCATGATCGTGTCGTAGGCCACCGAGCCACTGACCAGGACGCGCCGGGTGTCGGCGGGCGGGGAATCGGGAATACCGGGATCGGGCAAGCTGGGTCTCCTGGGGCGCTCGTTCACGGATAGAACAGGATCGCGCGATAACCGCTCGGAACGACTTCGTCGATCGCGATGTCGAGCCCGACCGACTTCTCGGAGTTGCCGGCGAAGCCGTCGGCGATCGATGCGTCGTCGTGATATTCGTCGGGCAGCAGGACACGGCTCGCGACCACGCCACCGAAGGCGTCGGTGAGTGTCAGTTCGATCGCCGGCCATTGCACCGGGTGCGAGGCGCGATTGCGCAGCAGCGCATTGAGACGGTACACGCCGGCCGAGCCGGTGCCGGCGAGCTCGAAGGACTCGATCGTGAGCTTCCTGGGCATTCGCGGCAGTTCGATCTGCAGGCCCAGCGGCGCCCCGAGGGTCGACAGCAGGGGGCGGATCATCGGCGCGCGGGCGGCCAGCAGGTCGCGTGCGCCGAGGGCGAGCTGCAGGACCAGCAGAACCGCCAGGGCGCCGACCGTGATCGCAAGCCGGCGTTGCGATACGCGAGTAGGCGCTCGCTGCCTGACCGGTGCGAACGCGCCGCTCAGGCTGTCGACGAAATCCTCGGGCTGGTCGGAATCCGCCACGATGGCGACATCGTGGCGTCGATCCTCGGCCGGGCTTGCGCGCGTGCTGCCCGCCGACCTGGCGAGCGCCCCGACCGCGTCGTCATGGTCGCGTCCGGCTTCGTCGCCATGGTCGACCTCGTGGCCACGGTCGGCCTCGTGGCCGGGGCCGGCCTCGTGCGCGGGCGGATGCGCGTCGCGGGCTTCGTCGCCGACCAGGCGCGTCGGCTCACGCCGTGGTGGCGGTTCGGGCCGCGCCGGGCTTGCGCCGGGCCCTTCGCGACGGGGGTCGGGCCGGCCCTCGCCGATCACGGTCTCGGGCAGGAAGAACGCGGTCTTGAGGTCGGGTGAATCGGGATTCGACGGTGCCGCGCTCGGACGCGGCGTGCTGCGCGGCTCGTTGACGTAGCGCAGGTTGTCGATGCCCGAGAAGACGTGCTGGCAGACACCGCAGCGCACCAGTCCGCGCCGCAGCTTCAGCTGGTCGGGGACGACCTTGAAGCTGGTCTGGCATTGCGGGCAGGTGGTTGCGAGCGCCATGGCTGGTGGTTCTTGTCAGTGGGAATCCGCGAACGGGCTGGGAGCGTCCGAGCCGGCGCCGCGGCGGCGCCGCTCGAGGCGTAGAACGTAACGATGCTCCGCGTCGCGATGCGCCTCGATCATGCCTGCCGGGTACCCCGCAGGCAAGCCCAGCCTTCGTCGACCTGGTCCACCTCGATGTGGCATCGGGCATAGCATGCCGCGACCTCGTCGACCTGCCGCTCGAGCAGGCCGGCGAGCAGGATCGTGCCGCCGGGCCGGAGCAGGCCCTCGAGCATCGGGGCAAGCAGCTTGAGCGGGTTCGCGAGGATGTTGGCGAGCACGATGTCGGCCGGTGCCGGCGCCGGGTCGCGACTGCTGCGGACCTCGATCGCGACCTGGTTGGCGGCGGCATTGTCGGCCGTGCTCGCCAGGGCCTGCTCGTCGATGTCGATCGCGACTACTTCGCGCGCACCGAGCCGCGCGGCGGCGATCGCGAGAATCCCCGAGCCACAGCCGTAGTCGATCACCCGCACGCCGGACGGCAGCGCGCGTTCGAGCCAGCGCAGGCACATGCGCGTGGTCGGGTGGCTGCCGGTGCCGAAGGCAAGGCCGGGATCGAGCACGATGGTGCGCTCACGGTCGGATTCGGCGACCCGATGCCAGCTCGGCGATATCCGCAGTCGCGGACCGATCTCGATCGGGGCGAACTGCGCCTGCGTCTCGCCCACCCAGTCGCGTTCGGCGACGACCCGGCGACGGCTGCTCGGCGGTACGGCTTCGCCGGCGATGTCCGCGGCCTGCGCGAGCAGGGCCACCGCCGCGAGCGGATCCTGCGGGTCGCCCTCGAACATCGCCAGCAGCCGCGATCGTTGCCAGCCCGGCGCCGGTGGGGGTTCGCCGGGTTCGCCGAAGATCGGCTGCTCGGACTCGCCGTCGGCGTCGGCATCCTCGACCTGCACCGACAGGGCGCCGGCGGCGAGCAAGGCGTCGCTCCAGGCGTCGACCCGCTCGCCGTCGACGATGAACTCGAGTTCGATCCAGCTGCCGTTCATTGCAGGCCGGCGAGCTTCTTCTCGAGGTAGTGGATCGAGGTGCCACCGGCGATGAAGTTGGTGTCGACCATGAGTTCGCGATGCAGCGCGAGATTGGTCTGGATGCCCTCGACCGCCATCTCCGAAAGCGCGATGCGCATCCGCCGCAGCGCCTGGTCGCGGGTGTCGCCGTAGGTGAGCACCTTGCCGATCATCGAGTCGTAGTGCGGCGGTACGAAATAGCCGGTGTAGGCATGGCTGTCGACGCGGATGCCGGGCCCGCCGGGCGGATGCCAGCCGGTGATCCGCCCCGGCGAGGGCACGAAGCGGTAGGGATCCTCGGCATTGATGCGGCATTCGATCGCGTGGCCGCGCAGGACGACATCGCGCTGGCGCCGCGACAGTTTCTCGCCGGCGGCGATGCGGATCTGTTCCTGCACCAGGTCGATGCCGGTGATCAGCTCGGTCACCGGGTGCTCGACCTGGATGCGGGTGTTCATCTCGATGAAGTAGAACTCGCCGTCCTCGTAGAGGAACTCGAAGGTGCCCGCCCCGCGATAGCCGATGCTGCGACAGGCTTCCGCGCAGCGGTTGCCGATGCGCTCGATCAGGCGACGGGGAATGCCGGGCGCGGGCGCCTCCTCGATGATCTTCTGGTGCCGGCGCTGCATCGAGCAATCGCGCTCGCCGAGGTAGATCGCGCCGCCGAATTCATCGGCGAGGACCTGGATCTCGATGTGTCGCGGGTTCTCGAGATACTTCTCCATGTAGACGGCCGGATTGTCGAAGGCGGCCTTCGCCTCGGCGCGCGTCATCGACACCGCGTTGTGCAGGGCGGCTTCGGTGTGGACCACCCGCATGCCGCGCCCGCCACCGCCGCCCGAGGCCTTGATGATCACCGGGAAGCCGATCTCGCGGGCGATCCGGGTGATCTCGGCCGGGTCCTCGTCGAGCGCGCCGTCCGAGCCCGGGACGCAGGGAACGCCGGCGGCCTTCATCGCATCCTTGGCCGAGACCTTGTCGCCCATCAGGCGGATCGTGTCGGGGCGTGGGCCGATGAACACGAAGCCGCTCTTTTCGACCCGCTCGGCGAAATCGGCGTTCTCGGCCAGGAAGCCGTAGCCGGGATGGATCGCCTCGGCGTCGGTGACTTCGGCCGCGCTGATGATCGCCGGGACATGCAGGTAGCTGTCGCGCGAAGGCGGCGGCCCGATGCAGACCGATTCATCGGCGAGCTTGACGTACTTCGCCTCGGTGTCGGCCTGCGAATGGACGACGACCGTCTTGATGCCCAGCTCGCGGCAGGCGCGCTGCACGCGCAGGGCGATTTCGCCACGGTTGGCGATGAGGATTTTTTCGAACATCAGGGTTTCCTGCGGACTGGACCGCTGATGGCGCCCGGCGCCGCGGCCAGGGGCCTCATTCGATGACGAACAGCGGTTGGCCGAACTCTACCGGCTGGCCGTTCTCGACCAGCACCGCCTTGACCCGGCCGGACTTGTCGGCTTCGATCTCGTTGAGCAGCTTCATCGCCTCGATGATGCACAGGGTGTCGCCCTCGGCGACGGTGTCGCCGACCTGGACGAAAGGCTCGGCGCCGGGCTGCGGTGCCCGGTAGAAGGTGCCCACCATTGGCGAGAGCACCGGATGGCCTTCGGGAATGGCCGGCGCCGCCGGGCTGGCGGCTGCGGCGGGGCTTGCGGCGGGGGCCGGGGCGGCCGGCGCCGGCATGGCCGGTGGCGGCGCCATCATCGGCGCCGGCATACCGTGGTAGTTGATCGGCGCGGGCGCCGGCGGCGGCGCCTTGACGATCCGCACCTGGCCGTCGCCCTCCGTGATCTCCAGTTCCGAGATGTTCGACTCGGCAACGAGATCGATCAGTGTTTTCAGCTTCCTGAGGTCCATCGGGTTTGCTCCATTGCTTGCTTCCGCGCGCCTGCCGCCCGCGTGTTGTTTTCGTGTTGGTATCCGGATGCCGGTGCCGTCGCGCCGGATGTCGCCATCGTCACGGTTCAGGCCTGCTCGAGGCCCGCCGCGCCCGGCCAGTCGACGCCTTCGAGCCGGTCGATGGCGAATTCGAGCGCGAGCCGGTAGCCCTGCGTTCCGAGCCCGGTAATCACGCCTTCGGCCAGGTCCGAGAGGTAGGACCTGCGCCGGAAGGATTCACGCCGGTGGACGTTCGAGATGTGGATCTCGACGAAGGGCACCGCGACAGCGGCGAACGCGTCGCGGATCGCGACGCTGGTATGGGTGAAGGCGCCCGGATTGATGAGGATGTAGCCGACGCCGGACTGGCCGGCGGCGTGGATCCGGTCGACGATGGCGCCTTCATGGTTGGACTGGAACGAGGCGAACGGATGGCCGCGGCCGGCCGCATGGCGGGCCAGTCCGCGATCGATTTCGGCCAGGGTG
The DNA here is from genome assembly GCA_041676645.1 of Burkholderiaceae bacterium. Classification (GTDB taxonomy): domain Bacteria; phylum Pseudomonadota; class Gammaproteobacteria; order Burkholderiales; family Burkholderiaceae_E; genus JAMLIN01. Next base: position 3,404 of record JBAYRO010000106.1, on the reverse strand, counting down.
GTGCGCCCGTAGATTTCGGGTTCGCGGCTGCCCAGGAGGTTGAGGTTCGGCCCGTGGATCGCCCAGATCGGCTTCGACATGAGTTTCGGCGGAGGTGCCGGATTTGTGAAGATGGGCGATTTTGCTCGCAATTAGACGAAGATGTCCAGATAATTGCGACAAATAACAGATTTTGTTGCGAATACGCTTCGTCCGTGCCGGACTTGCGAGGCGCGCGGCTCAGGTTTGCGCGCTGGCGGCTTCGATCACCCCGCGCAGGGCCGGTTCGCTGAACCGGCCCAGGATCCGGGTACGGACCGTGCCCGCCGGGTCGACCACGACCGTGAATGGCAGGCCGCCTTGCGTGTTGCCCAGGGCGCGCATCCATTCGAGCGCGTCGCCAGTGGCAACCAGCAAAGGGTAGCTCATCGGGTATTTCTCGGCAAATCGGCGGATGTTGACGTCCGAATCGATGCCGATGCCGAGTACTTGCACACCGCGTTCGCCCATGTCGGTCTGCATCGCGGAGAGTTCCGGCATCTCGTCGATGCAAGGCGCGCACCAGGTTGCCCAGAAATTGAACACGACGGTCCGCCCGCGAAACTCGTCGAAGGCGATGGTCTGGCCCGAGACATCGGGCAGGCTGAGCCTGAACATCGCTTCGACGGTGGGATCGCGGTCGTCGGCATTCCCGCCGCCGAAGCGGTCGATCCCGAGCCAGAGGCCGGCTGCCGCAGCGGCGATGCCCGCCCCTGCGCCCAGTGCGATCCGGCGCCCGCGGGTACTCATGATGACGACCTCCCGGCCGCGGGATCCTCGCCCTGCGCAATGCGCTCGCGCAAGGCCCGCAGGTTGCCGCGCTCGGCGCCCCGCGCCCCGCTCGGGCGCAGCGCTCCCCGGAGGTCGTCGCGGGCGTACAGCGACAGCAGCACGGGTTCGTCCTGCCAGTAGAAGGCGAAGGTCTCGACCTCGGAGGCGTCGCGCAGGTGGGCCATGGTGGTGGTCTCGAAGCGGACCTGGTGGTCGAGCAGGGCGATTCCGATTTCCTTCGAATTGTCGTGGAAGACCTGGAGGTGGATCGGCGCATGCTCGGCGACGATGCCCTTCCATACCGCGCCGGTCAGGTAGGGATCGAAGGGCTCGAGCCACTGCATCAGCGAGGCGGCGACTTCGCGCCGGCGCAGCACCCGCGCATCGTGCTCTTCGTCGAACAGGGCGAAGTGCTCGGCCAGTGCGTCGTCGATGGCATCGTTGTCGGGTAGCGCCGCGACGGGCGGGCGATTGCGGCCGGTGATCTCGCGGGCGGCCTTGCGCTTGGCGGCGCCGTAGTCGAGCCCACCATCGGCCACCAGGCGGGCGGCAAGTCCGGCGATCTCGCGCCGGATCGATTCGGAGGAACTTGTCACGGGCATCGGGCGGGAGGAGTGCTCCGTTAGAATCCCCGATTCTACCGGACCCTGTCCGGCGTCCCGGCGAGCCCCCACGCAGCGAGCCTCCATGCATATCCATATCCTCGGCATCTGTGGAACCTTCATGGGCGGCGTCGCAGCGATCGCCCGCCAGGCGGGCCACCGCGTCACCGGTTGCGATGCGAACGTCTATCCGCCGATGAGCGATCAGTTGCGCTCGCTCGGCATCGACCTGATCGAAGGCTATGGCGCCGACCAGCTGGCCCTGCGTCCCGACCTGTGGGTGATCGGCAACGTGGTGTCGCGCGGCAATCCGCTCATGGAGGCGATCCTGGAGGCGGGCGGGCGCTATATCTCGGGTCCGCAGTGGCTGGCCGAGCAGGTGCTCGCCGGGCGCTGGGTGCTCGCGCTCGCGGGCACGCACGGCAAGACGACGGCCGCCTCGATGCTGGCCTGGGTGCTCGATCGCGCCGGGCTCGCGCCGGGCTTCCTGATCGGCGGCGTCCCCATCGGCTTCCCCGTCTCCGCCCGCCTGGGCGAGGGCGAGCATTTCGTGATCGAGGCCGACGAGTACGACACCGCGTTCTTCGACAAGCGATCCAAGTTCGTTCATTACCGGCCCCGCACCGTGGTGCTGAACAATCTCGAGTTCGACCATGCCGACATCTTCCCGGACCTGGCGGCGATCGAAACCCAGTTCCACCATCTCGTGCGCACCGTGCCGGGCAGCGGCCTGATCATCCGCCCTGCCGATTCGCCGGCGCTCGACCGGGTACTCGAGCGCGGGCTGTGGAGCGCGCTCGAAACCACGGGCGCCGGCGGTCAGTGGCAGGTGATCGATCTCGTTGAGGAGCCCGATGCCAGCGGCTTCGATGTGCATTTCGAAGGGCGGCGCCTCGGGCGCGCCCGCCTCGCGGCCGCCGGCGAGCACAACCGCGCCAACGCGCTGGCGGTGCTCGCGGCAGCGCGCCATGCCGGCGTCGATCCGGCGCTCGCGATCGAGTCGCTGGCGAGCTTTCCCGGCATCCGGCGCCGGCTCGAGACGCGTGGCGAGGTCGACGGCGTGATCGTGATCGACGACTTCGCCCACCACCCGACCGCGATCGCCACCACCATCGCCGGGCTGCGCGCCCGGATGGGCGGTGCGGGGCGCATCCTGGCGGTGCTCGAGCCGCGCTCGAACACGATGAAGCTGGGCGTGATGCGCGCCGCGCTGCCCGGCAGCCTCGCCGACGCCGATCTCTGCTTCTGCTATGCCGGTTCGCTCGACTGGTCGCCGGGCGAGGCGCTCGCCGAACTCGGCGCCCGGGCTTCGGTGCATGACGACATCGATGCGCTGGTGGCCGCGATCGTGGCCGCCGCCGTTGCCGGGGACCGGATCCTGGTGATGAGCAATGGCGGCTTCCAGGGCATCCATGGCCGGCTCCTCGACGCCCTGCGCCAGCGCGCATCGGGGAGGCCGGCATGAGCGGGATCGGCACCGCTGGCGGCGCCATTGGCGATTCCGGCTCCGGGAGCGTCGGGCGCATCGTCTACCTGCATGGTTTCCGGTCCTCGCCGGCTTCGTTCAAGGCGCGCATGATCGGCGAGCGCCTCGTGGAGCTGGGCCAGGGCGAGCGCTTCGTCTGCCCGCAACTGCCGGCCTCACCAGCCGCGGCGCTGGCGCTGGTGCTGGGCGAGATCGCGCCTGGGCCGGACGACGTCCTCATCGGCAGTTCGCTCGGGGGCTTCTACGCCACCTGCGTGGCAGAGCGCCGCGCCTGTCGGGCGGTGCTGCTCAATCCGGCGATGCATCCGGCTCGCGACCTGCGTGGCCATGTCGGCGAGCAGACCATGTACCACGACAACGAGCCATTCGTCTTCGAGGCCCGCTACATCGACGAATTCGCCGCCATGGCGCCGGCGGGCATCGCCGATCCGTCGCGCTATTTCCTGGTTGCGGCCAAGGGTGACGAACTGCTCGACTGGCGCGAGATGGTCGCCGCCTTTCCGGGTGCGCGCACGCGGCTCATCGAG
>JBAYRO010000105.1:0-10220 GCA_041676645.1 Burkholderiaceae bacterium | reverse complement strand
GCGGGCGCGGGCGCGGGCGAGGGCGAGGGCGCGGCGGGTGCTTCCGACGCCGGTGCCGTCGGCGTCGGGGCCATCGCAGTCGGTGCTGGCGCCGGTGCCGCGGCTGTCGATGGCGGCGCTGTGGATGCCGTCGCCGCAGCCGTTATCGCCGCCGTTGCCTCGGCGGCGCCGGGTGGCGACGATGTTGCCGTCGTTTGCGCCGCGCCGGAGTCGGTATCCCCGTCTATGTGCACGCGTACCAGCGCCGCGTCCAGCTGGCGCAGCAGGGCGGCATCCGCGACCCCCGATGCGTTATGCCCGTGATCGACCTGGAACGCGACGATGGCTTCCCGGGTGCGCGAGTCCGGAACGCCGTCGACGTTGCCGGTGCTGTAGCCCAGCTCCCGCAGCCGGCGCTGGGCGGCAAGCGTGGTGGTATCCGGTTCGGGCTGCTGTTCGGCCGCCTGCGGCTCGACCGCGGGCGACTGGGTGGGCGATTCGGTAGGCGATCGAGCGGACGATTCGGCGGATGCTTCGCCGGGCGCGGCCTGCTCTACCCGGGTGGTTTCGGATCCCCCCTCCTGGCCCTGGGCTTCGGGGCGGGCAGAAGCCGCGGCGGCGTCGGCCGGAGGCGGTGTTTCCGTCGGCTCGGCCGTCCCTGCCGCAACGGGTGCGGGCGAGGAGGGTGCCGGAGAAGGCGTCGTGGTGGCGATCTGGTCGCCGGGCGTCAGATCGGGAGGTTCGCCCTGTTCCCCGATCGGGCTGAAAAGCCAGATCGCGGCAATGATCCCGGCAATCCCGGCGGCCAGGATGGGCATGCGCCACGACGAGCGGGGAGGACGCGAGGGCGGCAGATCGTCCACCGGCGCAAAGAGCGGCGCGGCGATCGGGGCGGCGCCAGCCTGGCGAGCGACAGCGAACTCGTCCGCCTCGGCGGCGGGATACCCGGCCGCGATGGGGGCGATATGCGGATCCCCGGCGCCCGCTACGGGACGGGCAGGCTCTTCGAGCCTGGCGGGAGCTTCCGGCCGGCCGACGGAGCGCAGGATCGTGTCCACATCGGACACGAGCAGGGAAAGCCCTGCAAAGCCCCTGGCTTTCGCTTTGTGGTCCTCGGTTTCTCCGCTTGCCGCCAAATTCGATCCTCAGTATCCGGCCTGCCAGTTGGAATGCTACCGCCTTTATTCAGCCTCGTATTCTGGCGCAGGCGCCCGGGTTCCTGCCATGCATCGGCCGCCGCCGTCAGCAGGCAGCGTCCTGGCGCCAGCCTGCCCGAGGTTCGGGAGCACCGCAACAGGCGTGCAGGCGAGGTCAGCGCGCCCGCAGTGTCGCCGTCAACCAGGATCGAGTCGATCTCCATGTCCAGGCTGGCGGGCGCCAGATTGCGTGTGGCCGCCTGCATGAATCGTTCGGGCACCTCACTCGGCTAATTCGAGTTCGGGCGAAGTGTCGATAATGTCGCCGACGATCTTTCCTGTGCCTTCCATGTGACCGAAGAGATTAGTCGACGACACTTCGTCCTCGATTGGCACGATTCGCGCGATCGGCTTGCCATGCTTGGTAATCACTACTGCTTGACGTGTAGCGACAACCTCGTCGATGAGGTTCAAACACCTGGCCTTGAATTCGGTAGCGTCGATGTGCATGACAAACAGTCCGTATGAGCGCCAGTCTCGGAGGGTTTCACGCCGCGCAGAGTCCGGAAGTCGCCATTCAGCGCGCTCTGACTACCATCGATTACGTTGATGCTTGCCTAAGCATCGGATCAACGAGCATGTCTGCTCATGCCTGATCTGAAACTTTCGTCGAACGATCGAACCGTCATCGATACCTATGGCGCGAGACATTTGCAAGGCGGGGGATGCCAGAGCGTTGTCACCCCATTTGCGTGGGATGTCAATTCGAGCCCCGATTCGCCCTCAATACCCCAGCACCCTCGGCAGCCAGATCGAGATCTCGGGGAAGTTGATCAGCGCAATCAGCAGCAGCAGCATCGCGGCGACGAACCAGAGCACCCAGCGCACGGTCTGCTCGATGCCGATGCCGGCGAGCTTGGAGGTGATCATCAGGTTCACCGCCAGGGGTGGGGTGAACTGGCCGATGGCGACCATGTAGGTCAGGATGACGCCGAACCAGACGGGATCCCACTCGTAGAACCGCATGAGCGGCATCAGCAGCGGCACGAAGATCAGGAAGATCGAGATGCCGTCGAGCACCATGCCCATCCCCAGCAGTACGAGGACGATCATCGCGATGGCGCCAGTCTCGCCCAGGCCGCTGTTGGTCACGAAGTTGACCATCGGGTCGATCAGCCCGAGGGTGTTGACAGCGTAGGCGAAGATGCTCGCCAGCGCGACGACGACCAGGATGATCCCGGAGATTTCGGCGGCGTCGGCGAAGATGTCCATGACGTCGCGCATCCGGATCGTGCGGTGGATCACCATGCCCACGAACAGGCCGTAGACGACGGCGACCACGGCGGCTTCGGTGGGCGTGAACCAGCCGGCGCGCATGCCGCCGAGGATGAGCACCGGCGCGGCCAGGCCCCAGGAGGCCTCGCGCAGCGATGACCAGAACGGAGGCCGGGCTTCGGCGTGCTCGTGCTGGCCGAAGCCGTGGCGCCGCGACAGCCAGATGGCGGGGATGATCAGCGTCAGGCCGGTCAGAACACCCGGGATCAGGCCGGCGGCGAACAGGGCGGGCACCGAGGCGCCGGGTACCAGCACCGAGTACACGATGAAGGCGATCGAGGGCGGGATCAGGATGTCGATGGCGGAGGCCGCGCCGATGACACTGGCCGAGAACGGTGCGGGGTAGCCGGCCCTGCGCATGGCGACGAGCATCACGCCGCCCACCGCGGCGGCGGTGGCGGGGCCGGAGCCCGAGATGCCGCCCAGCAGCATCGCCACCAGGATGGCGATCATCGGCAGCATGCCGGGGCCGCGCCCGAAGATGGCCGAGGCGAAGGTGACGAGCCGCTCGGCGACGCCGGAGCGCTCGAAGAGCACGCCCACGAGCACGAACATCGGCAGCGCGAGCAGCGGGTACTTGGCGATGCCGGCGTAGAAGTTGTTGGGCAGCGCGAGCCAACCCAGCTCGGCGGCGCCGATCGCGATCGAGCCGCCGATCATCAGCGCGACGCCGATCGGCACACCCAGCACCAGCAGCAGGGCGAACGCAAGGAAACTCAGGGTCGCGATCATGGCGGGATCAGCGATCCTTCCAGACGGTGACGAGGTACTGGAAGGCGCGCCAGGTGATGACGATGCACAGCAGCGGCATGGTCACCGTGTACCACCACTGCGGCACCCCGATGCCGGGTGACGTCACTTCGTAGCGGTAGTCGTCCCAGGCGAGCTGCCCGCCCAGCACGGAGAGGATCGCGAAGGCGACGATGGTGGCGACGCCCGTGAGCACGCCGAGCCAGCGGCGCCGTGCCTTGCTGCCGCCATAGAAGACGATCTCGACCCGGATGTGTCGGTCACGCACGACGGCGGCGCTTGCCGCGACCAGCGTCAGGATCACCATCAGGCTGATCGAGATCTCCTCGGTCCAGGCGAACGACTGGTTGGTGAAGTAGCGCACCAGCACGTTGGCGAAGGTGATCAGCGTCAACAGGCTCATCACCACGCCGCCGACCCAGTCCTCCCAGCGGTAGTTGCGCTTGGAAGGCATGAAGGGCGTCGGCGGGGCTGCGTCCGCATCGGGCGCGGGCACGGCGCCGTCCGGGGAGGGCGTGCCCGCGGGCCGCTCCTCCCCGTGATCGGGTCGTTCCGTCGTCACCGTGGCGTGCCGGCTCGCATATGCCTGCGCGCGATCAGGCGCGCTTGCGGGCGGCCACGGCGGCTTCGGCCTGCTTCACCAGGTCCGGGCCGATCGTCTTGGTCCACTTCTGGTAGGTCGGCTGGACGGCCTTCACGAAGGCGGCACGCTCGGACTCGCTCAGCTCGGTGACGGTGACGTCGAGCCCCTTGACCTCCTCGATGAGCGAGCGGTCGGTGCTGGTCAGGCCCTTGCGGGCAAGCGCGATTTCCTGGCGGCCGGCCTCGATGGCGCATTCGCGGACGATGTCGCGATCCTCGGGCGTCCAGGAGTTCCAGACGTCGCGGTTGGCCACGAAGATGAGCGGATCGGCAACGTAGTCCCACATCGTCACGAACTTCTGCGACAGGGTGTGCAGCTTCGCGGCGGTGAAGATGTGCAGCGGGTTCTCCTGGCCTTCGACGGCGCCCGAGGCGAGTGCCGGCTGGGCATCGGCCCAGCTCATCTGGGTGGGGTTGGCGCCCAGTGCGGTGAAGGTGTCGTTGAAGATCGGCGAGCCGACGACGCGGAACTTCAGGCCCTTCATGTCGGCCGGGCTGCGGATCTCGTGGCGCGAGTTGGTGACTTCGCGGAAGCCGTTCTCGCCCCAGGCGAGCGGCACGACGCCGGCCTTCTCGACGATCTGCAGGATCTGCTCGCCCACCGGGCCCTGGACCATTGCATCGATCCCGGCGTGGTCGACGGCGAGGAAGGGCAGCGAGAAGAGGTTGAGCTGCCGGATCTGCGGCGACCAGTTGATGGTCGAGCCGACGGCGAGGTCGATGACGCCCTGGCGGATCGCGCTGAACTCGCGGGTCTGGTCGCCGTTGATTAGCGACACGCCGGGGTACATCTTGATGTTGATGCGGCCCTGGGTGCGCTCGCGCACCAGGTTCAGCCAGATGTCGCCGCCCTGGCCCCAGGGGAAGGCGGTTCCGACAACCGTCGACATGCGGTACTCGGAGCGGTATCTCGACTGCGCGGAAGCGCGCGAGGTCAGCACCAGCGGTGCGGCGATGGCGGCGGAGCCGGCCAGGCCGGTTTTCAGCAGTGAGCGACGATCCATGGGAAGTCTCCTCCGAAGCAGCTTGGTAATAGTGTGGTGGCGAATGTTTCAGCGGCCAACAGTGTAAATGACGAGGACGGCGGCCGCGGGCCGGCCCGATCCACTTCTAGCGTCGATCCATCAGTTCACGCGCCCTGGCGACGATCTGTTGCGGTGCAATGCGGGCCAGCACCTCGAGTGGCGGCGAGTAGGCCACCGGGCTGCGCGGTGCCCCCAGCCGCGCCACCTTCGCGCCCGTGTGTTCGGCCACGGTGGCGGCGATCTCGGCGCCGAAGCCGGCGACCTGGACGGCTTCGTGGACGACCAGCACCCGGCCGGTGCGCCCGGCCGAGTCGAGTACCGTGTCGCGGTCCCAGGGCCAGAGCGTGCGCAGGTCGATGACCTCGGCCGCTATGCCGGCCTCGGCCAGCGTCGCCGCGGCGGCCGTGGCATCGTGCACCGCCTTGCTCCAGCTCACGATGGTGAGGTCGGTGCCGGGGCGCACGATGCGCGCGCGGCCGATGGTGGCCGTGGCAGCGGGGTCGACTTCGTCCTCGAGGCCCCAGAGCTCCTTGTGCTCGAGGTAGGCGACCGGGTCGCCGCAGTCGATCGCGGCGCGCAGCAGCGCGTGGTTGTCCTGGGCGGTGGCCGGTGTCATCACGACCAGGCCCGGGATGTGGGCGAACCAGCTCTCGAGCGACTGCGAGTGCTGCGCCGCCGATGCGGTCCAGATGCCGATCGGCATGCGGATCACGGCCGGTACCCGGCCCTGGCCGCCGAACATGAAGCGGTTCTTGGCGGCCTGGTTGACGATTTCGTCCATGGCGCACAGCGCGAAATCGACGACCCGCATCTCGACGACCGGCTTGAGGCCGGTCAGCGCCATGCCGACGGCGGCGCCGACGATGGTGGCTTCCGATATGGGGGTGTCGATGATTCGTTCGGCACCGAACTCGGCCTGCAGCCCCTGGTACTGGCCGAAGATGCCGCCGCGGCCGAGATCCTCGCCGAGCGCGACCACGGCCGGGTCGGTGCGCATCTTCCGCGCGAGGGCGTCGGCGGCGGCCGCCGCATAGCTCATCGTAGCCACTGTCGTCGTATCCGTCGTCGTCACGTCCATCGCCCGCTTCCCTCGTCCTGCACCTGCTCGAAGGCGGCGGCATCCTCCGGCCAGGGCGCGGCGGCGGCCGAGGCCAGCGCGGCCTCGACCTCGGCGCGCGCCTCGGCCATGATCGTGTCGGCCTGCCCCGCCGTCGCGCCGGCATCGGCCAGCAGCCGGCGGGCGCGCTCGAGCGGATCGTCGGCCAGCGCCGCCGCGAGCTCGTCCGGGTCACGGTAGGCGGCCGGGTCGACCGAGACATGTCCGCTGAAGCGATAGGTGCGCGCATGCAGCAGCCGCGGGCCGGCGCCGGCGCGGATTTCCTCGACGAGGCGCCCGGCTGCCGCGTGGACCGCGGCGACGTCGTTGCCGTCGACCTCCACCGCCGGCACGCCGTAGCTGCGGGCGCGTTCGGCGGCGCCGCCGCCGGCGGACATGGCATCGGTGCGGGTCGTCGCCGACCACTGGTTGTCCTCGCACACGAACAGCAGGGGCAGCCCGAAGGCGGCGGCCCAGTTCAGGCTCTCGGCGAAGGGGCCGCGGTTGAGCGCGCCATCGCCGAAGAAGCTGACCGCGATCGCATCGGTGCGGCGGATCCGGATCGACTGGGCGGCGCCGACGGCGATCGGAATGCCGGCGGCGACCACGCCGTTGGCGCCGAGCATGCCGACCGAGAAGTCCGCGATGTGCATCGAGCCGCCGCGACCGCCGCAGTAGCCGGTGGCCTTGCCGAAGAGCTCCTGGAACATGCGCCCGAGCTCGGCGCCCTTGGCGATGGTGTGCCCATGCCCGCGGTGCGTGGAGGTCAGGTAGTCGCTCGGGCGCAGGTGCGCGCACACGCCGGCGGCGACGGCTTCCTGCCCGGTCGACAGGTGCAGCGGACCGCGTACGGCGACGCTGGTGTCCTGCTTCTGGCCGAAGGCGGCGACGCCGCCCTGGCTGGCGACTTCGGCTGCGTCCTCGAAGGCGCGTATCCGGCACATGGTCCGGTAGAGCGCGAGCAGTGTCGCGAGGGCAGTGGGAGCAGTGTTATTGCCGGGCATCGCGGGAAGTGCCGGGTGCGTGCCCGGTTTCGGGAAAGGGCGTTTCGGAAAGGGCCACAGTATAGCCAATGGCCTCGCGGCGACGTTCCGTGCCCGTCGGGGCGGCCCGGCTTGACCCTGCCTGCCGGATTCCCGATTTCCCCAGTTGCCGCGGCCTCGGCTACGATCGACCGGTAGCCGGGAATTCGCCGCGGCCCGGGGAGGAATCCCGGCGCGGGTCGGGTGCCGCGGCGAGGTCCGAATCCGCAATTTCCCGAAGGAGACAGTCATGAAACTCAAGCGAGCCGCCATCGTGTCCCCCGTTCGTACGCCCGTCGGCGCCTTCGGCGGGGGCCTGCGTCCGGTCCCGGTCGAGGAGCTCGGCGCCATCGCAGCGCGCGCCGTGGTCGAGCGCACGGGCATCGATCCCGGCCTGATCGAGGATCTCGTCTTCTCGCAGTCCTACCAGAACGGCGAGGCGCCCTGCACCGGCCGCTGGGTCGCGCTGCAGGCCGGCTTTCCGATCGATGTCGCCGGCATGGCGCTGTACCGACGCTGCGGCGGCGGCCTGCAGGCGATCGCCACCGCGGCGATGATGGTCCAGACCGGCGCGGCCGACATCGTCATGGCCGGCGGCGTCGAGAGCATGAGCAACGTCGAGTACTACACGACCGACATGCGCTGGGGCAAGCGCGCCGGCACCGTGAAGCTGCATGACCGGCTCGATCGCGGCCGCGAGCGCTCCCAGCCGGTCGAGCGCTTCGGCCGCATCTCGGGGATGATCGAGACGGCCGAGAACCTCGCCCGCGAATACAACATCACCCGCGAGCAGGCCGATGCCTTTGCCGCCCAGAGCCAGCAGCGCGCCACGGCGGCCTGGGAGGCGGGTCGCTTCGATGCCGAGGTGGTGTCGGTCAGCGTGCCGCAGCGCAAGGGCGACCCGGTGGTGGTCTCGCGCGACGAAGGCGTGCGGGCCAACACCACCCTCGAATCGCTCGCGAAGCTCAAGCCCATCATGAAGGACGGCACCGTCACCGCCGGCAATGCCTCGCAGCAGAACGATGCCGCCGCCGCCTGCCTGGTCATGAGCGAGGAACGCGCCGAGGCGCTGGGCCTCAAGCCCATGGGCTACCTGGTGGGCTGGGCCGCCGCCGGCTGCGAGCCGGGCATCATGGGCATCGGCCCGGTGCCGGCGGTGAAGAAGCTCTTCGAGCGCACCGGGCTGTCCTTCAAGGACATGGACCTCGTCGAGTTGAACGAAGCCTTCGCCTGCCAGGTGCTGGCGGTGCTCAAGGGCTGGGACTGGAACGACCAGGACAAGCTCAATGTCAATGGCTCGGGCATTTCGCTGGGCCATCCGGTGGGCGCCACCGGGGTGCGCATCATGACCACCCTGCTCCATGAACTCGATCGCCGCGGCGCTCGCTACGGCCTCGAGACGATGTGCATCGGTGGCGGGCAGGGTATCGCCGCCGTCTTCGAGCGCGCTGCCTGAGACGGGAGAGCCACTCCATGATCCGTGATCCCGAACAGCTGCAGGCCCTGGTCGACGGCGTCGACCGTTTCGTGCGCGACCGGCTGCTGCCGGCCGAGGCGATCGTCGAGGAAACCGACGAGATTCCCGCCGACATCATCCAGGACATGCGCGAGCTCGGCCTGTTCGGGCTGTCGGTTCCCGAGGAATTCGGCGGCCTGGGCCTCACCACCGAGGAGGAGGCGCACGTCATCATCGCGCTGTCCTGGGCCTCGCCCGCCTATCGCTCGCTGATCGGCACCACGGTGGGGATCGGTTCGCAGGGCATCGTGATCGACGGTACGCCCGAGCAGAAGGCGGAGTTCCTGCCGCAACTCGCCTCCGGCGAGAAGATCGCTTCCTTCTGCCTGACCGAGCCCGACTCCGGCTCGGATGCCGGCTCGCTGCGCACGCGCGCGGTGCGCGACGGCGACCACTACATCGTCAACGGCACCAAGCGCTTCATCACCAATGCGCCGCAGGCCGGGCTCTTCACCCTCATGGCCCGCACCGATCCGAACGAGAAGGGCGCGGCCGGCGTCAGCGCCTTCGTGGTCGATGCCGATTCGCCCGGCATCCGCTTCGGGCGCAAGGATGCCAAGATGGGGATGCGCGGGGCGCATACCTGCGATGTCATCTTCGAGGATGTGCGGGTGCCGGCCGATCGCATCGTCGGCGGCGTCGAGGGGCAGGGCTTCAAGACGGCGATGAAGGTGCTCGACAAGGGGCGCATCCATATCGGCATGATCTGCGTCGGCGCCGCCCATCGCATCCTCGACGAGGCCCTGCGCTACGCGACCGAGCGCCGCCAGTTCGGCCAGCCGATCGCCAACTTCCAGCTGGTGCAGGCGATGCTCGCCGATTCGCGCGCCGAGCTCTACGCGGCGCGCTGCATGGTGATGGACGCGGCGCGCCGGCGCGACGCCGGCGAGAGGATCTCGACCGAGGCGGCCGCCACCAAGCTCTTCTGCTCCGAGATGGCCGGCCGGGTCGCCGACCGCGCCCTGCAGATACTCGGTGGCGCTGGCTACACCAAGGAATACGTGATCGAGCGCTTCTATCGCGACGTGCGCCTGTTCCGCATCTATGAAGGCACCAGCCAGATCCAGCAGCTGGTCATCGCGCGCAACATGATCAAGGATGGGCCGCGAGTGCTTTGAGGGCGTGCCCGGCCGACTGGAATCAGCCCTGCGCGGGCTCCACGGTCAGCCGCATTCCCAACGCTGCGCACACCCGGGCGATCGTATCGAAGCGCGGCTGCGCACCTGGTCGCAATGCCTTGTATAGCGCCTCACGCGTGAGCCCTGCGGCCTCGGCGATCTGCGACATGCCGCGGGCTCGCGCAATGTCGCCGAGGGCGGCCGCCAGCAGGCCTGCGTCGTTCTCGAGGATCAACTGTGCATAAGCGATCGATTACACGTGGGTGTCACCCCATCCGTATCGATGTCCGCTGTCTGTTGGGTCGTCGGAGTCCGGCGCTCTGCGGGCTTTGACACGATGGGCGTTTGGTCTGCGCCAGCTTTGGTCAGAGGCTGGTTGGACCGCATGGGCATGCCTCCTTGAGTGGGTTCAAGAATTGGCATTGGGCCCTGCTGTACGCTGCCACTGCGTAGTTTCAGAATCGCGGACTCCGTTGCCCGTGCTCGGAGAATCGGTCAAAAAGCTCCGCCGCAGCGGACATGTCGTGAGGATGAAGAAGAAGCCGCGCCAGCCGGACATTCTCTGGCCCGACTCTATGCATGTTTATGTATTGACAACAAT
>JBAYRO010000104.1:0-10400 GCA_041676645.1 Burkholderiaceae bacterium | reverse complement strand
GGCAAGGCAGGCAAGGCAGGCAAGGCGGCAAGCACGATCGACTGCCTGATCGGCAGCGGTACGGTGATCGAGGGCGACCTGCGCTTCCGCGGCGGACTGCGGATCGATGGCGAAGTCATCGGCCGGGTCATCGCCGAGCCGGGCAAGCCGAGCCTGCTGGTGCTGTCCGAGAATGCGAAGGTCAAGGGCGAGATCCGTGCCGGCCATGTCGTCATCGACGGAACGGTCGAAGGGCCGGTCCAGGCCGACGAGCTCCTGGAGCTGCAGGCCAGGGCGCGCGTCTCGGGCGATATCCGCTACACGGTCGTCGAGGTGCAGCATGGCGCCATCGTCGAAGGCGCGATCCTCCATATCGAGGCGCAGGCCGCCGGCAAGCCCGGCCTGAAGCTGGCCGGCCGCGGCGCCGGCGAGCCGGCCGCCTGAAGTGAAACGGCCGATCAGCGCCCGTCGGATCGTGGCGGCTGCAGTCCCAGGCCCTCGAATACCTCGCGTGTGTGCTCGCCCAGCGCGGGCGCGCGCGTACCCGCGCTGACATCGGCGCCGGAGATCCGGAAGGGCGCATTGACGATCCGGTAATCCCCGGCCGGATCGCTCACGGTGGCGAGCGCATTGCGATGGGTGAGCTGCGGATCCTGCAGCGCTTCGGCCACCGTGCGATAGGGCGAAGCCGGCACGCCATGCCGGTCCAGCGCCTCCATGCACTCGGCCGTGCCGAGCCGGGTCGACCAGGTCTCGATCTCCGCGACGAACTCCTTCCAGTGGCGCCGTCGCTCGCTGTACTGCTCGAAGCGGGGATCCTTCGCGAGCTCGGGCCGGCCGGCGGCCTGGCACAGCGCCACGAAGCTCTTCTCGCTCGCGACGGCCGCCATCACGTAGCCATCGGCCGTCCGGGTGGGGCCGAACATGCGCACCGGTTCGTCGCCCGACTGCGCCAGCTGGACCTCGGTCAGGCACAGCGACAGCATGGCCTCGAACATCGAGACATCGATCTGCTGGCCGTGGCCGGTGAGCTCGCGAAGGCGCAGGGCCGGCCCGATCGCGGCGAAGGCATAGAGGCCGGACATGACGTCGGCGGTGAACGCGCTGCACCAGTCGGGGCTCTCGCGTCCGTCCTGGTACGCGAGATGCGCAAGGTCGTGGCCGGAAGCGGCATGCACCACCGGCGCATAGGCGGGCGCGCCCGCCGACGGGCCGCTCTGGCCGTAGCCGGAGATGGCGCAGTAGATCAGCTGTGGATTCAGTTCCGCCAGCCGCGGGTAGTCGAGGCCCAGCCGCGTCATCACGCCGGGGCGGAAGTTCTCGACCAGCAGGTCGGCCCGGGTGACGAGATCGCGCAGTGCCTGGGCGTCGTCCGGCTGCTTGAGGTCGAGCACCACGCTGCGCTTGCCGGCGTTGAGCTGGCCGAAGGGGCGGCTGTACCCGCCCGGCATCGGCGGGCGGGTACGCATCATGTCGCCGTCGGGGGATTCGATCTTGATGACGTCGGCGCCGAGGTCGGCAAGCAGGCGGGTGCAGTAGGGGCCGGCGATGGTGGTCGTCAGGTCGACGACGACGATGCCGTGGTAGGGTTTGTCCATCACTCGGTGGTCTGGTCCATTCGCGGGTTGATCGGCGCATCGCGATACCCCGGCGGCGGCCGGGCAATCGCACGCGATGGTAGCGGACGCGATAGAATAAGGCTTATTGCGGAGAGTGCTTCATGAACGCTGTGACCGAGATGCCGGCGCCGCTCGTCTTCACCGACAGCGCCGCCGATAAAGTCAGGCAACTGATCGAAGAGGAAGGCAACGACCAGCTGAAGCTGCGCGTTTTCGTGCAGGGCGGTGGCTGCTCGGGCTTCCAGTACGGCTTCACTTTCGACGAGGAAGTGAACGATGACGACACCACCATGGAAAAGGCGGGCGTCGTGCTGCTGATCGACGCTATGAGCTACCAGTACCTGGTCGGCGCCGAGATCGACTACAAGGAAGATCTCGAAGGGGCCCAGTTCGTCATCAAGAACCCCAACGCCACCACCACCTGCGGCTGCGGGTCTTCGTTCACCGCCTGATCCCACCCGACTCCATCAGCGGGGCGCTTCGGCGCCCCGTTTTCGCGAATAGGGTCACGCAAATGGCGCAGCAAATGGGGTCAGACACGATATTCGCGATAGCGAATATCGTGTCTGACCCCATTTGCGCTACGGCCCCAGCGGGTCGTAGAGGGCGCCCAGGATGCGCAAGCCGCGCGCGCCGGTGGCGCTGGGCAGGTTGCCGGGTAGACGGTCGATCCGGCGCGCGGCCAGCCAGGCGAAGGCGCTTGCCTCCACCGCCTGGGGGTCGATGCCGAGGATGGCGGTGGATTCGCAGCGCGACGGCGCGAGCAGCGCGCGCAGGCGCTCGAGCAGGGCGCGATTGGCCACGCCGCCGCCGCAGACCAGCGTGGTGGCCGGGCGCAGCGGCGCCAGCGCATCCGCGATCGAGCGGGCGGTGAGTTCGAGCAGGGTGGCCTGCACCACCGCGGCCGGTAGCCCGGCCAGCCCCGCCGCGCGGCCCCGTTCGGCGAGCCAGTCGAGATGGAAGGTTTCGCGCCCGGTGCTCTTGGGGGCGGGGCGGCTGAAATAGGGATCGGCCAGCAGCGCTTCGAGCAGCCTCGCGTCGGGCGCGGCGCTGGCGGCCCAGGCGCCGTCCTCGTCGTAGGCACGGCCCGTGTGGCGGGCGCACCAGGCATCGAGCAGGGTGTTGCCCGGGCCGGTGTCGAAGCCGAGCACCGGTTCGCCGGCGGCCAGCCAGCTGATGTTGGCGATGCCGCCGATGTTGAGCACCGCGCGACGCTCGGCCGGGGCGCCGAACACCGCCTGGTGGTAGGCGGGCACCAGGGGGGCGCCTTCGCCGCCCGCCGCGATGTCGCCGGAGCGGAAATCGCACACCACCGGCAGGCCGGTGAGCTCGGCGAGCAGGGCCCCGTCGATGAGCTGCAGCGAGTAGCCGCGTTGCGGCGCATGCAGGACGGTCTGGCCATGCGCGCCGATGGCGGCGATGCCGCTGCGTTCCCGACCCTCGAGCAGGCGGGCGACGGTATCGGCGTAGAGCCGGCTGAGATCGACCGCTGCCCGCGCGGCGGCATCGAGTCCGTCGCCGCCGACCTTGCCGAGGGCGAGCCTCGTCAGGCGCTCGCGAAGCTCGGCGGGCATCGGCAGGCTGGCGCTCGCGAGCGTGGTGACGGCGCCGTCCGCCGGCAGTTCGACCAGCACCGCATCGACGCCGTCGATGCTGGTACCGGACATCAGTCCGATGAAGCGGCGCGATGGGCGGGGCATCGGCCCGGCGCCGACCCTACTCGAAGCGGGCGAGTTGCAGTTCGCCCATGTGCCCGAAGCGCTCCGTGAAGTCCGCCGCGAGGGCGTCGAAGCGGGCCAGGGCGGCGCGCCCCAGCGGCGCGGCGACCGGCAGGTCGGCGGCCAGCGGGTCGGCCTGTTCCTTGCCGATCCGGAATTCGTAGTGCAGGTGCGGCCCGGTGGCGTAGCCGGTGCTGCCGACGAAGCCGATCACCGCGCCCTGGCGGATCTTGTCGCCCTTTCGCAGGTGGCGGGCGAAGCCGCTCATGTGGGCGTAGAGCGTCGAGTAGTTGCCGTCATGGCGAAGAATGACGACCTTGCCGTAGCCGCGCTGCTGGCCGACGAAGTCGACGATGCCGTCGCCAGTGGAGCGGATCGGGGTGCCGGCCGGGGCGGCGAAGTCGACGCCCTTGTGCGCGCGCACCACGCCCAGCACGGGATGCAGCCGGGCGTCGGTGAAGCGCGAGCTGATGCGCGAGAATTCGATCGGATAGCGCAGGAAGGTCTTGCGCAGGCTGTTGCCGTTGATGTCGTAGTACTCGCCGCCATTGCCGTCGGCGTCGAAGTGGAAGGCGGTGAGCTCGCGCTTGCCATTGATGAAGCGCAGGGCCAGCACCCGGCCGCCCTG
The DNA here is from genome assembly GCA_041676645.1 of Burkholderiaceae bacterium. Classification (GTDB taxonomy): domain Bacteria; phylum Pseudomonadota; class Gammaproteobacteria; order Burkholderiales; family Burkholderiaceae_E; genus JAMLIN01. The sequence goes on along the minus strand of JBAYRO010000104.1, from coordinate 6,456 downwards.
GGGCAGCTCGAGGCTGTCGGGTTCGGCCAGGGTCTCGTAGATGACCTCGAGACGGTCGCCCCGGCGCAGGTCGCGGTAGAGATCGATCTCGCCGCCGAGGATGTCGGCGATCTGGCTGGCGACCGACTCGGGGATGCCCGCCGAGTGGGTGGCGCCGAACAGGGTGCTCTTGATGGTGGCGGTGCGCAGGGCGATGCCGCGTTCGACCTCGATGGTCTGGTCGTGGGCGGAGAGCCGTCCGTCGGCATCGCGCTCGACCACGATACGCAGCCCGACGGGAGATTCCCGCGCGTCGACGATGCCCTTCGAGTACACCAGCCGGCTCGCGTGGCCCATGGCGTCGAGCTCGGCATGAAGGGTTTCGCCGGCCCGGAACGCGAGGATCGCCCGCGCGATTTCATCCCCGATGACGAACTCGACGAGTTCCGGATCGATGATGTCCATGCGTCCGAGCACGGACTGCAGGGTGTCGCCGAGGCGGATGCGCTCGCTCTGGATGCTGCCGCCGGTCGCCGGAATCGCGGGCAACTCGAGCGCCACCGCGGTGGTCACGGTGGTGGCGGGGGGCAGGGGGCGTTCAGGGAGGGGTTTGACCAGACCGTAGGCGGTCAGGACGGTACCGAAGGCCAGCGTAAACGCCACGACCACCGGCACCGCTCGGATGCGGGGACTCCCGATCATGCAGCAGGCTCGTTCCGGGCAATGGCGGCGGCTCGGCTAGAATGCCGGGGCGTCGCTTCGCCCATGTTGTCTTGTCCATACCCGGGCCGCTCCTGGCTGGAGCCCGGCAGTAGGTGGCAGATTATACGCGGCATGGGAAAGACATTTGCCCGGTTTTTACATGTTTTTTCAAAGGTAGCTCGATGAACGGCGAGAACTGGCCGATCACCGATCGCGTTCGCGAAGCGATGGCGATCACCCGGCGCGGCTGCGACGAGCTGATCGTGGAGTCGGAGTGGGAGCGCAAGCTCGCGCGCAGCGAAGCGACCGGCGTGCCGCTGCGGATCAAGCTCGGGCTCGATCCGACCGCGCCCGATCTGCACCTGGGCCACACGGTCGTCCTGAACAAGCTGCGCCAGCTCCAGGACCTCGGCCATACCGTGATCTTCCTGGTGGGCGACTTCACCTCGATGATCGGCGATCCGTCGGGACGCAACGCCACCCGGCCGCCGCTGTCGGCCGAGCAGATCGAGGAGAACGCCGCGACCTACTTCCGGCAGGCGAGCCTGGTGCTCGATGCCGAGCGCACCGAGATCCGGCGCAACTCGGAATGGAGCGATCCGCTGGGCGCGCGCGGCATGATCCAGCTCGCGGCTCGATACACGGTGGCGCGCATGATGGAGCGCGACGATTTCTCGAAGCGCTTTCGCAGCGGGATCCCGATCTCGGTGCACGAGTTCCTCTATCCGCTGATGCAGGGCTACGACTCGGTCGCGCTCGAGTCCGATCTCGAGCTGGGCGGCACCGACCAGAAGTTCAACCTGCTGGTCGGGCGCGAACTGCAGCGCGAGTACTGCCAGGAACCCCAGTGCATCCTGACGATGCCGTTGCTCGAGGGGCTGGACGGCGTCGAGAAGATGTCGAAGTCGAAGAACAACTACGTCGGCATCACCGAGCCGGCCGGCGAGATGTTCGGCAAGCTGATGTCGATCAGCGACGACATGATGTGGAAGTACTTCACCCTGCTCTCGTTCCGGCCGCTTGCCGAGATCGAGCGGCTGCGGGCCGAATGCGCCGATGGGCGCAATCCTCGCGATGCCAAGGTGGAGCTCGCGCTCGAGATCGTCGAACGCTTCCACGACGCCGCCGCCGCCAGGGCGGCCCTCGAAGCGTTCGAGGCGCGCTTCCAGCGTGGCGCGCTGCCCGACGAGATGCCCGAGTACGAGTCGAACGGGGCGCCGGCCGGCATCGTCGCGCTGCTGCGCCACTGCGGCCTGGCCGCATCGAACGCCGAGGCGCTGCGGGCGATCGCCCAGGGCGGGGTCCGGGTCGATGGCCGGAAGATCGAGGACCGGGCGCTGGAATTGCCTGCGGGAGAATACGTCCTGCAGGTCGGCAAGCGCCGTTTCGCCCGTTTGCGGCTGCATTGAGCGGCGGGACGGCTTAGACTCATGGCGAACACAGGAACAAGGAGGCCATCTTGAAACTCACCAGCGAGTCATTCGTCGACGGCAACGTCATTCCGGTCGAGTTCGCATTCGGCCGCATCGACCCCAAGCAGCACATCGCCCTGTCGGACAATCGCAATCCGCAGCTCGCCTGGGACGATGTTCCGCCCGGGACCCGGTCCTTCGCGGTCATCTGCCACGACTACGATGTGCCGAGCAAGCCCGACGACGTCAACCAGGAAGGTCGCGAGATTCCCGCCGACCTGCCGCGGGTCGATTTCTACCACTGGGTGCTCGTCGACCTGCCGGCCGACTGCCGCGCCATCGCGGCGGGTTCGCATTCCGACGGAGTCACGCCCAAGGGCAAGGCCGGTCCGGGCGCGCCCGATGGCGCGCGTCACGGGATCAACGACTACACCGCCTGGTTCGCGTCGGACCCCGACATGGCCGGCGATTACTATGGCTACGACGGCCCGTGCCCGCCGTGGAACGATTCCGTCCTGCACCACTACGTCTTCACCGTGTATGCGCTCGGCGTCGAGCAGTTGCCGGTGCAGGGGCGCTTCACCGGCGCCGATGCGCTCAAGGCGATCAACGAGCATTCGCTGGGCCAGGCGTCGATCACCGGCACTTTCACCCTGAACCCGAGGCTCGCCTGAGAATCATGACAACGATCCGGACGTGACCGAGCTCTGGCTGATTCGCCACGGGCTGACCGACTGGAACCGGCAACGCCGGTTCCAGGGGCATCGCGACATCGGCCTGCATGCGCAGGGCCACGAGCAGGCGCGGCGGCTTGCCGGCCGGCTCGCCGATGCGGGGCTGGCGGCGATCCACACGAGCGATCTCGCCCGGGCCCGCGATACCGCGGCGCCGGTGGCGGCGCGCCTGGGGATCGCGGCGGTCGCGGACGCCGGCCTGCGCGAGCGCTGCTACGGTGACTTCGAGGGCCGCACCTACGACGAGATCGCGACCGACTTCCCGCGCGCGTACGCTCGCTGGCAGGCTCGCGAGCCGGACTTCGCGCTGCCCGGCGGGGGTGAATCGCTGCGTGACTTCGCCGATCGCTGCGCCGTCGCCTTCGAGCGGATCGCCCGCCGCTATCCGGGCGCAAGGGTCGCGGCGGTTTCGCATGGCGGTGTGCTGGATATCGCCTATCGCCTCGCCACCGGCCTGGCGCTCGAGGCGCCCCGGCGCCATGAACTGCTCAACGCCAGCATCAACCGCATCCGTTTCGAGGACGGCCGCTGGTCGCTGATCGACTGGGCCGACATCGCCCATCTCGATGCGGCGCTCGACGATGCCTCGGTGCAGTCGCCGGGCGGCTCCGCGGGATTGCCCACGCAGGCCCTGCAACGCTAGAATCCGTCCCTGGTACTCGCATTCCTGCGCGACTGGCGAATGGGTAGAGCACTACCGGGGAGCGCAGGGCATGGCCCGAGGCAGTCACCGTGGCCGGCGATTCGATCGCCGGCCGGGTAGCCGGGCCATTTCCGACCGTGTCTGCCGCGCGCCTGGGCAGCCGTTATCCACCCCTACGGCTGAAACGCGGAGTAAACCCATGTTCGATCCCGAAGCGACCCTCGACAAGGTCGATCCCGAAGTCTTTGGCGCCATCGTTCGCGAGAACCAGCGCCAGGAAGATCACATCGAGCTGATCGCCTCCGAGAACTACACCAGTCCGGCGGTCATGGCCGCCCAGGGCAGCCAGCTCACCAACAAGTACGCCGAAGGCTATCCGGGCAAGCGCTACTACGGCGGTTGCGAATTCGTCGACCAGGTCGAGACGCTCGCGATCGACCGGGTCAAGACCCTGTTCGGCGCCGAGGCCGCCAATGTGCAGCCCAACTCGGGCTCGCAGGCGAACCAGGCGATCCTGATGGCATTCCTGAAGCCGGGCGACCGGATCATGGGCATGAGCCTCGCCGAGGGCGGCCACCTGACCCACGGTATGCCGCTCAACATGTCGGGCAAGTGGTTCGATGTCATCTCCTACGGGCTCGATGCCGACGAAGCCATCGACTACGACGCGATGGCCAAGCTCGCCCGCGAATCCCGTCCGAAGCTGATCATCGCCGGCGCCTCGGCCTACAGCCTGCGCATCGACTGGGCGCGCTTTGCCGAGGTCGCGCGCGAGGTGGGCGCGATCTTCATGGTCGACATGGCCCACTACGCCGGACTGATCGCGGCGGGCGAGTATCCCAATCCGGTGCCCCATGCGGATGTCGTCACCTCGACCACCCACAAGAGCCTGCGCGGGCCGCGCGGCGGCTTCATCCTCATGAAGGCCGAGCACGAGAAGGCGATCAATTCGGCCGTGTTCCCCGGCCTGCAGGGCGGGCCGCTGATGCACATCATCGCTGCCAAGGCAGTCGCTTTCGGCGAGGCCCTGCAGCCCGAATTCAAGGCAAGCCAGCAGCAGGTGGTCCGCAACGCGAAGGCGCTGGCCGAATCCCTGATTGCACGGGGCCTGCGCATCGTGTCCGGCGGCACCGAATCGCACGTCATGCTGGTCGACCTGCGGCCGAAGAACATCACCGGCAAGGCGGCCGAGGCGGTGCTCGGGCAGGCCCACATCACGGTCAACAAGAACGCGATCCCCAACGATCCCGAGAAGCCCTTCGTCACCAGCGGCATCCGGCTCGGATCGCCGGCCATGACCACGCGCGGCTTCGGCGAGGCCGAGGCGCGCCAGGTCGGCGATCTCATCGCCGACGTGCTGGATGCGCCGGGGGATGAATCGCGCATCGCGCAGGTGCGCGAGCAGGTGGCGGCGCTGACCCGGCGTTTCCCGGTCTACGTCCGGTCGAAGGACTGAATCCGCGGGCGCGGGGGCCAGGCCGATGCGTTGTCCCTTCTGCGAGCATCCCGACACGCAGGTCGTCGAGACCCGCGAATCCGACGACGGCGGCAGCATCCGCCGTCGTCGTCGATGCCTGAACTGCGACAAGCGCTTCACCACCTACGAGCGCCCCGACCTGCAGTACCCGACCATCGTCAAGCGCAGCGGCCTGCGGGCCGAGTTCGACCGCGAGAAACTGCGCGGCTCGATCGCGCTGGCCCTGCGCAAGCGGCCGGTGCCCGCCGCCGATGTCGACGCCGCCGTGCAGCGCATCGAGGAGTGGCTGCGCGGACTGGGCGTGCGTGAAGTCGCCAGCGAGCGGATCGGCGAAAGCGTGATGGACGAGCTGCGCAAGCTCGACAAGGTCGGCTATGTCCGCTTCGCCTCGGTCTACCGCAGCTTCGAGGACGTCAAGGACTTCGCCGACGCGATCCGCGAGGTCCGGCCGCAGAAGCCGCGCGGGCGGTAGCCAGACAAAAATGGGGTCAGACTCCATTAAATGAAATTAATGGAGTCTGACCTCATTTTCGTCGCGCGCGTCGGCCTACGTCTCTTGCCCAGCTTCCCTGTTCGGTTTGGTTTGACTAAAATGTACCATTAATGGTACGTTTTGGGTGGGAAGCTCACGCATGGTCGAGCTCAAGAAACTCCCGGCGGTTTTCTTCCGCACGGCAGCGGGCAAGGAGCCGGTGCGGGAATGGCTGAAGGCACTGGACGGGAACGATCGCCGCATCGTTGGCCAGGACATTGCGACCGCCGAGTACGGCTGGCCTGTCGGGATGCCCGTCAGTCGATCGCTCGGCAAGGGGCTGTACGAAATCCGTAGCGATATCAGCCACGGGCGTACCACGCGGGTGATCTTTTGCGTCGCCGAAAAGAGGATGGTGCTTGTGCACAGCTTCATCAAGAAGACACAGAAGACACCGAAGGCGGATCTGGATCTGGCATTGAAGCGGATGAAGGAGCTGACGGCATGAGCACGAGCAGGAAGGGATCCATCGGCTCGTCCTTCGAGCAATACTTGAAAGACGAAGGGATTTGCGAGGAAACCAGCGCGGTAGCGATCAAGCGCACGCTCGCCTGGCAGCTCGAAAACGCGATGGCGAAGGAAGGCGTGACCAAGAACGAGATGGCCAGACGCATGCAGACGAGCCGCAGCCAGCTCGACAGGGTCCTCGATCCCGACAACGACCGGATACAGCTCGATACGGTCTTCAAGGCCGCGCGCGCATTGGGCCGGGAAGTCAAGCTGGAGCTTGTCTAAGCTGCGCCGCGGCCGGCGATCTGGTCGAGGCTGCGCCCGGGCGTGATCACCTGCGGATCGACGACGAGCTCGATCAGCGCGGGACGCTTGTGCCGCCCGATGAAGCCCAGGGCCTTCTCCAGCGCGGCGCCGAACTCGGCGGTGCGCTCGACACGCGCGCCGAAGCCGCCGAAGGCCTCGGCGTAGCGGGTGAAATCGGGATTGGCCAGGGCGGTGCCCGATACCCGCCCCGGGTATTCGCG
>JBAYRO010000103.1:0-10591 GCA_041676645.1 Burkholderiaceae bacterium | reverse complement strand
GTTCTCGATGATGCCGTTGTGCACCACGCAGATCTCGAAGCCGTCGCCGCTCGAGTAGTGCGGATGGGCATTGTTCTCGGTGACGCCGCCATGGGTGGCCCAGCGGGTATGGGCGATGCCGGTCGGGGCGTCGGCCTGGGCCTCGCTCGCGCGCGCCGCGAGGTCGGCGACCCTGCCGACCGCGCGGACCCGGTCGATCCGGCCATTGAGCGTCGCGAGCCCGGCCGAGTCATAGCCGCGGTACTCGAGCTTGCGCAGGCCCTCGATCAGGATGGGCACGACGTTGCGCCCGGCGACCGCCCCTACGATTCCGCACATCTTGGTGAACTCCTTGTTCAGGCCTTCGGCTGCTTGACCGGGCGCTTCCAGTTCTCGATCGTTGCCTGCCTGGCGCGCGAGACGGTGAGCTTGCCGGCCGGCGCTTCGCGGGTCAGGGTGGTGCCGGCCCCCAGGGTGGCGCCCGCGCCTACCGTGACCGGGGCAACCAGCTGGGTGTCGCTGCCGATGAAGGCGTCGTCGCCGATGATCGTCTTGTACTTGTTGGCGCCATCGTAGTTGCAGGTGATGGTGCCCGCGCCGATGTTGACCCGGGCGCCGACTTCGGCGTCGCCGACGTAGGCGAGGTGGTTCGCCTTCGAACCCTCGCCCATGCGGGTGGCCTTCATCTCGACGAAATTCCCGACATGGGTATGCGCGGCAAGTTCGGTGCCGGGCCGCAATCGGGCATAGGGACCGATGCGCGCCCCTTCGCCGATCTCGGCGCCGTCGACATGGGTGAAGGGCAGGATCTGCGCGCCGGGGCCGATGCGGGCGTCGCGCAGGACGCAGTTGGCGCCGATGCTGGCGCCGGCGGCGATCTCCACCCGGCCTTCGAAGACGCAGTTGACGTCGATCGAGACATCGGCGCCGCAGTCGAGGCTGCCGCGCACGTCGATGCGTGCCGGGTCGATGAGCGTCACGCCGGCGTCGAGCAGTTCATCGGCGATGTTGCGCTGGTGGATGCGCTCGAGTTCGGCGAGCTGGCGCTTGCTGTTGACGCCCAGCGTCTCCCAGGCGTCGGCCGGCTGCGCCGAGACGACGGGCGTGCCGTCGGCCACCGCGGCGGCGACGATGTCGGTCAGGTAGTACTCGCCCTGGGCATTGTCGTTCGACAGCCCGGCGAGCCAGCGCTTGATGGCCGGGGTCGGGGCGACCAGGATGCCGGTGTTGACCTCCCGGATCGCGAGCGTGGCGGCATCGGCATCCTTGTGCTCGACGATGCGCACGATGCGACCGTCCTCGCGCACGATGCGCCCGTAGCCGGCGGGATCATCGAGCTCGACGGTAAGCAGGGCGAGCTTGTCGGCGCCGGCGGCGGCGACGAGCTGCGCCAGGGTGGCGGCACGGGTCAGCGGGACGTCGCCATAGAGCACCATCGTCGGCGCCGAATCGTCGAGCTCGGGCACCGCCTGCATCACCGCATGGCCGGTGCCCAGTTGCGGCTCCTGCACGACCCAGCGGACATCGGGGGCTGCCATTCGCGAGGGCACCGCTTCGCCGCCGTGGCCGTAGACGACGATCTGCCGCGCGGGCGACAGGCTGCGGGCGCAGTCGAGGACATGGCCGAGCAGGGGCTGTCCGGACAGCGGGTGGAGGACTTTCGGCAGAGCGGATCGCATTCGCTTGCCCATCCCCGCCGCCAGTATGACGACATTCATTTTGTCTTTGGTATCAACGAGTTATGCGGCGATAAGCAGAGGTCGATCGATCTTAGCATGCGCGCCGAAGGTTCCATCGGCCGCGTGGCGATGTGCCCGTCGTCCGCCCTCGCGACGGATGCGCCATCGCGACCGCCATCCGCGACAGCAGTAGATACGATATGCGTGAAGGATGGACCAAGTCGATGACGGAATGCCTCTTGTGGGTGACGTGCGGCCCGGTTGCTGGCCGCGCCGGCGCTCCGGGCCCCCGGCCGGAGCCGGAGCCGGAGCCGGCGGGGCGTCTCAGGCGCTGGTGGGCCGGCGCTCGTAGAAGATCTGCGGGGCGTAGCTGCCGATGACCATGCCGACGATGGCGGCCATCACGCCGACGAGCTGCGGCGGCACCAGGGCATCGGGCGCGAAGTTCAGGCAGAACAGCCAGGTCGTCTCGCCGCAGAGGATGGACAGCAGCGCTCCCTGCACCGTGGCCCGTTTCCAGAACACTCCGGCGGCCAGGGGCACGAGGGCGCCCACCAGGGTCACCGAGTAGGCTTCCTGGATCATCTCGTACATCGTGCTCTGGCTGTTGATCGCGAAGAGCAGGGCGGCGATGGTGAACAGCACCAGCACGGTACGCAGCAGGACGAGGAAGTTGCGATCCGAGATCCTGGGCATGAAGGGCCGCAACACGTTCTCCGTGAAGAGAGCGGTCGGCGCCAGCAGGGCTCCCGCGGCGGTCGACAGGATCGCCGAGACCAGCGCCCCGAAGAACAGGACCTGGGCCCAGAGCGGGGTGCGATCGAGGATCAGCTGCGGCAGGATCCGCTGGATGTCCCGCTCGTCCTCGGAAGCGAACAGTTCGGTGAAGCTCGGATCGATGACGATCGCCGAGTAGGCGATGAACATCGGCACGAAGGCGAAGCACAGGTAGATGATCGCGCCGTACAGGGTGCCGCGGACCGCGGTGTTCTCGTCCTTGGCGCTGGTGACCCGCTGGAAGACGTCCTGCTGGGGGATCGAGCCGAGCGCCATGGTGAGGAAGGCCGCGACGAAGGCGAACCATTCGACGCTGCCCCCCTTGGGCCAGAGGTCGAGCTTGCCGGCTTCGGCGGCCGCCGTCACCACCGTCACCGGGCCGCCAGCCATGTCGCTGACCACGAAGGCGATCGCGGTGAGGCCGATGACGATCACCGCTGTCTGCACCAGGTCGGTCAGCGCGATCGACCACATGCCGCCGAACAGGGTGTAGAGCATCACGATCAGCGCCGCGAGGAGGATCCCGGTGTTCAGGCTCACGGCGCCACCCGAGAAGACCGAGAAGATCAGCCCCAGGGCGGTGAGCTGGGCGGCCGTCCAGCCGAGGTAGGAAGCGGTGATCGCGAGGCTGGTGATGACCTCGATCGACTTGCCGTAGCGCTGTCGGTAGTAGTTGCCGATGGTCAGCAGGTCCATGCGGTACAGGACCCGGGCGAACAGGACGGCGAACAGCATCAGCGCGACGGAGGCGCCGAAGGGATCGGCCGGCACCCCCGAGAGGCCGTCGCGGGCGAAGGTGGCCGATACCGACAGCACGGTCTCGGCGCCGAACCAGGTGGCGAACACCGTCGCCATGTTCATGTACAGGGGCAGGCTGCGCCCGGCGACAAGGAAGTCCTTGGCGTTGTGTACCCGCTTCGCCGCGTACAGGGCGATGCAGATGGTGCTGGCCAGGTAGAGGGCGACGAGCGCGAGCAGCATGGCGGGCGTTCCGGTGAAGAGCGCCGCATTTTAAGGCCATCCGAGGTCGACGCAATGATGGCGTTGCATGGATGGCTCGTTCGCAGGCCTTATACCCAGCGCCAGAGCTCGAGGATGCCGAGCAGGACCACCAGCAGCGCCAGCCAGCCGATCCGCCGGCGCATGTCGCGCTGTTCGTCGGCCATCCGCTCGAGCAGCTTCTCCATGCGCCGGCCGCCCTCGTCGTCGATCGACCTCTGGAGGGCCGTCTGGACGAGCCGGGGGATCTGCGGCACCAGCTGGGCCCACTGCGGCGCCTCGCGCTGGAGCCGGTCGGCCAGGCCGCGCCAGCCGATCTGCTCGGCCATCCACTGCTCGAGGATCGGCTTGGCGGTGACCCAGAGGTCGAGATCCGGGTCGAGCTGCCGGCCCAGGCCCTCGATGTTGAGGAGGGTTTTCTGCAGCAGCACGAGCTGGGGCTGGATCTCGACGTTGAAGCGGCGCGAGGCCTGGAACAGGCGCAGCAGCACCAGCCCCAGGGAGATCTCCTTGAGCGGCCGGTCGAAGAAGGGCTCGCAGCAGGCGCGGATGGCGCCCTCGAGCTCGTCGATCCGGGTGTCCGTGGGCACCCAGCGCGATTCGACGTGCAGTTCGGCGACCCGCTGGTAGTCGCGCCGGAAGAAGGCGAGGAAGTTCTGGGCGAGGTAGTTCTTGTCGAACTCCGACAGGGTGCCGACGATCCCGAAGTCGAGCGCGATATAGCGGTTGAAATCCTCGCCGTCGACGCCCACCAGGATGTTGCCCGGATGCATGTCGGCATGGAAGAAGCCGTGGCGGAACACCTGGGTGAAGAAGATGTCGACCCCGTCGCGCGAGAGCTTCTTCAGGTCGACCCCGGCCTGTCGGATCTGCCCGATCCGGCCGATCGGGATGCCGCGCATCCGCTCCATCGTCAGCACGGTGCTCGAGGAATAGTCCCAGTGCATCTCGGGGACGCGCAGCAGGTCGGAGCCGAGGAAGTTGCGTCGCAGCTGGGCGGCATTGGCGGCCTCGCGCAGCAGGTCGAGCTCGTCGTGCAGGTACTTGTCGAACTCCGCGATCACTTCGAGCGGGCGCAGGCGACGGGCATCGGCCGAGATCTTCAGCAACAGCGAGCCGGCAAGGCGCAGGAGCTCCAGGTCGCGCTCGATCACCGCCGCCATGCCCGGGCGCAGGACCTTGACGGCGACTTCCCTGCCATCGTGCAGGCGGGCGAAATGGACCTGGGCGATCGAAGCCGAGGCCACCGGCTTGCGGTCGAATTCGACGAACATCGCCGACAGCGGCCGCCCGAGGCTGCGCTCGATCTGGGCGACCGCCTGCTCGCCCGGAAAGGGAGGAACCCGGTCCTGCAGGTGCGCGAGTTCGTCGGCGATGTCGGGCGGCAGCAGGTCGCGCCGGGTCGACAGTACCTGGCCGAACTTGACGAAGATGGGCCCGAGGCGCTCGAGCGCCTCGCGCAGGCGTACGCCGCGCGGCGCATCGAGCCGGCGACCGAAGCGCAGCCAGCGGCCGCGGACAAGCAGCAGCGGCACCCGGCTTCCCGCACCCGTCACGATGATCTCGTCGAGGCCCTTGAGCCAGGCGACGAAGAGGATGCGGGTGAACCGGGTGAGTCGCACGGTCTGCCTGCCCTGCCGTTGTTGCCCGGCTCAGGCGGCCGGGTTGGGGTAGAGGCGCTGGATCTCCTCGATGCCGGCCAGCGTTTCCGCATCGAGCACCGTGCCCGCCGCCTCGATGTTCTCGGCGAGCTGCGTCGTCGAGGTGGCGCCGATGATGGAGGATCCGACGAACCAGCGGCCGGTCACGTAGCCCTGTGCGAGTTGCACCAGGCTCAGGCCACGCGACTTCGCGAGCTTGTCGTAGGCGGCGACCGCCTCGTCGACGAAGGGCTTGGCATAGCGCGGGCCGAATTCCGGGAACAGGGTGAAGCGTGCGCCCGCGGGCCGCGCGCCGCCCATGTACTTGCCGGTGAGCTTGCCGCCGGCAAGCGGGCCGTAGGGCAGCAGCGACATGCGGTTGCGGTACAGCGCCTCGGCCAGGTCGCCGTCGGCCGAACGCGAGACGAGGCTGTAGCAGTTCTGTACGGTGACCGGGCCGGGCAGGCCGAGCTCGGCGGCGGCGTGATGGAAGGCGCAGACTCCCCAGGTCGACTCGTTGGACAGGCCCCAGTAGCGGATCTTGCCGGCGCGCACCAGGGCGCCCATGGCTTCGACCTGTTCGGCGATCGAAGGGCCTTCGCGTTCGGCGGCGGGATCGAACACGGTCTTGCCGAAGTTCGGCAGGTTTCGCTGCGGCCAGTGGATCTGGTAGAGGTCGATGCGGTCGGTGCGCAGCCGGCGCAGGCTGGTCTCGCAGGCCTCGGTGATGTTGGCGACGTTCAGGTCGGTGCGCCCGCCGCGGACCCAGTCGCGCCGGCCCGGGCCGGCCACCTTGGTCGCGATCACCAGGGCGTCGCGATCATGCTCGGCGAGCCAGCGGCCGAGGTATTCCTCGGTCCGGCCCTGGGTTTCGGCGCGCGGCGGCACCGGGTACATCTCGGCGGTATCGATGAAGTTGATGCCGCGTTCGACTGCCAGGTCCAGCTGCGCATGGGCCTCGGCTTCGGTGTTCTGCTGCCCCCAGGTCATGGTGCCGAGGCAGATGGCGGACACCTCGAGCTCGGTCCCGGGCAGGGTCCGGTATTGCATTGTGTTTCCTTCTCGGATTGCGGGCGGGATCCGCAGTGTCGACCCGCAGCTTCGAAGGATAGCCGATCGTCAGCCCGGGTCCTGCCGGTCGAAGGCGATGTCGCCGTCGGCGCGGGGCTCGCCATCGGCGACGATGCCGCCGAAATCGAAGAGCTCGCGGTCCATCAGGTGCGAGGGCACGACTCGGCCCAGCGCCGCGAAGGCATTCTCGACCCGGCCGGGAAAGCGCTTCTCCCAGTCGCGCAGCATCTCCTTGGTCACCTGGCGCTGCAGGTTGGCCTGCGAGCCGCAGAGATTGCAGGGAATGATCGGGAAGGCGCGCCATTGCGCGTAGGCCTCGAGGTCGGCTTCGCGCACATAGGCGAGCGGCCGGATCACGACATGGCGGCCGTCGTCGGAAACCAGCTTGGGCGGCATCGCCTTGAGCTTGCCGCCGTGGAACAGGTTCAGGAAGAAGGTCTCGAGGATGTCGTCGCGATGATGGCCAAGCGCGATGCGGGTCGCGCCGAGCTCGCTCGCCACCCGGTAGAGGATGCCGCGGCGCAGCCGCGAGCAAAGCGAGCACATGGTGCGGCCCTCCGGGATGACCCGGGTGACGATCGAATAGGTGTCCTGCGTCTCGATCCGGAAGGGAACGCCCAGGCCACGCAGGTAGTCGGGCAGGACATCGGCCGGGAAGCCCGGCTGCTTCTGGTCGAGATTGACCGCGATGATCTCGAAGTGGATCGGCGCCCGTTCGCGCAGGGTCAGCAGCAGGTCGAGCAGGGCGTAGCTGTCCTTGCCGCCCGACAGGCACACCATCACCTTCTCGCCCGGCCCGATCATGTTGTGGTCGGCGATCGCCTGGCCGGTCAGGCGCAGCAGTCGCTTGTGCAGCTTGTTGCGTTCATGCGCGATGCGCTCCTGGCGACGCGGGTCGGCGAGTACGGCGGAGTCGTTCATGTCCGGATCCGGAAGACTTCGACGCCGACGCTCTTGCAGTCGGCATAGACATGGGGTTTCTCGGTGCTGGCGCGTACCGCCCTGACCGCGGGGACCTCGAGGCAGGCGGCGACGATCCGGTCGAGCAGGGTTTCCTGGAGATTGAAATGCCCCGAGCGGGCGATCTCGATGATCCGGTGGCGCAGCTGGTCGTAGTCGACCACATCCTCGACCGTGTCGCGCATCGAGGTCGAGGCCGCGAGCGGCACGAACACATCGATGTTGATCAGCACCTGCTGCGGTGCGAGCCGCTCGAAGTCATGGAAGCCGATCGAGGCTTCGACCGCGAGTTCCTGCAGGAAGATCCTGCGGCAGTCGGCGAGTCGCCGGTCGAGTAGCCAGGTCAACTGGATGATCCATCGTTGGGTAGGTGGGGAGCGACGAACATGACGTCGCGCGCCAGCGGCACGAGGTGCTGGCCGCCGTCGACGATCAGGTTGACCCCGGTGATGGCGGGCGAGCCCGCGAGAAAGACCACGGCGCGCACGATGTCGGCGGTGGTCGAGGAGCGGCCCAGCGGTGTCAGCCGGTGGGCGGTCTCGAACTCTTCCTCGGTCTGCCCGTCCGACGCCAGGGTGATGCCCGGGGAGACCGCCGCGATGCGCAGCCGGGGGGCGCAGCCCAGCGCCATCATGCGGGTCGCGCCCAGCAGGCCGAACTTGCTGACCGTATAGGAGAAATAGTCCGGATTCAGGTTCTCGAGCTTCTGGTCGAGCAGGTTGATGACGAAGCCGCGTCCGCCGTCCTCGAGATGCGCGTACAGCCGGGTGGCGAGGTCGATCGGCGCCACCAGGTTGGGCGCGAGGTGGCGCTCGAGCGTCGCCGGGTCGAAGCGATCGGGACTGTCGAAATCGAACACCGAGGCGTTGTTCACCAGCCCGGTGACCGGCAGCGCCGCAACCGCCTGCTCGAACACCCGGGCCCGCTCGCCGGCATCGGCGAGATCGCCGGACACCGCGACCGCCCGGCGCCCGAGCGCCTCGATGGCGGCGACGGTCGCCGCGGCCTCCTCGGCCGACCGATGGTAGTGGACCACGATGTCGTGCCCGGCTCGCGCAAGCCCGAGCGCGATTTCGCGGCCCAGGCGCCGGGCCGCGCCGGTGACCAGCACCGCGCCGGGCCGGATGTTTTCGTCCTTCATCCGCGCGATTCTACAATCGGAGGATGGATGCGCTCCCCGAACCCGATGCCGAGGCCCGCCAGGCCAGCGAGGACCTGAACGCGCGCCTGCTGGCGCGGATCGCCGGGAACGGCGGCTGGATCGGCTTCGACCGCTTCATGGCCGGCGCGCTCTACGAGCCGGGCCTGGGCTACTACACCGGCGGCAGCCGTCGTTTCGGCCGGGATGGCGACTTCGTCACCGCCCCCGAGATCTCGCCGCTCTTCGGTGCCTGCGTAGCCGGCCAGTGCGCCCGCTGGTTCGAAACGCTGGGCGCGAACCGGATCATCGAGTTCGGCGCCGGCACCGGCCAGCTCGCGGCCCAGGTGCTGAACGCGCTTGCACGCGACGGCATCACCGATGTCGACTACCGGATCGTCGAGCTCTCGGCGCCGCTGCGCCAGCTGCAAGGCCATACGCTCGAGACCCTCGCACCCGAGCTGGCGCCGCGGGTCGGCTGGCTCGAGCGCCTGCCCGATCGGATCGAGGCGGTGGTGATCGGCAACGAGCTGATCGATGCGATGCCGGTGCGCCTGTTCGTGCTCGAGGCCGGCCAGGTGCTCGAACGGGGTGTCGGCGCAGCAGAAATGGGGTCAGACACCATTTCCGCGGAAATGGTGTCTGACCCCATTTCTGCTTCCGCCATCTCCGCGAACCCCTTCGCCAGTCCGTTTCGCTTCATCGACCGGCCGGCCGATCCCGATTTCGCGAGGCGGGTGCTCGATGCGCTGGCGGCATCCGGCTGGGCCGAGGGCGGGAAGGCGCTCGGCGCGTGGGATTCCGGCTACCAGTCGGAACTCGCCGAGCAGGGGCCGGCCTGGCTGGTCAGCGTCGGCGAACGGCTCGTGCGCGGGGCGGTGCTGCTGTTCGACTACGGCTTCCCGGCGGCCGAGTTCTACCATCCGCAGCGCAACGGCGGCACGCTTGCCTGCCACTACCGGCATCGGGTCCACCACGATCCGCTGATTCTCGCGGGCCTGCAGGATCTCACCGCGCATGTGGACTTCAGCGCCCTCGCGCGTGCCGCCGAGGGCGTCGGGCTCGACTGCATCGGCTTCGGATCGCAGGGCAGCTTCCTGCTCGGCGCAGGCCTGCTCGAGCAGCTCGCACGCAGCGCCGAGGCCGGGTCGCCCGCCTACCTGCGCCAGGCCCAGGCGGTGGGGCGCCTGGTGAGCGAGGCCGAGATGGGCGAGCTCTTCAAGGCGATCGCCTTTTCCCGCGGCGGGGATTTCGACAACACCGCGTTCCAGCGCAGCGATCGGCGGGCGGCGCTGTCGCGATGATCCGCTGGCTCATCATCGTGATGCTCGCCTCGATCCTGTTCTCGGGCCTGATGCCGTGGTTGCGCCGCTTCGGCTTCGGCCGCCTGCCGGGCGACTTCGTTTTCCGGCTGTTCGGGCGGGAGTTCCACCTGCCGCTGATGTCGACGTTGCTGCTGTCGCTGCTGGCGATGCTGATCGGGAAGTGGATATAGGGAGCCTGTGCGCGGGTCGGTCACGCCCGCTCGTCACGCCAGGACGGCCCCGCCCATCGTTGCAAATGCTCGCCATATCCCCGATATCGCTGCGCTTTGCGCCTCGATCGGAACCGTCCTGGCGCGCCGCTCGGCCGCGCCCGGCCCGCGCACAGGCTCCTGCCCTGTGCGCGGGTCGTTCACGCCCGCTCGTCACGCCAGGACGGCCCCGCTCATCGTTGCAAATGCTCGCCATATCCCCGATATGGCTGCGCCTATGCTCCGATGCGCACCGGGTCGACGAGGCTGGCCAGCGCGGCGCAGATGCTGTGGGCCGTGATCGCGCTGCTGCGCGGATTCGAGGCGCTCGGTCGGTTCTCGATCCGGATGCGCAGTCGGGTGCTGTCGCTGTCGATCTCGACCTCGTGGACATTGCGCTCCAGGGCCGGATCGCTCCAGATCTCGACCTCGGTGCGCTCGCCGCCGATGCCCGCCAGGCCCAGGGTGGCGGCGATGTTCATGTTCCTCGGCCAGGCTTGCACGGCCTCGCGCGCGGTACCGGCGAACACCCGCCGGGCCTGTCGGGCGTCGTCGGCATCGAGCCCGGCCGGCGGCTTGCTGCTGCGGATGCGCACGGCGTCGATACGCCCCATCGCGGCGGCACGCAGGGCATCGACCCCGGCGACCGCGCCGGAAGGCACCAGCAGCCGCGTGCCGGCGCGCCTTGCGCGTTCGAGCCATTGCGGCTGCAGCAGGAGCACGCCGACGTTGATCTCGACGATCGCCTTGCCGCTGTCGATACAGGTCTCGAGCAGGCCGGCGCTGGCTTCGGGCGCCAGGCAGTCGACGATCACGTCGCAGTCACCGGCCAGCG
>JBAYRO010000102.1:0-10696 GCA_041676645.1 Burkholderiaceae bacterium | reverse complement strand
TCCGTGATCGAGGGACGGCCTCATGTCCTGCTCGTCAAGCGGCCCGACAAGCCGGACGAGCCCCATCCCGGCGCCTGGGCCCTGCCCGGTGGCTTCGTCGACATCGACGTCGACGCATCGCTCGAGGCATGCGCCCTGCGCAAGCTGCGCGAGAAGACCGGCGTCGAGGCGCCCTGGCTGGAGCAGGTCGCGGCCCACGGCGGTCCCGACCGCGATCCGCGCGGCTGGTCGGTCACCCATCTCTATGCTGCGCTGGTTCCGATCGACCGCGCGCTCGAACCGGGCGGCAACGCCAGCGATGCCCGCTGGCATCGGCTGCGACGCGACGGCCGCCCCAGGGGCGTGAAGCTCGCGTTCGACCACGACCGGCTCGTCGCCGAAGCGGTCGCTCGCATCCGCCGCAAGAGCGAGTACACCGACCTGCCGGTGCGCCTGCTGCCGGAGCCCTTCACCCTGCCCGAGATGCAGAACATCTTCGAAATCGTCCTCGACCGGCCGATCGACAAGAAGGCGTTCCGCACCCGCGTGCTTGCCGGCGACATGCTCGAGGAGCTCGACGACGCTCGCCCCACCGGCAAGCGGCCGGCCCGGCTGTACCGGCTGCGCGACCGCCGCCAGCTGCATGTGTTCCGGCGCGCGCTCGAGGGTGGCGACACCGCAGCCTGATCCTGATCGCCCCCTCTGCAAGCGCCCGGCCCGGTGCGGATCGTGGCGAATACCACCCGTCGGAGGCGATCCGATAGCCGCGTCGCGAGGGCGGTAGCTATAATTGATCGTTTTTCCTGATAACGAACGGGCGGCCCGCGGCGAGCGACATGAGCGACGAACACGAATCTTTCATCAAGACTCCCAAGCAGCTGATCTGGATCATCGTCCTGGCCTTCGCGGTCCCGGTGCTGATCATCGTCCTGCTGGTCAAGTACGCCGGCACCACGACCACGCTGGCCCCGGGCTCCGACAACATGACGCCCGAGGCCATCGAATCGCGCATCCGTCCGGTCGCCGGCTTCGAGCTCGGCGCCGGCGGGGCCGCTTCGGCCGAACCGCGTACGGGCGAGGCGGTCTATACCGCCCAGTGCGCCGCCTGCCACGCCACCGGGGTGGCGGGTGCGCCCGAGCTGGGCGACAACGCCGCCTGGGAGTCGCGCCTCGCCCTGGGCCTCGAGGCGCTGGTGAAGTCCTCGGTTGACGGCAAGGGCGCCATGCCGCCGCAAGGCGCCACCGCGACCGAGTTCGAGATCGCCCGCGCGGTGGTCCACATGGCCAACGCCAGTGGCGGCAGCTTCGACGAGCCCACGGCCGACGAGGCGGCGGATGAAACCGCCACTGCCGACGCCGCTCCGGCCGAGGACACCGCGCCCGCCGCCGCTGCCGATACCGCCCCGGCGGCCGAAGCCGCCCCGGCCACGGATGCCGCTCCCGCCGCGGATGCCGCTCCGGCCGACGACGCCGCGGCCGCTGCCGCCCCGGCGGCCGACGAGGCCCCCGCCGCGGACGCGGCCGCGCCGGAAGCCGATCTCGCCAAGGGCAAGTCGGTCTACGACAGCGTCTGCATGGTCTGCCACGCGACCGGCGTTGCCGGCGCCGCCAAGATCGGCGACAAGGAGCGCTGGGCGCCCCTGATCGCCGAGGGCATGGACTCCCTGGTCGAGACCGCCATCAAGGGCAAGGGCGCGATGCCGCCCAAGGGCGGGCGACCGGACCTCTCGGACGAGGACATCCGCAACACCGTCGCCTACATGGTGTCGGAGTCGCAGTAAGCCGCTGCCCGGCCGGCCGGAGAGCGCCCGGCCGGGATCAGCCCGGCTGGGGCACCGCCGCCTCGGCCGGCGGCTCGGCCGGCAGGTAGAGCACGAAGGCCACCGAGAACAGGGCGATACCCGCCATCGTCAGCAGCAGGGTGTCGAAGCCGGCGACCTTGACGAAGGGCCCCAGGGCCCAGACCGCCGCCGAGCTCACCCCGAAGGAAATCGCCAGCCGCACCCCGGTGACCCGGGAACGCATCCGGTCGTCGATATAGCGCACGACCAGGGCATCGGTGAACGGGATCGCGCCGAACAGGCTGACCATGTAGCCGACCGCCAGCAGGGCGAACCACCAGCCGGTGGCGTGCGCCGCGAGCAGGAAGAGCGGCGCCTGCATGGCCACGATCGCGAAGAACAGCCGCTTCAGCGGCACCCGGTCGATCAGCTCGCCCACCACCACCTGCGACAGCGCGCCAATGGTGTAGACGCCGGCCAGCACGATCCCGAGCATGGCCGGATCCTCGAGGATGCCGACGAAGCGCTCGCGCATCAGTTCGGCATTGCCGTTGGTGGTGAAGTTGAACAACAGGCTGGCGCTGATCGCGACGGCGGTCAGGACGAACAGCACCCGCACCATCATCGATGCGGGTATCGCCTTGATGGTCGGCTTGCGCTTGCTCGGCGCCTCGGTTTCGTGCGGGGTGACCCAGGCGAAGACCAGGCCCAGCGCGATCGATACCAGCCCGGGGACGATGAAGGCCATGCGCCAACCGCCCCACTTGACGAGGAAGCCGGTGACCAGCGCCGCCGCCGCGATGCCGAGGTTGCCCGCCAGCCCGTTGATCCCGATCACCGAGCCGGGCCGGGTCGCTGCCTGGACGAGCATGGGAATGCCGACCGGATGGTAGATCGCCGAGAACAGGCCCAGCAACGCAAGCGCGATCCCCATCTGCCAGGGATTCTGGGTGGCGGCCACGAGCAGCGAGGCGGCGCCGATCCCGAAGAAGAAGATCAGCATCATCGCCCGCCGGCCCCAGAGGTCGCCGAGGCGGCCGGCCGGGATCGATCCGAGGCCGAACATCAGGAAGGCGCCGGCGCCGTAGGGCATGAGGTCTTCCCAGCCGTCGACGCCGAAATCGAGCGCGATCGCGGCAACCGCGGTGGCGAAGATGAGCAGGAACATGTGGTCGAGCGCATGTGCCGCGTTCAGCAGCAGCGCAGTCGTGCGGGAAGGGGCCATCGCCGACGATCTCCGTGGGTTCCGTCGCGTTCGATTCGCGATCGACCGACAAGTCTAGCGCGGGCGATGGAATCCTGCCCGGCCCGGCCGCCCGCCGATGCGCGCCGTCAACAGCCCGCCGTACAGCTTCCCTGGCCGTCGAAGCTCATGGTGCGACCGGACAGCGGCAAGTGCACCGGCACCGTGGTGGCCGCGATGAAGGCCTCGGTGCGGGTGCCCGGGCGCAGCTTGCCGTTCTCGGTCACGGGCTCGTTGGCGTGCGAAGCGATCACCGACTTCGGCTGGACGAGCTCATTGATGACGTAGGCCGCCTCGGTCGGCCCGGTGGTGAAGGTATCGCCGATGTTGATCACCGCGAGGTTCGCCTTGTAGTGCCCGCGCACCACGAGGTCCTGCTCGGCGGTGATGCCGGTGTCGCCGGAAAGGTAGGCGACCAGGCCGTTGGAGAAGCGCAGCACATAGCCGCCGGGAGGGCCCACGTAGGCGGTCAGGCCGCTGGACTCGAGGGCTTCGGCGTGATCCTCGTGGAGGAAGGCGGGGTCGAGCCCGTTGGAATGGACCGCCGGCACGCTCGCGACCCCCACGCCCCCGACCATGGTCATGCCGCCATAGCGCAGCAGCCTCACCTGGCTGGCCTCGCCGCCGGCTTCCTGGACCCGGCGGGCGAAGAACTTCGGCATCTCGGCGCCCACGATCAGGCTCGCCTTCTTGCCCACGACGATGCTGACCGTGTTCGAGTTCGGCGTCACCCGGACCGAGAAGTCGGGCCTGGCGCATTCGCCGGCATTGGCCGCCGGCTGGATGACATCGCCGAGGTGGTCGCCATGGACATGGGAGAGCAGCACCACGTCGATCTGGCCGAGCCGGGGATCATCGGGGCCGCGCACCGTGCGGCCGGCGTCGTAGAGGATGCGGGTTCCGTCGGGATCCTCGAAGACCAGCGCCCGGTCGAGCGGGCAGAACTCGCCGTCGTGGCTGCCGAGAGGAGTGATCTTGACCATGTCGGCCAGTGCCGGGCCCGCAAGCCCGATGGCGCCGACGGTCAGCAGGACAGGGAGAACTCGTCGCATGGCTGGTCTCCTGGTGGTTCCATGCTGGTGAGGGATCGGGCCGCGGCCGATCGACGGCCGGGCTGCGTCGATTGTCGCCGCCATGGGGCCGAGCCGCAATGCGGGCAAGAAATCAGCTCGCCGCGTCGGGCTGTCGCTCGTGCTCGTCGATCAGGAGTGGCACGCAGGCGCGCGCCTCGGGACCGCCGACCTCGGCGACGAAGGCGATGCGCTCGGCTTCCAGCGCCGCCTCGATCGGGGCCAGGTCGGCATGCAGCAGGCGCTTGCCGGCGCGCATCGTCGCCGCCGGCGCCGACGCGATCCGCTGCGCGGCGCGGCGGGCTTCGTCCAGCGCCATGCCGGCAGGCACCAGGGTGTTGGCGATGCCCCAGTCGCGGGCCTCGGCGGCGCTGATCTCGCGATCGAGCAGGAGACCGGCCGCCGCCCGACGCACCCCGACCACCCGCGGCAGCAGCGCCGTCCAGCCACCGTCGGGCGCGAAGCCGGCCCGGGCGTGGCTGGCCCGGAACACGGCCCGCTGCGATGCGATGACGATGTCGCAGGCGAGCACCAGCCCGATCGAGCCGCCGACGACGGGGCCGTCGACCGCGGCGACCACCGGCTGGGGCAGGCGCAGCAGCGCGACGATGGCCTGGTTCAGCAGGCCGACGAGCTCGGCCGAATAGGTCTGCAGGCCGGAGCCCCGCATCTCGGCGAGGAAGCGCCGCATGTCGCCGCCGAGCGAGAAGTCCGGTCCGTCGGCGGCAAGCACCACCGCCCGGACGTCGTCACGCCGGGCGATCGCCTCGAGCGCGACGCACAGGTCGAGCAGCAGGTCGGGTACGAGGGCGTTGCCCGTGGCGGGCCGCGCCAGCGTCAACAGGGCGACCCCGCTCTGGGCATCGCGCTCCGTCTCGAGCCGGACATGCGCGCGCGCGCGTGACGATGCGGGCGGCTTCATCGCCGCTGCGCAGCGGTCGGCGCACTCGTGGTGCCCGCCGCTGTCCCCGCACCGGCACCCGCGCCCGCCGTCGGCGCCAAGCCGGGCGGCTGCGCTGCCCGCGCCTGCGCCCGGGCGCGCAGGCGGCCGACGATGCCGGTCGGGAAGTAGTACACCGAGAGCACGAAGAGCACGCCCATCCAGAGCAGCCAGCGATCGGGCGACAGCAGGACGGCGGCCACCGGCACGAACTCGATCGAGCCCGAGACGAAGCGCATCAGTTCCTGCAGGTAGCCCTGGGCGAAGAGGAACAGGGCGCTGCCGACGAAGGCGCCGTAGAGCGTGCCCATGCCACCGATCACGACGATCAGCAGGATGTCGAGCATGATCTCGAAGCTCAGCGTGGTGTCCGGTCCGTTGTAGCGCAGCCAGATCGCGTAGAGCGCGCCGGCGAGCGCCGCGAACAGGGCGCCGATCAGACTCGACAGGCTGCGGTAGACGACGACCCGGTAGCCGATCGCCTCGGCGCGGAAATCGTTCTCGCGGATCGCCTGCAGCACCCGGCCGAAGGGCGAGTTGACGATGCGCAGCAGCAGCAGGAAGCTCGCCACCGCGACGAAGAAGATCAGGTAGTAACCGAGCATCCGCCCGTCGACGGTCTGGCCGAATATCGGCGTCTCGAAGAGCTCGAAGGCGGGCCGCAGCTCGCGCGGCAGGCGAAAGCTCAGGCCGTCCTCGCCGCCGGTGAGCCAGTGCAGCTGCGAGGCGAGCGTCTGGAAGGCGGCCGCCACCGCAAGCGTGATCATCGCGAAGAAGATGGCCCGCACCCGCAGCGAGAACAGGCCGATCACCAGCGCCAGTACCCCCGAGACGACTAGCCCCGCGAGCAGGCCGACGGCGAGCGCATCCCAGCCCGGGCCCATGCGGGTCGACATGATCGCCACGCCGTAGGCGCCCACGCCGAAGAACATGGTGTGGGCGAACGAGACGATGCCGGTGTAGCCGAGCAGCAGGTCGAAGCTCGCCACCAGCACGGTGAACACCAGGATCTTGGTGGCGACGTTGGCCGCCTTCGCCCCCGGGAACAGGAAGGGCGCGAAGGCCAGCAGCAGGAGCAGCGCCAGCACGATGACGGTGACGATGCGGCTGCGCGGATAGTCCCTCGAAAGCAGGCTCGCGAGCATGTCGGCCCTCTATCGGCGCGCGACCGGGTACAGGCCCTGCGGTCGCCACAGCAGGATCAGCACCATCAGGCCGATGTTGGAGAACAGCGCCACCTTGGGCGCGAGAAAGCCCGTGTAGTTGGCGACCAGGCCGACCAGCAGCGCCCCGATGAAGCAGCCCGCGGTCGAGCCCAGGCCGCCGATGATGATCACGATGAACAGCAGGATGTTCACGTGCGCGCCGATCAGCGGATCGACGCTTTGCTGGTACATGCCCCAGAGCACGCCGCCCAGGCCGGCCAGCGCCGAGCCGGCCACGAAGACGCCGACGAAGAGCCGCCGGATCCGGTAGCCGAGGCTCTCGACCATCTCGCGGTCCTCGACCCCGGCGCGGATCAGCAGGCCGGCCTTGGTGCGATTGAGGCACCAGAGCATCAGCAGGAAGATGAGCAAGCCGATCACCACCGCGATCAGGCGGTACTTCTCGATCGCGGCATCGCCGATGAAGATCGAGCCGCGCATCGCGGCGGGCAGGGGCAGCGGGATCGCATCCGGCCCCCAGATCACCTTGATCAGCTCCTGGCCGATGATCATGCCGCCCATGGTGATCAGGATCTGCTTGAGATGCTGGCCGTAGACCGGGGCGACGATGAAGCGCTCGAAGGCGACGCCGAGCGCGCCGGCGGCGGCCATCGCGACCAGCATCGCGGCGAACATGGCGACGAGGTTGAGCAGCAGCGAATCGGCGATGGTCAGGCCCGCCAGCGGCGCGAACACCGAGGTGGCGACGAAGGCTCCCAGAGTGATGAACACGCCGTGGCCGAAGTTCAGCACGTCCATCAGGCCGAACACGAGGGTCAGGCCCGAGGCGATCACGAAGATGATCAGGCCCATCGCGAGGCCGGCGACGCTCAGGGTCAGCCAGCTCGAGGCGCTGCCGATCAAGGGCAGCATCACCAGCATGAGCACCGGGACCAGCAGCACCGGCGTCCAGTCGCGGGCGGGCGAGATCCGCGCCGGATCGGTCGCAACCGGGGTCGAGCCCTGGATCCCTGTCGGCGCGGAGCGGGTCGGCGGCACGATGGCCGGGTCGTCGGTGCTCATCGTGTCCTCGTCAGTGATGCGATGCCAGCGACAGCCCGAGCAGGCGCTGCTGCAAGGGCTCGTCCTCGGCGAACTCGGCCATCGAACCGGCGTGCACCACATGGCCGTCGTCCATCACCGCGACGGTGTCGCCCAGACGCCGGGCGAAGCCGATGTTCTGCTCGACCAGCAGGATGGTGGTGCGCGAGGCGCGCAGCTCGCGCAGCGCGGCGATCAGGTTCTGCACGATCGCCGGCGCCAGGCCCTTGCTCGGCTCGTCGATCAGCAGCAGCTGGCGCGGTTCGATGATCGCGCGGGCGATCGCCAGCATCTGCTTCTGGCCACCCGAGAGCAGCCCCGCCGGGTGGTGCCAGAACTTCTCGAGGGCCGGGAACAGGTCGAAGATCCAACGCAGCCGCTCGCGATCGACCGCCTCGATGGAGGGCGCCGAGCGGGCGGCGAGCGCCATGTTCTCGCGCACCGTGAGATCGGCGAAGATGCCCATGTTCTCGGGCACATAGGCGATGCCCAGGCCGGCGATGTCCGGGGTGGGCCGGGCGCCGATGTCGGCATCGTCGAAGACGATCCGGCCCTGCGACGGCTTCCACAGGCCCATGATCGTGCGCAGAGTGGTGGTCTTGCCGGCGCCATTGCGCCCGAGCAGCATGGTGGTGCCGCCCTCTGGCACCTGCAGGTCGACGCCGTGCAGGATGTGGTAGGCGCCGATGTGGGTGTGCACGCCGGCGAGGGTGAGCAGGTTTCTCATCAAGTTTCCTCGGCCGGCTCCACGCCGAGATAGGCCTGCTGCACCACGGGCGAGGCGATCACCTCGGCGGGCTCGCCATCGGCCGCGAGCCGGCCGTTGTGCAGCACGATGATCCGGTCCGACAGCTCGCGCACCACGTCCATCTTGTGCTCGACGAGCAGCACGGTGCGGCTCGGGTCGCTGCGCACCTCGCGGATCAGGTCGAGGATGACGGGCACCTCGTCGACGCTCATGCCCGCGGTCGGCTCGTCGAACATGAAGACGGACGGTTCGAGCGCGAGCAGGATGCCGACCTCGAGCTTGCGCTGGTCGCCGTGCGGCAACGCCGCGGCCGGCTCGTCGCGCCGCGCGGTCAGGCGGATGCGCTCGAGGATCGCGTCGGCTTCCTCGATGAGCGAGCGCCGGCTCGACCAGATCGACAGCATGTCCAGGCCGATGCCGCGGCGCGCCTGTACCGCGAGGCGCACGTTTTCCATCACAGTGAGCTGCGGGAACAGGTTGGTGAGCTGGAAGGCCCGGCCCAGCCCGAGGCGGGTGCGCCTCGGGGCGCCCAGGCCGGTGATGTCGCGCCCGTCCAGCAGGACCTTGCCGGCGCTGGCGCGCAACTGCCCGGAGATCAGGTTGAAGTAGGTGGTCTTGCCGGCGCCGTTGGGACCGACGATCGAGGTCAGCTGGCTCGGATGGAAGGCGCAGCTGACCTGGTCGACCGCGACGTGGCCGCCGAAGCGGATCGTCAGGCCGACGGTCTCGAGCGAAGGCGTCATCTTTCCCCCAGCGGCGCCAGCGGCGATCAGCGCTTGTTCTTGACCGGGACGTCCATCTCGTCGGCCTTGATCTCGCGCACCAGCTCGGGCACGGCCCAGGCCTTGTCCGCATCGACCTTGATCTTGAAGTGATACATCGACTGCATCGCCTGGTGGTCCTGCGGGCGGAAGGTCATCGTGCCCTTGGGAGTCTCGAAGGACATGCCTTCCATCGTCTCGATGAGCTTCTCGGTGTCGGTATCGCCACCGGTCTGCTCGAGCGCCTCGACCACCGCCATCGCCGCCGACATGCCGCCGGCGGTGAAGAAGTCCGGCGGCGACTGGTAGCGCTTCTCGTGCTCGGTCACCAGCCATTCATTGGCCGGGTTCTTCGGGATCTCGTAGTAGTAGTAGATCGAGCCTTCCATGCCGGGGAAGGCCTTGTAGGCGGCGAGCGCGGGCAGGATGTTGCCGCCCGACGAAACCTCGATGCCATGGCGACCCGGATCGAGGTCGCCGATCTTGAACGGATTGCCGCCGCCCGCCCAGATGATGAAGATCACCTTGCGACCGGGCTTGTCCTTGAGCGCATCGAACAGGCGCTGGGCGCCGGCGGTGAAGTCGGTCGTCTGCACCGGCAGGTACTCTTCGTGGACGATCTCGGCCTTCTCGAGCGCTGCCTTGAAGGCGGCGACGCCGTCACGGCCGAAGGCATAGTCCTGCGCGAGCGTGGCGATCGAGATGCCCTCCTCGTCGAGCGCGACCGCATTGGAGATCGCGTCCTGCGAGGAGTTGCGGCCAGTGCGGAAGATGTAGCGATTCCACTTCTCGCCGGTGATCGCGTCGGCCACCGCCGGCTCGACCAGCAGGATCTTCTCGTATTCCTCGGCCACCGGCAGCATCGCCAGCGCCACGCCGGATGAAGTCGGCCCGACCGCGAGGTCGACCTTGTCGTCGCCATAGGCCTCGGCGAGCAGCGCCTTGCCTTCGTCGGGCTTGCCCTTGTCGTCCTTCTCGAGCACGACCAGCTTGCGGCCGTTGACCATCATGGTGCCGCCGGTGGCGTATTCGAGGCCCATGTTGAAGCCGACGGCGGTCTGCTTGCCGTAGGCCTCCAGCGGGCCGCTCTGCGAGTAGATGTGGCCGATCCGGATTTCATCGGCAGCGGCAGCCGGGCCGGCGGCGAAGGCAAGCACGGCGGCGGCGGGCAGCGCAAGGCGCAGGGTCCTGCCGAGCAATGAGGTGTTGCGCATGGAAAAGTCTCCTCTGGGTGGATCCGCCGGCATGGCCGGGCAGCCCCGAGGATTGCAACGTCCGTGCCAGTCGCCAGGTGGCGGACCTTGTCCCTTGCTTATCAATGGCTTGCGGGGATTTGCCGGATGCAGCTACCGGCCGGCGCCGAGGCGATGTCCGGATTCCGGACGATCGGCGAATCCGGAGTGTCCGTTTTTCGGACAATTCGCCCGCTGGCCGCCTCGAATGTCCGATCTCCGGCCACTTCGCGAAGACGGCGGCGACGACCGAGGAATCAGGTTCGCTGCCCGTCGTCGGCTTCCGGTTTCGCTTCGGCTTCTGGTTTCGCGTCGGCTCCGAGATCCGGCCAGGCGGCGAGCTTCTGGTAGAGGGTGGCGCGGGCGATGCCGAGGCGCCGGGCAGCCTGGGCCCGGTTGCCGCCGCATGCCCTCAGCGCAGCATCGATCGCGCTGCGCTCGAGCCGGGCGATCTGCTCGGCCAGCGGCAGGGGCTCGGCCTCTACCGAAATGGGGTCAGACACCATTTCCGGGGGCACTTCGGTAATGGGGTCAGACACCATTACCGCTACGGAATGCGCTATCGGCTCGTGTGAAATCGAGTCTGACCCCATTACGGCGCCGGGCGGGAGGGCGGCGGCGACGGCGTCGGCGCTCAGGCGCAGGCCGTCCCAGAAGGAGCAGGCGCGCTCGAGCACGTTGCGCAGTTCCCGGACG
>JBAYRO010000101.1:0-10753 GCA_041676645.1 Burkholderiaceae bacterium | reverse complement strand
CCAAACTGCTTCGACAGCACCGTCGTGATCGCCGCCGTCAGCGTCGTCTTGCCATGGTCCACGTGACCAATCGTCCCAACGTTCACGTGCGGCTTCGTCCGCTCGAATTTGCCTTTTGCCATTGTTCCGCTCCAGATTCAGTAGATGCTCGACAGGTTCCGGGATCCGCCGCGTCACTTCGACCGAGCGGTAATCACCGCATCGGCGACGTTCTTCGGGGCCTCGGCGTACTGCTTGAATTCCATGGTGTAGGTCGCACGGCCCTGGGTGAGCGAGCGCAGCGTGGTCGCATAGCCGAACATCTCGGCCAGCGGCACCTCGGCGCGAATCGTCTTGCCGCCCCCGGCCAGCTCCTCCATGCCCTGGACCATCCCGCGCCGCGAGGACAGGTCGCCCATCACCGTGCCGGCGTAGTCCTCGGGTGTTTCGACTTCCACCGCCATCATCGGCTCGAGCAGCACCGGACTCGCCCGGCGCATGCCTTCCTTGAAGGCGATGGATCCAGCCTGCCGGAACGCGTTCTCGTTCGAGTCGACGTCGTGGTAGGAACCGAAGTGCAGGGTGACCTTGACGTCGACCACCGGGAAGCCCGCCAGCACGCCGGCCGGCAGGGTGTCCTCGATGCCCTTCTGGACCGCGGGGATGTACTCGCGCGGCACGACCCCGCCCTTGATCGCATCGACGAACTCGAAGTTGTCGCCGCCCGGCTCGAGCGGCTCCATCTTGAGCACGACGTGGCCGTACTGGCCGCGACCACCGGACTGCTTGATGAACTTGCCCTCGACCTCGTCGACGGTCTTGCGGATCGTCTCGCGATAGGCGACCTGCGGCTTGCCGACCGACGCCTCGACGCCGAACTCGCGCTTCATGCGATCGACCAGGATCTCGAGGTGGAGCTCGCCCATGCCGGAGATGATCGTCTGGCCGCTTTCCTCGTCGCTGCGGACCCGGAACGACGGGTCTTCCTGGGCGAGGCGCGACAGGGCGATGCCCATCTTCTCCTGGTCGGCCTTGGTCTTGGGTTCGACCGCCTGCGAGATGACCGGCTCGGGGAACTCCATGCGCTCGAGGATGACCGGCGCGTCGGGGTCGCACAGGGTCTCGCCGGTGGTGATCTCCTTGAGACCCACGCAGGCGGCGATGTCGCCGGCCCGGACTTCCTTGATCTCCTCGCGGTCGTTGGCGCGCATCTGCAGCAGGCGCCCGATGCGCTCCTTCTTGCCCTTGACCGAGTTGAGCACGGTGTCGCCCGACTTGAGCACGCCCGAGAAGACCCGGATGAAGGTCAGCTGGCCGACGAAGGGATCGCTCATCAGCTTGAACGCGAGCGCCGAGAACTTCTCGTCGTCCTCGGAGCGACGCAGCACTTCCGCGCCGTCTTCGTCATGACCACCGACCGGCGGGATGTCCGCCGGCGAGGGCAGGAACTCGATCACCGCGTCGAGCATGCGCTGCACGCCCTTGTTCTTGAAGGCGGTGCCGCACATCATCGGCTGGATCTCGCTGGCGATCGTGCGCTTGCGCAGGCCGCGCTGGATGAGCTCCTCGGAAAGGTCGCCTTCCTCGAGGTACTTGTCCATCAGCTCTTCGTCGGCCTCGGCGGCCGCCTCGACCATGTTCTCGCGCCACTTCTCGCAGGTCTCGACGAGGTCGGCCGGGATGTCGCCGTACTCGAACCGCATGCCCTGCGAGCCCTCGTCCCACATGATCGACTTCATCTTGATGAGGTCGACAACGCCCTTGAAGTTCTCCTCGGCACCGATCGGCACGACGATCGGAACCGGGTTGGCCCGCAGGCGCGCGCGCATCTGCTCGTAGACCTTGAAGAAGTTCGCGCCGGTACGGTCCATCTTGTTGACGAAGGCGAGCCGCGGCACGCGGTACTTGTTGGCCTGCCGCCAGACGGTCTCGGACTGGGGCTGCACGCCGCCGACCGCGCAATAGACCATGCACGCGCCGTCGAGCACCCGCATCGAGCGCTCGACCTCGATGGTGAAGTCGACGTGCCCCGGGGTGTCGATGATGTTGATCCGGTGCTCGGGCATCGACAGGTCCATGCCCTTCCAGAAGCAGGTCACCGCCGACGAGGTGATCGTGATGCCGCGCTCCTGCTCCTGCTCCATCCAGTCGGTGGTGGCGGCGCCGTCATGAACCTCACCGAGCTTGTGGTTCACGCCGGTGTAGAACAGGATGCGCTCGGTCGTGGTCGTCTTGCCGGCATCGATATGAGCGGAGATACCGATGTTGCGGTAGCGCTCGAGGGGTGTCTTGCGAGCCATAGTTCAGCCTTCCTGGATCTCGTGAATCCCTGGTGCCCCGGTCAGGGGCGGTATGTCGGAATCAGAAGCGGAAGTGCGAGAAGGCCTTGTTGGCCTCGGCCATCCGGTGGATCTCGTCGCGCCTCTTCACGGCGCCGCCACGATTCTCGGCAGCTTCCATCAGTTCGTTGGCCAGTCGCTGGCCCATGGACTTCTCGGCGCGCTTCTTGGCCGCCTCGCGCAGCCAGCGCATCGCCAGCGCCGAACGCCGGATCGGCCGAACCTCGACCGGAACCTGGTAGTTCGCGCCGCCGACCCGACGGCTCTTGACCTCGACCATGGGGCGGCAGTTCTGCAGCGCCTGGTTGAAGACCTCGACCGGATCCTTGCCGGAACGCGACTTGATCTGCTCGAAAGCGCCGTAGAGCATGCGCTCGGCGACGGCCTTCTTGCCATCGAGCATCAGGACGTTGACGAACTTCGAGACATCCACACTGCCATAGAGCGGGTCCGGCAGGACCTCGCGCTTGGGAACTTCGCGACGACGCGGCATTGATCACCTCATTCTTCAGCTGGCCGGCCGGCGCTCGCACGCTCGGCCACCTGGCCTGGCAACCCGACTCGCCCGACCCGCCCATCGGGCCGGCGCGGGGATTGCCGCTTACTGACGATCCCGGCCACCCGGCGAATCGTCAAAAACAAGAGCGCGAACCGATGCGGTCGCGCCCCCGATCCCTCGTACAGGACGCCGCATCGGCGCCCTTCCTTCACTCAAGCCCGGCTACGACCGGACCGCCTTGCCTTCCCGCACCCGATTGCGGCCCCGGATTCGGCCGCAGGAGTCGAGCCGGGAATTCGCGAAGCACTGCTTCGCGCCGGCAAGACCGGCCGCGCCTGCCAGCGCGGCCGCTGCGGGGGTGCCGCAGACAGTGCGCCAGCACGGCAAGGCGACCCAACGCAGTCATGCGGCCGAAGGCGAAGCCGCAATCAGGCTTTCTTGGGGCGCTTGGCCCCGTACTTCGACCGCGCCTGCTTGCGGTCCTTGACACCCTGGAGGTCGAGCGAGCCGCGCACGATGTGGTAGCGCACGCCCGGCAGGTCCTTGACGCGGCCACCGCGAATCAGCACGACCGAGTGCTCCTGCAGGTTGTGGCCCTCGCCGCCGATGTAGCTGATGACCTCGAAGCCGTTGGTGAGGCGAACCTTCGCCACCTTGCGCAAGGCCGAGTTCGGCTTCTTCGGGGTCGTGGTGTAGACGCGCGTGCAGACCCCGCGACGATGCGGGCTGTCCTGCAGCGCCGGGCTCTTGCTCTTGATCAGGGCCGTTTCACGACCATGTCGCACGAGCTGGTTGACGGTAGGCATCCTGGGCTTCCTGAAACCTGACGGCGTCCTGCGACGCTCCGGTCGTTAAGCGATCCGCACCCGGTGGATTAATCCGCCGGATCGCGATGATTCAGCCGGATCGCGATGATTCAAAAACGGCTCCGCCAGCGCGAGCGCCGCGGAAAAGCCAGCTAGTATAGCCGCCGCGCTGCGCTGCCGCAACAACGACGTTGCCCCTGGAGACGGCCGGAAGCCGGGACCAGGGGCTCGCGAAGCATGCGGACGGGCCGCCCGGCCCGTCCGCGGTTCCTCACTCCTCGCCGCCCTCGGACGGCAGGCCCGCCGGACCGAACGGATCCGCGCCATCCTCGGTGACCTGCTCGGTCGCCGGGGCATCCGAGAACAGGGCCTCGGCGGCCGCGATCGCAGCCTGTTCCTGGGCCTCGACCTGCTCCTTGGCGTGACGGGCACGATGGAAGGCGAGGCCGGTGCCGGCCGGGATCAGCCGGCCGACGATGACGTTCTCCTTCAGTCCGCGCAGGTCGTCGCGCTTGCCCATGATGGCCGCCTCGGTCAGGACCCGGGTCGTCTCCTGGAAGGAGGCGGCCGAGATGAACGAGTCTGTCGACAGGGAAGCCTTGGTGATTCCCAGCAGCAGGTTGATGTAGGTGCACGGAACCTTGTCGGCCGCGACCGCCCGGTCGTTCTCGTCGAGCATCTCGGAGCGTTCGACCTGTTCGCCGGTGATGAACGGGGTGTCGCCCGGATCGACGATCTGCACCCGACGCAGCATCTGGCGGACGATCACCTCGATGTGCTTGTCGTTGATCTTCACGCCCTGCAGCCGGTAGACGTCCTGGACCTCGTCGACGATGTAGCGCGCCAGCGCCTCGATGCCGAGCAGTCGCAGGATGTCGTGCGGATCGGCCGCGCCGTCGACGATGAGCTCACCCTTGTTGACGACATGGCCGTCGTGCACCAGGACGTTCTTGTCCTTGGAGATGAGGAACTCGTGGGCGTTGCCGTCGAGGTCGGTGATGACCAGGCGCTGCTTGCCCTTGGTGTCCTTGCCGAAGGAGACGGTGCCGGTGACTTCGGCGAGCATGCCGGCGTCCTTGGGCGAGCGCGCCTCGAAAAGCTCGGCCACCCGCGGCAGGCCGCCGGTGATGTCCCGCGTCTTCTGGGATTCGGTCGGGATGCGCGCCAGCACCTCGCCCACGCCGGCCTGCTGGCCGTCGCGCACGGTGATCAGCGCCCCGATCGGGAAGCTGACCGTCACCGAGTGATCGGTGCCCGCGATCTTGACCTCCTCGCCGTTCTCCGCGAGCAGCTTGATCTGCGGGCGCAGGCTCTTGCCTCCCGAGCTGCGCCGCTTCGGATCGATGACGACGAGAGTCGACAGGCCGGTGATGTCGTCGATCTGCTTGGCGACCGTGGTGCCTTCCTCGATACCCTCGAACTTCACCGTGCCGCCGTACTCCGTGATGATCGGGCGGGTCATGGGATCCCAGGTCGCCAGCTGGGTGCCGGCGCGAACCTGCTTGCCGTCGAGCGCCAGCAGGGTGCCGCCGTAGGGAACCTTGTGGCGCTCGCGCTCGCGGCCGACATCGTCGACCACCAGCAGCTCGCCGGAACGGGAGATGACCACCTGTTCGCCCTTGGCGTTGGTGATGTAGCGCATCGAGGAGGTGAAGCGCACCGTGCCGTTCGACTTGGCCTCGACGGCGCTGACCGCCGCCGTCCGGGAGGCCGCGCCGCCGATGTGGAAGGTCCGCATCGTCAGCTGGGTACCCGGCTCGCCGATCGACTGGGCGGCGATCACGCCGACCGCCTCGCCGACGTTGACCAGCGAACCCCGACCGAGGTCACGCCCGTAGCACTTGGCGCACAGCCCGTAGCGGGTGGCGCAGGTGAGCGGCGTGCGGACCCGGACCTCGTCGATGCCGAGGTGCTCGACCGCGTCGACCGCGTCCTCGTCGAGCAGGAAGCCCGCCTCGAACAGGGTCTCCTGAGTTTCCGGGTTCACCACCTCGTGCGAGGTCACGCGCCCGAGAACCCGGTCGCGCAGGGCCTCGATGACCTCGCCACCCTCGATCAGGGCGCGCATCGCGACACCGTTGTCGGTGCCGCAATCATCCTCGGTGACGACCAGGTCCTGGGTGACGTCGACCAGCCGGCGGGTCAGGTAGCCGGAGTTGGCCGTCTTGAGCGCCGTGTCGGCCAGGCCCTTGCGGGCGCCGTGGGTCGAGATGAAGTACTGCAGGACATTGAGCCCTTCACGGAAGTTCGCCGTGATCGGGGTCTCGATGATCGAACCGTCGGGCTTGGCCATCAAGCCGCGCATGCCCGCCAGCTGGCGGATCTGGGCGGCCGAACCCCGGGCGCCCGAGTCGGCCATCATGTAGATCGCGTTGAACGACTCCTGGCGGCTCTGCTCGCCCTTGCGGGTGACCACCTCCTCGGTCGCGAGCTGCTCCATCATGGCCTTGCCGACCTGGTCACCGGCGCGGCCCCAGATGTCGACCACCTTGTTGTAGCGCTCGCCCTGGGTGACCAGGCCCGAGGTGTACTGCTGCTCGATCTCCTTGACCTCGGTTTCGGCCGCGACGAGGATCGGCTCCTTCTGGGGCGGCACCAGCATGTCGTCGATCGCGATCGAGATGCCCGCGCGAGTCGCCAGGCGAAAGCCGTACTGCATCAGCTGGTCGGCGAAGATGACCGTGTCGCGCAGGCCGCAACGACGGTAGGACGCGTTGATCAGGCGCGAGATCTCCTTCTTCTTGAGGGCCTTGTTCATCAGTTCGAACGGCAGGCCCTTGGGCATGATCTCGGAGATGAGGGCGCGCCCGACGGTGGTCGTGACCCGCAGCGGCCGGGCGGTGAACTCGCCCTCGAGCTCGCGGTTGCGCTCGTACTCGACCAGCCGGACCACGATCCGGGTGCCGAGCTCGACCTGGCCGTTGTCGTAGGCGCGCTGCACTTCCTTGATGTCGGCGAACATCATGTCCTCGCCGGGCGCGTTGACCTTCTCGCGCGTGGCGTAGTACAGGCCCAGCACGATGTCCTGCGAGGGCACGATCGAGGGTTCGCCGTTGGACGGGAACAGCACGTTGTTCGAGGCGAGCATCAGGGTGCGCGCCTCGAGCTGGGCCTCCAGCGAGAGCGGCACGTGGACCGCCATCTGGTCGCCGTCGAAGTCGGCGTTGAACGCGGCGCACACCAGCGGATGCAGCTGGATCGCCTTGCCCTCGATGAGGACCGGCTCGAAGGCCTGGATGCCGAGCCGGTGCAGCGTCGGCGCCCGGTTGAGCATCACGGGGTGCTCGCGGATGACTTCCTCGAGGATGTCCCAGACGATCGGCTCCTGGTTCTCGACGAACTTCTTGGCCTGCTTGATGGTCGTTGCCACGCCCATCGTTTCGAGCTTGTTGAAGATGAAGGGCTTGAACAGCTCGAGCGCCATCAGCTTGGGCAGGCCGCACTGGTGCAGCTTGAGCTGCGGGCCGACCACGATGACCGAACGGCCCGAGTAGTCGACGCGCTTGCCGAGCAGGTTCTGGCGGAAACGCCCGCCCTTGCCCTTGATCATGTCGGCGAGCGACTTGAGCGCCCGCTTGTTGGCGCCGGTCATGGCCTTGCCGCGACGACCGTTGTCGAGCAGGGAATCGACCGACTCCTGGAGCATGCGCTTCTCGTTGCGCACGATGATCTCGGGCGCCTTGAGCTCGAGCAGGCGCTTGAGGCGGTTGTTGCGGTTGATGACCCGGCGATAGAGGTCGTTGAGGTCGGAAGTGGCGAAGCGGCCGCCGTCGAGCGGCACCAGCGGGCGCAGCTCGGGCGGCAGCACCGGCAGCACTTCCATGACCATCCACTCGGGCTTGATTCCCGAACGCTGGAAACCCTCGAGCACCTTCAGGCGCTTGGCGATCTTCTTGATCTTGGCTTCCGAGCCGGTGGCGGCGAGATCCTGCTTGAGGGTCTCGATCTCGCGGTCGATGTCGATCGTGCGCAGCAGCTCACGGACCGCCTCGGCGCCCATCAGGGCGCGGAAGTCGTCCATGTACTCCTCGGACTTGGCGAGATAGTCGTCCTCGGTCATGAGCTGGCCGCGCTTGAGCGGGGTCATGCCCGGATCGACGACCACGAAGGCCTCGAAGTAGAGCACCCGCTCGATGTCGCGCAGCGTCATGTCGAGCACCATGCCCAGGCGGCTCGGCAGCGACTTCAGGAACCAGATGTGCGCCGTCGGCGAGGCGAGCTCGATGTGGCCCATGCGCTCGCGGCGCACCTTGGCCAGGGTGACCTCGACGCCGCACTTCTCGCAGATCACGCCGCGGTGCTTCAGCCGCTTGTACTTCCCGCAAAGGCACTCGTAGTCCTTGATCGGGCCGAAGATCTTCGCGCAGAACAGGCCGTCGCGCTCGGGCTTGAAGGTCCGGTAGTTGATCGTCTCGGGCTTCTTGACTTCGCCGAACGACCAGGAACGGATCTTGTCGGGCGAGGCCAGGCCGATGCGGATGGCATCGAAGTGTTCGTCTTCCTGGACCTGCTTGAACAGATCGAGCAATGCTTTCATGACAGCTCCTTGATCCTTTGGTACTTCGCGCTGGCGGATGGATGCTTGCCCATCAGCCGCGCTCCAGGTCCATGTCGATCCCGAGCGAGCGGATCTCCTTCACCAGCACGTTGAACGACTCGGGCATCCCGGCGTCGATCGCGTGCTCGCCCTTGACGAGATTCTCGTAGACCTTGGTCCGACCGTTGACGTCGTCGGACTTCACCGTGAGCATTTCCTGCAGCGTGTAGGACGCGCCGTAGGCCTCGAGCGCCCAGACCTCCATTTCCCCGAAGCGCTGGCCGCCGAACTGCGCCTTGCCGCCCAGCGGCTGCTGGGTGACCAGCGAGTACGGGCCGGTCGAGCGGGCGTGCATCTTGTCGTCGACGAGATGGTGCAGCTTCAGCATGTGCATGTAGCCGACGGTCACCGAGCGATCGAAGGGATCGCCGTTGCGGCCGTCGTAGAGCGTGACCTGGGTCTTGCTCTGGTTGAAGCCGATGCGGGCGGTACGCTCCTCGTCGTCCGGGTAGGCGAGGTCGAGCATCGCGAGGATTTCCTGCTCGGATGCGCCATCGAACACCGGGGTGGCGAATGGCACGCCCTGGCTGAGGTTGCGCGCGAGCTCGGTGATCTCGGCGTCGGACAGCGACGGGACATCGGCCTTTTCACCCTGCTCGTTGTAGATGCGGGTGAGGAACTCGCGCACCCTGGCCACGCTGGCCTCCTTGCGCAGCATCGCCCCGAGCCGCTCGCCGATGCCCTTGGCCGCCCAGCCGAGATGGGTCTCGAGGATCTGCCCGACGTTCATCCGCGAGGGCACGCCGAGCGGATTGAGCA
Source organism: Burkholderiaceae bacterium (assembly GCA_041676645.1). Classification (GTDB taxonomy): domain Bacteria; phylum Pseudomonadota; class Gammaproteobacteria; order Burkholderiales; family Burkholderiaceae_E; genus JAMLIN01. The sequence goes on along the minus strand of JBAYRO010000101.1, from coordinate 1,774 downwards.
CGATGTCGACCGGGGTGCCGTCGGCCATGTAGGGCATGTCCTCGACGGGCACGATGCGCGAGACCACCCCCTTGTTGCCATGGCGGCCCGCCATCTTGTCGCCCGGCTGCAGGCGCCGCTTGACGGCCAGGTAGACCTTGACCATCTTGAGCACGCCCGGGGGCAGCTCGTCGCCCTGGGTGAGCTTCTTGCGCTTTTCCTCGAAGGCGAGGTCGAACTGGTGGCGCTTCTGCTCGATCGAGTCCTTCAGGGCCTCGAGCTGGGCGGCGACCGCCTCGTCGGCCATCCGGATCTCGAACCAGTGGAAGCGGTCGAGATCGTCGAGGTACTCCTTCGTGACCGGCGAGCCCTTGGCGAGCCGCTTCGGACCGCCATTGACCGGCTTGCCGACGAGCAGGCGCTCGATCCGGGCGAAGGCGTCATTCTCGACGATGCGCAGCTGGTCGTTGAGGTCGAGGCGATAGCGCTTGAGTTCGTCGTCGATGATCGACTGCGCCCGCTTGTCGCGGGGGATGCCCTCGCGGGTGAACACCTGCACGTCGATGACGGTTCCGGTCATGCCCGAAGGCACGCGCAGCGAGGTGTCCTTCACATCGCTGGCCTTCTCGCCGAAGATCGCGCGCAGCAGCTTCTCCTCGGGGGTGAGCTGGGTCTCGCCCTTGGGCGTGACCTTGCCGACCAGGGTATCGCCCGCCAGCACCTCGGCGCCGATGTAGACGATGCCCGACTCGTCGAGCCGCGCGAGCTGGTTCTCGGACAGGTTCGAGATGTCGCGGGTGATCTCCTCGGGCCCGAGCTTGGTGTCGCGCGCGAGCACCGAGAGCTCCTCGATGTGGATCGAGGTGTAGCGGTCGTCGGAGACGACGCGCTCGGAGATCAGGATCGAGTCCTCGAAGTTGTAGCCGTTCCAGGGCATGAACGCGACCATCATGTTCTGGCCCAGCGCCAGCTCGCCGAGGTCGGTCGAGGCGCCATCGGCGATCACGTCGGCGCGCGAGATGATGTCGCCGCGCTTGACGATGGGTCGCTGGTTGATGTTCGTGTTCTGGTTGCTGCGCGTGTACTTGATCAGGTTGTAGATGTCGACGCCGACCTCGCCCGCGCTGGCCTCGTCGTCGTTGACCCGGACCACGATCCGGTTCGCGTCGACGTAGTCGACCACCCCGCCGCGCTCGGCAGTCACCACGGTACCCGAGTCGACCGCGCAGGTACGCTCGATGCCGGTGCCGACCAGCGGCTTCTCGGGCCGCAGGCAGGGAACCGCCTGGCGCTGCATGTTCGAGCCCATCAGCGCCCGGTTCGCATCGTCGTGCTCGAGGAAGGGAATCAGCGAGGCGGCCACCGACACGATCTGGCTCGGCGCGACGTCCATGTACTCGACGTTGGCGGGCGAGGTCAGCTCGGATTCGCCGGCCTTGCGCACCGAGACCAGGTCACCGGTGATCCGGCGGTTTTCGTCGACCGCCGCGTTCGCCTGGGCGATCACGTAGCGGCCTTCCTCGATCGCCGACAGGTAGTGGATCTCGTCGGTGACCTGACAGTCCTCGACCTTGCGGTACGGCGTCTCGAGGAAACCGTACTCGTTCAGGCGCGCATAGAGGGCGAGCGAATTGATCAGGCCGATGTTCGGGCCTTCAGGGGTCTCGATCGGGCACACCCGGCCGTAGTGGGTCGGGTGCACGTCGCGAACCTCGAAGCCGGCGCGCTCGCGGGTCAGGCCGCCCGGGCCCAATGCCGAAACCCGCCGCTTGTGGGTGATCTCGGACAGCGGATT